>NZ_JAACFY010000007.1:0-207561 GCF_029237305.1 Aeromonas sp. 2MA4 | reverse complement strand
ACTACTTCTGCTCGGTAGTACGCGGTGATAAAGGCAGTACAATTCGGACGCGGGGTGGAGCAGCTCGGTAGCTCGTCGGGCTCATAACCCGAAGGTCGTCAGTTCAAATCTGGCCCCCGCAACCAACCTTCCGTTATTTCCCTCTTTCTGTATTACCCCCTCCTTATAGTTCCCTGTGTGTCCAGCCGTTCGTCACATCAGTGCATCATGACGCTTGATATTGATTTTCAAGTGTAAATCTGGTCGTCTTCGCGTTTTGTTGGGTATCATCAGTGATATCTCTTCATGGATGAGGGCCTTGCCCAATGATGCAAAATTTCACTTATCTCCCCCCTCAAATCGATATTCATGATGCCACCCTGAGTCAGGCCATGACCAACGGGCTCTCGGCCAACTTGTTGCTGATCGCGGAAGAGTTGCGTGATCCTGTCCTTGCCATGCCCGAATTCGCCCCCGTGGCGACCCAGATAGCGCTGGGCCAGAAGGCTCCCTACAGCCTGGTGCAGCATAACAGCCTGCAACTGGTGGTCTTCATGGGCAGCCATCCTGTACGTGATCACGCCCTCTACAAGCAGGCCAGATCCTGGGTAGTCCCCTTGGCGGGCCTCAAGATCGAGCGGATGGGGGTGCACCTTGAAGGGTTTGACGAAGGGGACAGGGCGCTGCTGGCCGAGCTGGCACTGGCTTGTCTGCTGGCGGCAAACGTACCCATGCCCAGTCACAAGCACTGTGTCGAGGACGAGTGGCGCTATCAGCAGATTGCGGTGTCACCGCGCTGTGTGCTGGATCTGGCGCGGATCTACGCCGAAGCCGAAGGTAACGGCATGGCTCGGCATCTGGCGGTGTCGCCAGCCTCCGATCTCACCGCGCGCAGCTATCGGGAGTGGGTACGCCAGTTGGCTCAGGTCGAAGGGTGGCAGTGGTTCGAGTACGATCAGGCCCAGCTGGCCGAGCGTGGCGCTGGCGCCTTCATCGCAGTGGCGAGAGGTTCTGAAGACAACCAGGCCGCCATGGTCAAGCTCAGCTATTGCCCGCCCAATCCTGTGCGCCGGGTGGCACTGGTGGGCAAAGGGATCTGCCACGACTCGGGTGGCTACAACCTCAAGGTCGCCGGCAGCATGTATGGCATGCACCTGGACATGGGCGGCAGTGCCGTGGCGCTGGGTGCTCTCTATGCGATCAGCCGGGCCAGTCTGCCCTATGAGGTGCACTGCTGGCTCGCCATCGCAGAGAACCACATAGGCCCGCTGGCTTACCGGCCGGGGGAGGTGGTAACCGCGCTCAACGGCACCACCATAGAGGTGGTGGATACCGATGCCGAAGGGCGCATGGTGCTGGCGGATACCCTCTGCATGGCGGTACAGGACAATCCGGATCTGCTGATCGATTACGCCACTCTGACCGGTGCCTGCAAACGGGCGCTGGGCAGCCGCTACAGCGGTGCCTTTACCAACCGGCCCCAGTGGCTCTGTGACTTGATAAGTCTTGGCCAGCGCAGCGGCGAGCGGATCTGGCCCTTCCCGCTTGATGAGGACTACGACGACAACCTCGATAGCGAGTGGGCCGATCTGCTACAATGTGCGCCGGGCGCGTCGCCGGATCACATCGATGCCGCCCGTTTTCTCAACCGCTTTGTGCCCCAGCAGACCCCCTGGTTGCACCTCGATTTGAGCGGTTTTCGCAGCAAGGGGGGCAATGGCGTGGTCAGCAGCGAAGTGACCGGATTCGGGGTCCGGTTGACGCTGGACTTGTTGGGCAGCCCGTTGGGCCGCCGCCATGAACTCGATGAACAAGAAAATTAAGGAATAACGTGAAAGTACCAAGTTATGACTGGGTGTTGTTCGATCTGGACGAAACACTGCTCGATTTCCCGGTCGCCCAGGCCCTGGAGCAGACCCTGCAGATCTACGGTGTGGCGCCCACTCCCCCCAAGATGGCGGAGTATCACGCGCTCAACCACCGGCTGTGGCAACAGTACAATTCGGGCGAAATTGATGCAGCGCACCTGCAGCAGACCCGTTTCTCCCTGTTCGCCGAGCAGGTGGACGTGGCGCCCATGGCGATGAACGACACCTTCTTGCAGCAGATCATTGCCCTGAGCGTGCCCCTTGAAGGGGTCGTCGAGACACTGGAGGCCCTCAAGGGCCAGGTTAGGATGGGGATCATTACCAACGGCTTCAGCCTGCCGCAGCGTGGCCGCCTCAGCAAACTGGGTTGGAGCGAGTGGTTCGAGCCGCTGGTCATTTCTGACGAAGTGCAGGTGACCAAGCCGGCCGCCGCCATTTTCCAGCATACCCTTGCCTTGATGGGGCAGCCGAGCCCGGCGCGGGTGTTGATGGTGGGGGACAACCCCAAGACCGACATCGCCGGTGCGGCGGCCCAGGGGCTGGCCACCTGCTGGTACAATCCGGCACGTCACGACACCTCGTGCGAGGCGACCCACGAGATCCACCACTTCGCCCATCTCTCCACCATAGTGCTGGGGCAGTAAGCACCAGGGCAGCAAGCGGATCACCAGACACACAAAAGGCAGCCATCAAGGCTGCCTTTTGTGATATTGAGGGGATCAGGTACCGAGGCGGCTGAGCAGCCAGGATTCGAGCAGGGCTACCCCGTGTTCCAGCACGGCTTCGTCGAAGTCGAACTCCGGATGGTGGTGAGGCGCCGCCAGATTGGCTCCCAGGATCAGGTAGGCGGCTTCGCCACCGTTACGCTGCACCCGCTCGATGAGAAAGCCCGCATCCTCGCTGGCGCCAAAGCGGCGGGTGTGGATGGTCTCAAGTTTGAGCGCCTGAGCAAGCGGCACTATCTCTTCGAGCAGGGCCGGGCTGTTCTCGATGCCGATGGCTTCTCCCTGCTTGCGAATGAGGTAGGTGGCCCCTTGCATCATGGCTGCCCCTTCCACTATCTGCTGCACCTGACCGAACATGTAGTCGTTGAGCGCCGGGGTGGCACCACGGGTCTCTCCCAGCAGGCGGGCATGGCCCGGGATCACGTTGCGACCGCTGCCACCGCTGAGCTGGCCCACGTTGATGCGGGTCATGCCATCGCGATGTCGGGCAATGCCGAGCATGGCTGTGGTCGCCGTGCAGGCTGCCGCCAGCGCGTTGCTGCCCGCGTTGGGCTCAAGACCCGCATGGGCGGCGCGCCCCATAAACTCCACATCGAATTTGGTTGAGCAGAGAAACTCGGTGGGATTGACCACCAGCTCGCCACTGGCCGCATGAATGCCGATGTGCAGCGCCAGCAGGGCATCCACATCGTCGAGCTGACCACCGGCTGCCAGTGCCTTGCCTCCACGGCACCCCTCTTCGGCGGGCTGGAAGAACAGCTTGATGCGGCCGCTGAGTCGCTCTGCCAGGGCTGCTATCCGCTCGGCCAGCACCAAACCGATGGCGGTGTGGCCGTCGTGGGCACAGGCGTGCATCCAGCCGGCGTTGCGAGACTGCCACCCCTCCTGGCTGGGGGGATGCAGCTCATCCTGGCTCTCGTCCACTTCCACCGCATCGATATCGAAGCGAAAGGCCAGGGTCGGGCCGGGACGACCGCTGTCCCATACTCCCATCACACCCGTTATCTCTTCAATGCGCGCCAGCCAGTCAGGATGTGCCCCCTGACGCAGGGCGCGCTCCTTCTGGGCTTGTACGTCTACCTCCCGTCCCATGATGAGGTTGCTGGCCAGCAGCTTGTCCCCCAGCATGACTTCAAATCCGAGTTTTGAGAGGTGGTGAGCAATGAGGGAGCTGGTGCGAAATTCACACCAGGCCGCTTCGGGCAGACGATGAAGATCACGACGCCAATGGCGAAGAGCATCTTGTGTCATGGTAATTCCTGCGTGGCGAGTTCAGCGGATATTGTGACGGGCAGGGGAGCAAGAGTAAATCCCGCTGACAAAATGCAACAAGGGGAGCGATGAGGCTCCCCTTGTTGGTGATGGCGGTGACGTCCAGCTTGTTTAGTGTGCATCAACCCGTTCTAAATTCCGTTTCAGGCATCATCTCGAGTGAGGCAGTCAAAAAAGACAGAAAGCGGTGGAATAGTCAGCGCCAAAGCGATGGTTGTCATTCAGTGATACAGGATTCTGGATAATTAACCGGCTCAGAGCTGTGACAGGGACGGCAGAGAGACGGCAACCAGAGTGAAAAACACGGTAAAAACGGCAGTAACAACAAACTCTTTCATATTTTGTCTCCCTTGGCTGACTCTTGATGGGACCAAGATACCATAACTGTGCAGTAACACAACGGCAAAATGTAATTATATGGCTTATTGTCACACTGATGGTCGCTAAGCCTTATTTTTGTATTCTTGAGGGTGTTTTATCACCACTCCGTTCATTTCTATGGTGGGTGACTTGCTAATTTTCTATTTTTATATATAAATTCAAATGGTTATGTTCTTGCGTTGTGATGTTTATGATGGGTTTTATATGGAGCTTTATTGGATTTTACCAGTTTTATGAGCAAAAGTGGCCTCCTGCTGCGCCTGAAAATGTCGCCACAAGCAGGGTTGGTGGTCTCAGGGTAAGATAGGGTGTTGATATCCAATTTTTGGTTCAGTGAAAGCAGACAGGCCATGGGTGGCCTCACTTGCAGGGGATTGTCACTCTTCTTGTTTTTCAGTCAGAGGGATAAAAAGGGTGAAAAAGGTGGGCTTTTACTGGGATAAAGAGCCGCCGGGGCCAGCGGGAAGGGATTTCACATTTTCCCGATGCCATGCACCTGTGGATGCGGGCTGAGTGACATTGCGGGTCGGTATTTTTGACGTTGGCAGGTGCCTATTGGCCGTTGATCAGTAACTCGCTGCACAGTCACTGCGCTGTCATCGGCTTCTTCTTCCGAGCGGTTTGTGGCGTTTTCACGACAGCTTGAGAGTGTGATGGGGGTGAATAGGAGGAAAGAGCCTGAAAAATATGGGCGAAGGGCGGGGCGAGTGGTGACACTGGTTGGCGTTGCAGGGGGACACTGAGGCACTTCCCAATCACCCAGTATGGGCACCGACAGCGGAAGGCTTGCTAACCCCTGGCTTCGCACAGCAAGTCAGCGGATCCTGGTGACGGTCTTGAGTGGCCGAGTGAGCCAATCAGTCTTGTGTGAGTGGTGCGAGCGAACGAGAAGAGTGAGATGAAGAGTAAAGCGGAGTGCCAGTAAAGCCTGGCATGCAATGCCGCTGTTTACTGCTGACGCTGCGGTAAACAAGGCGGATTAAAAAACCCTCCAGCGGAGGGTTTTGTCACAACAACCTGATGCAAGCCATGCGGCTTAGAACAGGGTGGTGGAGAGATCGTACAGCTCCTGATTGAACGGGCGCTTCAGGTTCTCGATGCAGTCGATGATGTCGTGGTGCACCATCTCGTTGCCCTGGATACCGACGCAGCGACCACCCTGGCCTGCCAGCAGCTGTTCGACGGCGAAGGCACCCATGCGGCTCGACATGATGCGATCGCGCGCAGTCGGCGAGCCACCACGCTGGATGTGACCCAGTATGGTGGCGCGGGTTTCGCGGCCAGTCATGGCTTCGATGTCCTTGGCCAACGCATTCACGTCGGTGACGTGTTCACAGATGGTGATGATGGCGTGACGTTTACCTTTTGCTTCGCCTTCCTTGATCTGCTGCAGCAGCTTCTCTTTGTCAAAGGCCACTTCCGGTACTATCACGTACTCGGCACCGCCAGCAACGGCGGCAGACATGGCCAGATCGCCGCAGTGGCGACCCATGATCTCGACCACTGAAATACGGTGGTGGGAGCTGCAGGTGTCGCGCAGACGGTCGATGGCGTCAACCACCACGTTCAGGGCGGTATCAAAGCCGATGGTGAAGTCGGTACCGGCGATGTCGTTGTCGATGGTGCCCGGCAGGCCGATGCAGGGGAAACCCTCTTCGGTCAGCTTCTTGGCACCCATGTAGGAGCCGTCACCGCCAATCACCACCAGGGCATCAATGCCGTGTTTTTTCAGGTTTTCGATCGCTTCGGCACGCACGGCCGGATCTTTGAAGGCGGGGAAACGGGCAGAACCCAGGAAGGTACCGCCACGGTTCACCACGTCGGAGACGCTGTGGCGCTCCAGCTTGACGATCCTGTCCTGATGCAGACCGAGGTAGCCATCATAGATGCCATAAACTTCCAGGCCATGATGCAGACCGGCGCGCACCACGGCGCGAATGGCTGCGTTCATACCCGGTGCGTCACCACCACTGGTCAAAACACCAATACGTTTGAGTTGTTTGGTCATGAGTGCCTCTGGATCTGAGTTGTCAAATACGAATGTTTGGAAATAGACAAGCCACTTTTACTATATCGGCTTTCGTATGGGATGCGGGGGCCGCCATAGGAAAAGCGATACAAGAGAGGGGACACACCCCTCTCTTTGTCAGTAATGCGAAATTACTTGGCAGCGCCAGCGATGATCTGGGAGAAGTCGTCCACTTTCAGGGACGCACCACCCACCAGGCCACCGTCGATGTCCGGCTGACCGAACAGGTCGGCAGCGGTTGCACCAGTGACGGAACCGCCGTACAGGATCTGTACTTTGGCAGCCACGGCGCCATCAAAACCGGCCAGGTACTGACGGATGTGAGCGTGAACGGATTGAGCGATTTCCGGGGTAGCAGTCTTGCCGGTACCGATAGCCCATACCGGCTCATAGGCAACCACGGCGTTGCTGAAGGAGGCGATGCCGCAACGGTCGATGACGGCTTTCAGCTGGGTCTCAACCACTGTCTTGGTCACGCCGGCTTCGAACTGCTCCAGGGTCTCACCGATGCACAATACGGGGATCAGGCCCGCTTTCTGGATGGCTTCGTACTTGGCGGCTACCACGTCGTCGTTCTCTGCGTGCAGGGTACGGCGCTCGCTGTGACCGACCAGGGAGTAGGTGCAACCGAAGGCTTTGAGCATGGAGGGGGCGTTCTCGCCGGTGAAGGCGCCGGACTCGTGAACGTCGGCATTCTGGGCACCGTAGGCAATCTTGCTGCCTGCGGTCAGCTGCTCAACCAGACCCAAAAAGATAACCGGCGGGCAGACGGCGACTTGCACGGAAGGATGAGCGGCAGCAGCCGGGGTCAGTCCTTTGATCAGAGCTTCTACAGAAGCTTTGGTGCCGTTCAGTTTCCAGTTACCCATTACCAGGTGCTGTCTCATCTTGTAACTCTCCTAGGCATTTGATTGCGCGACATTATATGAATTGAACCGAGCCCAAGATAGCTGACCCGGCGGCAAATGACGTAATTTTTTTTCGCTTTCCTGATCCAAATCAGGAATGAAAGGCTCGATTGCTCAATCGTTAACCTGCCCTCGCAAACGGGCCCACCATACCCCAATCCATTCGTGAATGGCAGCCTCGGAATACATCAGATAACGTCCCTTCGGCAGGTAGCTGTAGAGGGGTTGCGCCACCTGACTCTGCTTGGCTGTGTAGTCGGTGGGGGCCGGCACTGCATCGAGTCCCTGTCCCTGATAGAGCGCCATGGCTCGCGGCAGGTGGGTGGCCGAACTGACCAGCGCCACCCGCTTGCCCTTGAGATAACGGCTGATGCTGATGGCCTCGTCATGGGTGTCTTTGTTGTTTTCAAACAACGTCATTCGGGATCTCTCTATCCCCAGGCTGGCCGCCATGCGGGCATTGACCTCGGCGTTGGAGAGGGGATCCCCCGATACATAGCCGGAGAAGACCAGTGTGGCCTGGGGGTAAGCCTGGGCGAGGCGTACGCCTTCCAGAGTTCTTGCGAGGGCGATATTGTTCTGCCAGGCGCGCTCAGGGATCGCCGGATCGCTCACATGGCCGTTGCCCAGCACTACTATGGCCGCTATATCCGGGTGCTGGTTTATCTCGAAGGGCGGAAAGGTCTGCTCCAGCGGGCGGGCCAGCTCGTAGCTTATCGGTCGCATGCCCATCAGGGCGACGACCAGCAAGGAGAGGGTCGCCAGCAGCTTGCCGGCTTTCTGAAAGCGGGTGAACCAGAGCAGCAAAAGCGCCAGCAGCAATAAGGAGAGGGAAAAGGGCAGTGGCATCAGCAATTGACCCAGCCATTTCTTGATAACAAACAAGTTGGCGGCAAACAGGTTGAGCTCAAACACTGGGATGTCGTCCTTGAGTTTTCAGCAAATTCGGGATGTGACAGAATACCCCTCTTTTTTCGTCAGGCCCAATGCTGCGGCCAAAAGTTGAGTGAGTCTTGAAGCAAGATCAGAGTTTTGACGGGCGTGCCGACAAGTTTGCTCGCAACATTTATGACTCCACCAAGGGGCGTATTCGCACCACTGTGGTCTGGAGCGACATTGAAGCCTGCCTGGCTCGCCTTGGCAACCGGCCCCTGCGCATCCTGGATGCGGGGGGCGGATTTGGCTATTTTGCCCAGAAGCTGGCGGCCATGGGTCATCAGGTGGAGCTGTGCGATCTCTCCGCCGAAATGCTTGAACTTGCACGGGTCCAGATCGCTGAAACGGGGCTGGAAGACAGAATTCGTCTCATCCATTGCCCCATTCAGGATCTCAAGAGCCAGGTGACCGGCACCTTTGATCTGGTGCTCTGTCACGCCGTGCTGGAGTGGCTCGCCGAGCCGCGCCAGACCCTGCTCGGTCTGTTCCCTTTCGTCAATGCAGGGGGCATACTGTCGCTGCTTTTTTACAACCGTCATGGTCTGTTGTTTCAGAGTCTGGTGGTGGGCAATTTCGATTATGTGCGCCTTGGCCTGCGCAAGAAGCGCCAGACCGCCCTGACCCCCACCAATCCGCAGTTGCCTGAACAGGTCTACGACTGGATTGGGCGAGGGGGCCTCAAGATCATTGGCAAGACGGGGGTGCGGGTCATTCACGACTACATGCGCCACAAGCAGGATCAGGTCGAGAAGTTCGATGATCTGCTGGCCATGGAGCAGCAATATTGTCGCCAGGAGCCGTTTATCTCCTTGGGTCGCTATATCCATGTGATGGCGCAGAAACCGTCAAGCTGACAAGCAGTCTGTCTGGCAGCCTTGTAATAACAACGAGATGGTCAGTTTTATATGATGAGACCGTCCCACGGATAACAACGAGATGACAACGTCATGATGAGTACATCCCGTACCCTGCCCGAGCGTTCTGTGCCGGAGATAGTAGGGTGGGTCAGGCAGGAGGGGTTGGCGCTGAGCTTGCCTACCGACCGGCTGGCCTTTCTGATTGCAATCAAGACACTCTCCGAAGATGAATCGGACCTGTCAGAAGCGGCGCTGCACGATGCCTTTGGCTATGTCAGCAACGCCTTTGGCCAGATGGACGAGACCCTCACAGGTCGTGCCAACAACGCCATCAACGATCTCATTCGCCAGCAGCTGCTGTCGCGCTTCAACACCGACATGGTGGCGGGGGAGAGTCTCTATCGCCTGTCGCGGCTGGGGATGGGGATCGTCGACTTCTTTATGGATCAGCGTCAGGTTGACTCCATCAAGCTCTCCATCCTGCTCGAACATCTGGCGGCCGAGCTCGACACCGCCCGCAAGGCGGCGCTCGAGACTAACACCCGCGAGCAGTGGGATGCCGAAGTGCTGCCACGTCTCACCTTCTCGCTGGAAGAGACGCTGGGACGTATCGACTTGACCCAGCGCGCCATGGATGAGCAGCAAAATCAGGTCAAGAGCGAGATAGCGGCCCTGCTGACCCAGAACTGGGTCGATGCCATTCACAGCTGTGAAAAGCTGCTGCACGAGACAGGTCAGACCCTGCGCGAGCTGCAAGATACCCTGGACGCTGCCGGCCACCGCCTGCAGGCGGGGCTGCTCAACATTCAGGAAGCAGCGCAAGGGCGCGACGATCTGTTTCACGTCGAGGAGCTGACCCATGCCTTGCAGGGACGGCTTGATGTGATCACTAGCTGGGGCCAGCAGTGCATCGAGCTATGGTCCCGTTACGATCGCCACGTCCACAAATTTATCCGCAACGCCATCGACATGGACAAGAACCGCGCCTTCAGCCAGCGGCTGCGCGACTCCATTCGCAATTTCGAGCAGCACAACTGGCAGCTGCGCATCGCCGAGGAGCCCCGTTTGCTGGAGCTGCGGGATGAAACCATTGCCATCCACGACGAGGAGGTGACCGGCGAGGTGCCCCTCGAGATGGAGTATATGGAGATGGTGGACATCAATCAGGCACTGGCTGAGCGCATCGAGCGCTACCTCGCCCGTTATCCCGAGCAGGGCCATCAGCTGGACTTGGCCGATGTGCTGCGGGAATACCTGCTGGATTACCCGGCTCACGCCCATTTCGATGTGGCGCGTCTTCTGATCGACCAGGCCGTGCGCCTGGGCCATGCCAGCGGTGAGCGCGAGCTGCACCGCCAACCCGCATGGAAACCCATTAACCAAGCTGGATCCAAGGTTCAGGCCTATGTCATTGATCAATACTGAGTTTCCCTTGCCGCTGCGGCTCGCAGAGGCGATTGCCAACCCCTTGTTTCCGCGCATCGACACCGCCTTGCGCTCCGGCCGTCACATCAGTGCCGACGATTTCGAACAGCACTCGGCGCTGGTGGAGTACCACAACGAGCTGGAGGTCTTCTACGGCCGCTATCAGGTCGAACTCATCAAGGCGCCGGAAGGCTTCTTCTATCTGCGCCCGCGCCCCAGCGCCGACATTGGTACCACTGTGCTCTCCGAGCTCGATATGCTGGTGGGCAAGGTGCTCTGCTACCTGTACTTGAGCCCGGACCGCCTCGCCTCGGAAGGGGTGTTCGCCATGGGCGAGCTGCAAGAAGAGGTGTTGAGCCTGGCCGACGAGAAGCAGCTGCTGCGCATGGTCAACAGTCGCTCTGGCGGCACCGATCTCGACAAGAAAAAGCTGCTCGAGAAGATTCGCACCTCCATGCGCCGTCTGCGCCGTCTTGGCATGATCACCGCCCTTGGCAACAGCGACAAATTTCGGGTCAACGAATCCGTGTTCCGCTTTGCCGCCGACGTGCGCTCCGATGAAGATCCCCGCGCCGTTCAGCTGCGGATGATCCAGGAGGGGGAGGCCATCTTCCACGACGACGAGATGCCGAGCAGCGATTCGCTGTTTGAAGATATTGAAGCGGATCTTGATGAAGAACAGCTTGAACTGGAGGTTGAAGATGACCTGCAGCGTTAAATACAAGGCCCTGATGGAGCCCTTTGCTTTGATGGAGAGTGTGTCGTGAGAGGCAAATTCAAATCCCTGACCATGGTCAACTGGAACGGCTTCTTCGCCCGCACCTTCGATCTCGACCAGCTGGTCACCACCCTCTCTGGCGGCAACGGGGCGGGCAAGTCCACCACAATGGCGGCCTTTATCGCGGCACTGATCCCTGATCAATCCCTGCTCCATTTCCGCAACACCACGGAAGCGGGCTCATCCAGTGCTTCCCGTGACAAGGGGCTCTACGGCAAGCTGCAGCGCGGCCACTGCTATTCGGTACTCGAGGTGATGAACAGCCGCGAACAGCGGATCTGGGTCGGCGTCCATCTGGAGCAGGTAGCCAACCGTGACAACAAGGTCAACATCACCCCGTTCGCGCTGGTGGATGTGCCCGAGCAACTGCAACCCACCGATCTGCTGCTGGAAAAGCTCGACGACGGCAAGGGCCGGGTGCGCGCCTTTACCGATCTGAAAGGGGCGGCCGCCGAGCTGGGGGCCATGAAGGTCGCCAAGTTCAATACGGTGACCGACTATCACAACTTCATGTTCGAGTTCGGCATCACGCCGAAGAAGTTGCGCGACCAGAAGGATCGCGGCAAGTTCTACCGCCTGATCGAAGCCTCCCTCTACGGCGGTATCTCTTCGTCCATCAGCCGTTCCTTGCGTGAATACCTGCTGCCGGAGAACTCTGGCGTGCGCAAGGCGTTCCAGGACATGGAGGCGGCCATCTATGAAAACCGCCGCACCCTGGAAGCCATTAAAGAGACGCAAGGTCAGCGGGATCTGTTCAAGAACCTGATCACCGAGACCACCCACTATGTGGCGGCGGACTATGTGCGCAACGCCGCCGAGAAGAACCGTCTCTCCGAGCTGGCCCTCAAGGCGCGGCAGGAGCTGGCGGGCAAACGCCGCTTGCTGGCTGAAGAGAAGCAGCGTGCCATCTATCTGGTTGACGAGGTGGATCAGCTCACCAACCGTGAAAAATTACTGACCGACGAGCTGGAATCTGCTGCCGAGCATCTGGCCAAGGTGATGGCTGCGGTTGCTCTGCAGAAGAAGATAGAGATGTATCGCGCCGATCTGGCGGAGCTCGTCGACAAGCTGGAGCAGCAGCAAGCCGTGGTGGAAGAGATCCATTGCCAGTTGCTGGAAGTAGAAGAGCGCAAGGAACTGGCGCAGGCAGAGGTAGACAGCCTCAAGACCCAGCTCGCCGACTACCAGCAGGCACTGGATATTCAGCAGACCCGCGCCATCCAGTACCGTCAGGCGGTGCAGGCGCTGGACAATGCCCGCGAGCAGTGCGAGTTGCCGGGGCTGACGGCCGAACAGGCGAGCGACACCCTGCATCAGTTCCGCGCCGCCGAGCAGAGCCTCACCAGCCGGGTGCTGGGGGCCGAGCAGCAGCTGGCGCTGGCCAAGGCGGCGGTGGCCGAGCATCAGGCTGCGTTGACGCTGCTGTTGAGTATCGCCCCCGAGACTGCCCGAGAAGCTGCCTGGCCCACGGCGCAGGGGCTGCTCAAGCGCCATATCGAAGACAAGGCCCGCATCGCGCAGGGGCAGGGGCTGCGCGCCGCCCTGGCTCGCCTCGAGAAAGAGAGCGAAAGCCAGCAGGCGCTGTTCCGCTTGCGTGACGAGCTACAGCAGGCCTCTGGCCAGCTGATCGCCAGCCAAGACGAGCTGGAGCTGTTTCTTGAGGCCCAGCGTACCCGTCAGGAGGAGCTAAGCGATCAGCAGAGCGATCTGAATCAGCGCCGCGCCAGCCTTGAGCATCAGGGCGTCCAGCTGGGCCGCGATATCGGCGAGCTGACCAAGCTGGCTCCGCGCTGGCTCAAATCCTTTGAAAAGCTTGAGCAGTTGCGCGAGCAGAGTGGATTGCCGCTCGCCACCGCCGAAGCGCTCTCTGCCGGCATGCAGACCGTGCTCGACAAGGAGCGGGAGTTCGAGCAGGAGAGCAATCGCATCGCGGCGCAGAAACAGGCGCTGGAGCTGCAAATTCGCAACCTGCAGCTGGGGGCTGGTGAGGCCGATCCGCGTCTGGCCCGCATCGCCGAGCAGGTGGGGGGCGTGCTGCTCTCCGATGTCTATGACGACATCTCCATCGACGATGCCCCTTACTACTCCGCGCTGTACGGCCCGGCTCGCAGCGCCCTGGTGGTGCTCGACCTTGAGGGCGCTATCGAGCGACTGAAAAAGCTGGAAGATTGCCCGGAGGATATCTACCTCATTCAGGGCAACCCCGACTCCTTTGACGAGGATCTGGTGGAAGCGGACGAGCTGGGGGACGCCGTGCTGGTGCGCACCAGCAAGCGTCAGGTGCGCTTCTCCCGCTATCCCGAGCTGCCGCTGTTCGGCCGCGCCGCCCGGGAAAAACGCATCGAGCAGCTCGATCTCGAGCGCGAAGGCCTCATCGAGGGCTACGCCAAGGCCGCTTTCGAGCAGCAGAAGTATCACCGCCTCTACGGACACTTCCGCGACTTTATCGGCCAGCATCTGGATATCGCCTTCCTGCCGGACCCTGAAAATCAGGTGCAGACCAAACAGGCCGAGTTGCGCACCCTGCAAGGAACCATAGCCGAGTGCGACAAGCAGCTGAGCGAGGCCAAAGCGGCCGTTGCCCAGCTGATCCGACATATCCAGCTGGTGCAGGGGATGTTGCCCTTTGCCCATCTATTTGCCGAGGCCGATCTGGCGGCCCGTCTCGAGGCGGCTCACGCCGATGTGGAAGCGCTGAAACAGGCCGAAGCCTTTATCGCCAAACACGGCAAGGCGCTCGAGAAGCTCGAAATCCAGGTGCAGGTGCTGCGTCAGGATCCGCAGGATCTCGCTGCCCTGCAGGCTGCATATGATGAGGTGAGCGAGCTGTTGGCCGAGCAGAAGCGCCGTTGCTATGCCCTCGATCAGCTGGTAGCCCGCCTGCCGCACTTTGCCTATCAGGATGCGCAAGACCTGCTGGGCAAGGCCTCAGAGATGAGCGAGCGACTCAAAGAGAAGCTCAAGGCTGCCGAGCTGGCGGCCCGCACCGCCGGTGAGCAGCACAAACAGATTGCCCAGCGCCACACAGAGGCGCTGCAACTGCGCACCGCGCTCGATTCCAGCGCCTCGGCCAAGCGCCAGACCCTGACCGAGTTCGAGCAGGAGCTGGCGGCCATGGGGCTGACCCTGTCGGAGGACATGGAAGAGAAGTCACGCGCCCACAAGAAAGAGATCGAAGAGCTGCTCATTCGCACCCGTTCTCGTCGCACCAGCGCCGAGGCACAGTTGCAGGTGACCAAGCGCGAGATTGAATCTTTGGGCGGTCGTCTCAAGCTGGAGGGCAAAGATTACTTCACTGCTCGTAAATCACTGGTTAGCCACAAGGCGAGCTGGTCGCGGGTGGTGCGTCTGGCACGCGACACCGACGTCGAGAAGCGTCTGAACAAGCGCGAACTGGCTTACTTGGACAGCGACGAGCTGCGCTCCATGTCTGACAAGGCCCTCGGCGCCCTGCGGGTTGCCGTGGCCCATGACGAGGCCCTGCGCGATGCGCTGCGTCTGTCGGAAGGCAATCGCAGCACCGAGCAGAAGGTCGCCTTCTACGTGCAGGTCTACCGTTACCTCAAAGATCGCATCCGTAACGACATCATCCGCTCCGATGATCCGGTTGAGGCCATCGAAGAGATGGAGATCGAGCTGGCGCGCCTCGCCGATGAGCTCAAACAGCGTGAGAACCACCTGTCGCTCTCCTCCCACGAGGTGGCGGCCAAGATCACCAACATCATCCGCCGCGAGCAGAACCGCATCCGGGTGCTCAACCAGGGCTTGCAGAACATCGCTTTCGGTCTGGTGCGCGGGGTGCGCCTCAACGTCAATATCCGCGAGGCCCACACTCGGTTGCTGACCGCGCTCGCCGATCAGACCGCTATGCACAACGATCTGTTCGCCGACAAGGAGCTCAGTTTCTCCGAGGCGATGGCCAAGCTGTTCCAGCGTCTCAACCCGCAAACCGAGCAGGGGGATCGCAGCTATCAGGTGATGGGCGATGTCTTGCTCGACTATCGCAACTATCTGGAGCTGGAGATAGAGGTGCAGCGCGGTGCCGATGGCTGGCTGCGGGCCGAGAGCGGCGCCCTCTCCACCGGTGAGGCAATCGGTACCGGTCAGGCCATCTTGCTGATGGTGCTGATCAGCTGGGAGGAGGAGTCCCGCCGTCTGCGCGGCAAGGATATCGCCCCCTGCCGCCTCTTGTTCCTCGACGAAGCGGCCCGTCTGGATGGCAAATCCATCGCCACCCTGTTCGAGCTGTGCGAGCGGCAGGATATGCAGTTGCTTATCGCGGCGCCCGAGAACATCAGCCCCGAGAAGGGCACCACCTACAAGCTCATCCGCAAGGTGCAGGGCAAGCACGAACACGTGCATGTAGTGGGGCTGCGCGGTTTTGGCTTTAGTGACGACAAGCTGATTGCCTGACCTGCGTCTGGTGCACATCCTGACAAGGGCTGACGGGTAAATACATGAACGGGAGGCTTGGCCTCCCGTTTTAGTTGCAAAATAGGACAAAGTAGCCGCGTTGCCCTCGGGGGTGGAACCGCGAGACAGTTTATGAACCTTTTACTGGCCATCCCGATCTGGCCGTTTTACGTGACGACAACAAGACCGGCCATACCGGCAAGGGGATCAAGGATAAAGCGCATGGCGGATATGAAGGGAAAGATGCAATACATACAAAAAGGGCTGTTGTTATCTCTTTGCCTGTTGCTGGCAGCCTGTAGCAGCCGATATGACGACAACCACGGCGGCAGCTGGCGCGGTTATACCGAAACCGGGCTCGCCTCTTATTACGCTGACCGCTACCACAATAAAAAGACAGCCAGCGGCGAGCCTTATCGCACTCACCTCAACACGGCTGCCCATATGACGTTACCCTTTGGCTCCCTGGTCAGGGTCACCAATATCGCCAACGGCAAGAGCGTCGTGGTCAAGGTCAATGACCGCGGTGCTTTTAAACGCGGGCGGATCATCGACCTCTCCAGGTCTGCCTTCAGCAGCATTGGCAACACAAGATCCGGCCTTATCAGGGTCAAGGTCGAGGTGTTGTAGCGGGCAAGAGGCGCTGTGTTGGAAATGCATTGGTTGCAAGGCCGGCAGCGGCTTGGCTCATCAGTTGCAAAGCAGTTTCGCGGCCGATGCCGCCTGTCTTGAAATCCACCGATATCATCGAACGCCCAGATGACGACCTGGCCCTGATCTGTTTTGTATAAAGACGGTTCGCGCTATCAGAAGCGGAATACATATCCGGTGGGAGAGTCATCAGACTGCCGAGCCCACCATATTGGACATCATTCACTATGAGTTGCATGGAATTCAAACCCTTCGGTGACGTGAGTGCAGAAGATTTTCTGCCTCTGGTCAACGATGAGACAGTGAGAAAACATCTGATTGATCATCCCCCCTTCGATGCGGCCAGTGTGCGCGTTTGGATGGATGGCAAGATACGGATAGACATGTTACCCGGTTGCCGCGTGCGGGCCCTTGTCATCGATGGCGCTCTGGTTGGCTGGTGCGGAATACAACCCGACGGCGAGGGAGTCGAGATTGCCATCTTCAAGGAGATGATGGGATGGGCGCGAAGCATGGGCCATCGGGAAGTGCTCTTTCATCTGCTGGACACCCGCCCCGCATACCGGTTCCTTGCCAGACGATCCACCAGGGTGAAGAAGACGACCCTGTCGGGGCGTGGCTTCACCACGTATTACCTCAGCGTAGAACAATGGTTTGCGGACTAATGGCGGACAACCAGTGCGTTGCCAGTGCATGGAGTGCCGCCCGTTGATCTTGTCGTCCTGAAGGTTATTTTCCCCAGTGGCGCTGACGCCCCCCCTCTTGCGTACAGAACCAAGGGATGCCTGACAGCAGGGGGCCATGCTTCTACCGGATCCTCCGTTGTTCATCCGACGGAACACTCTGTCCATCCTGCCCATCTATATCCATCAGCCTGCCATGCATACACTGCTTGCCATGTTGATGGATGAGCTTTCATGAACGTAAATGCAGAGATGTTGGCTCATCCTGATGTCTTGATGGTATGACAGTGGAGAGATATGGATGAAGATAACGTCAGACAAAATAGTGTCGATTGCGGTGCTCAAAGCACGACCTGGTATGAAGGAACGCCTGCGCCATGAACTGCTCAAGCTGGTCGAGCCCACGCGCCACGAGCCGGGCAACCTGGATTATGTGCTGTTCGAATTGCGTGACGAACCGGACACCTTCTATATGCGTGAAGCTTTCGTCAGTCAGGCCGCCTTGGATGACCACTGCGCGACTGACTATTTTCAAGCCTTTGCCAAGCAGGCCGATGCATTGTTGGCAGAGCCCCTGCGGCTGATTTTTATGGAAGAGGTGAGCCACTCATAAACGTATTGGGCCAGCTGCTGGCCCAATTTCCCCTCATATGCCAAGTGCCCAGCCAGACATTTTCCCGCTATCCCTTGGTTTCAATGACCCATCTGCCTGCATTTTCACGACATCCGTTAGGGATGTTGCATTGCACCGGTTCCTCCTATTTCTGGCCAATAGCCTTTTTATCTGCTTGCTGGTTGGTAAGATATCCAAATGGGAATTAATTATGGCTTAAGCCTTGTTATCGAGGCGAAAACAGCCATGGCTGGACATGTGCTCAATGACGCAGCCGGCCATCGATGTGGCTTGAGCAGGGAGTGAGATGGATATCGAGCTGGCAGATGTGCCAAAGAGTGAGTTTGAAGGGGCTTTCGCTGCCATCAAGCAGGGTATCTGTCCCTATGTTGAGTCGGTATTTGGCTGGGATGATGAGTCTCAGCGTGAGCGGCTAAGCCGCGTGTACCAGCCGCAATGGTTCTCATGGATCCTGCAGGGTGGTGAGCGTGTTGGTCTACTCTGCTGCAAGCCATACGACAATGCGCTGCACGTCCATCTGCTGATCATCTTTCCACAGTATCAGGGTCGGCAGTTGGGCTCGGCCGTCATGGAACGGTTGCATCGCGAGGCAGAGCGTGAGGGGAAAAGCCGGGTGACCTTGTCCAGTTTTACAGGAAATCAGGGGGCATTACGATTTTATGAGTGCCTCGGTTACAAGATGGTGGAGAGGGACCAGGAGTTTGTCTCCTTGTCTCGACCCTTGTTTAGTGAATATTGATGAGCAAATAATGGTTAATGGAGAGTGATGATGGCCATTCTGGATATTTTGACGGTACCCGATCCCAAGTTGAGAATTAAAGCTGAACAGGTTGAGGACATTACTGTCGTGCAGAGCCTGATTGATGACATGTTGGAGACTCTGTATACGACCGAGAATGGTATCGGGTTGGCGGCGACTCAAGTTGGCCGTAAAGAGGCAATTGTTATTATCGACTTGTCAGAGAGCAGAGATCAGCCGCTGATATTGATCAATCCGGAAGTGATAAGTGGTACTGACAAGGTATTCGGGCAGGAGGGATGTTTGTCCATCCCGGATTATTATGCTGATGTTGAGCGATATTCCTCGGTGGTTGTATCCGCATTGGATCGACATGGAAATCAACTCACTATGGAGAGCAGTGAGTTTTTGGCAATTGTGATGCAACATGAAATTGATCATCTTGATGGCAATCTGTTCATTGATTATCTTTCACCACTCAAGCAGCAGATGGCACTGAAGAAAGTGAAAAAGTCTATCAAGTCTGCAAGCTAGTCCTCTCTGATGAGGACGTATTGATGGTTTATTTGTTGGGAGAGGGTGAGGAATGAAACTGACACACTGTAATGCCATGAATACCCTCTCCATACACACTGTGCCATTTAACCGAACTGGCAGGCGCAATGGAGTGTTGGCCACTCTTTTTTTGGGGCTTTTATGGGCAACATTCCCCACATCAGCTGCCGAAGATCCGTTGCCTGTCGAGTATCACTCCTTTGTGCAGCGTTTTATCGATGCGGCCGAAGCCAAAGATCATCAGTCGCTTGCCAACCAGATGAAATATCCCTTCAAGCGGGAGTACCCCATGCCCGCCATCAAGAACCCATCGGAGATGCTGACCCGTTTCGACGAGGTGTTTGATGACGCCATTCTAAAGCGTATCGCCATATCCCAAGTCGGGCAGGATTGGCAGACCATGGGTTGGTGCGGCATCATGTTCGGCAGTGGCGGAGTCTGGATGGATTTCGATGGCAAGGTGATCGGTATCAATCATCAGACGGCGCAGGCCGCCAAGCTGGAAGCAGAACTGATCGCCGGCCAGAAGAGTGATCTTTATCCCGGCCTGCGGGATTATCAGAGTCCCGAGCTGATGTGGCAGACCGAAAAATTCACCATTCGCATCGACGATATGGGCGATGGTCACTATCGCTACGCCTCCTGGGCCAAGGGCAAGGCGCTCGGTGACAAGCCGGATCTGGTACTGAAAAATGGCACCGTCAGGGTTGAAGGGACAGGGGGTAACCACACCTACCAATTCAAGAGCGGCCCATTCCGCTACGAGTGCCTAGTGACTGTGTTGGGTGAGCGGGGTGTGCCAACCGGTGTGCTGGTGGTCTATAAAAACGACGTCGAGATAATGAGCCAGCCGGTGATCAAGGTGTTGTGACGCCAATCCACATTCCCCGAGTGCTTAGAGAGCGGCCACGAGCCGCTCTTTTGCTTTCTTGGATTGGCAGGTGGGCTGCTAGCCTTGCGGCACCCTCACTCCTTTATCGAGATAGAGGCTGCTGTAGTGGGCGCGGTGGGTGACAAACATCACCTGATGGCGGCTGCCATCGGAGAGGATAATAAAATCCCCCGCCTGGGCAGGGCTCTGCAGGTGGATCTCCTGCTCGGGGGCCGTCAACTTGTCGACCTCCTCCTTGAAGGTGAGGGTGTAAGAATACATAGGGTTCTCCACGGCACGACCTATACAGACACGCATCTCAAGGCTAGTTGCCAGCACCCGGATCCGCGGCGCCCAAGCGACACCTGTCCGCCATTTAATTTAACGGGTAAGCTTGGCGTGTTTCTCTTGTGAATGGGGTCGTTGGTCAGGTTTGCAAGAGGCTCTGTCTTGGGGCTGCGTAAATGGTCAAGCATGGGTGCTGACTTTTTCAGCATGAAAGCAGCCAGTATGACGTCGTCACTATGTAAACAAGCAGCATGAGAACAAGGAGTGATCATGAAGGAGCTAGCCTTCCCGTTGGAGCCCGAGTTGGTGCGTATCGCCGCCTTTTCTGATGGGCTGCAAGGGGGCAACCCTGCCGGTGTCTGGATTGGCGCCAGTTTGCCCGGCGCACACGAGATGCAGCATATTGCCGCCGAAGTGGGATTTTCGGAAACCGCTTTCGCCGCACCCATGTCAACGCCCTTGCCCCAAGGCGCACAGGCAGTTGAGCCAACCGCCGAGCTGCGGGAGTGGCGGGTACGGTACTTTTCTCCCGAGGCCGAGGTGCCATTCTGTGGCCATGCCACCATAGCCCTCGGCGTGGCATTGGCGCGGCGCTTTGGGGAAGGGGAGTATGGACTGCACCTCAATCAGGCGGTGATCAAGGTATCGGGCTGGCTGGATGGGGAAGGGCACTGGCAGGCCGCCCTGCAATCGCCGCCGACTCACAGCAAACCGGCCCCGGCCGAACTGGTGGCCGCCGCACTGGATCTCTTCGGTTACACGCCCGCGGATCTGGATCCCCGTATTCCACCCGCGCTCATTCATGGCGGCGCCGATCATCTGGTACTGGCCCTGAACAGCCGTGCCGCCCTTGCGGCCATGGAGTATGAGCTGGAGCAGGGGCGCACCTTGATGCGAAGGGAAGGACTGGTGACCATACTGTTGGCCCATGCCGCCCGTGAGCAGCTGTTTCACACCCGTAATCCCTTTGCTTATGGCGGCGTCTATGAAGATCCAGCCACCGGCGCGGCGACTGCTGCCTTTGCCGGTTATCTGCGCGATATCCATTGGCCCCATGGCGGCATCATAGATCTCTTTCAGGGAGAGGATATGGGCATGGCGTCACACCTGCACGCCGAGATCCCGGCCGAACCCGGCAGCTCAATCAGGGTCTTCGGTCGTGCCCGCTTGATGTGACCGACACGTAATGAAACATCCGCCAGCTGGCGGATTTTTCATTATGGGGGCTGGATGTCAGCTTATTGAGCAAGGGGAACTGCTTGTGCATTCCCCTCTGACGGGCTGCCATCCTCTGCTTGTTGGTGAAGAGGCGTGAGCCAGTGCAGCAGTTGACGAGTCACCTGGGGGTTGCCGAGCAGGGCCATATGGCTGGTGCGATAGGCAATCCAGCAGTGGGATGACGGAAATGCCAGCTGGTGGCGGGCTTCCTTGTGCTGCCCAAGGGCACTGCGCAGGGGGACCAGGCCATCGCCAATCAATCTATCTGCCAACAGATTGCGCTTGGCTGCCGTCGTGGCGACTATTGCAAAGCAGGCGACCCCTGCTGGCAGGGGCAAAGGCGGGCGCGGATCCCTTGACGCTGTATCGCGGGTATGGTCTTGGTCGTCGAGCAGGGTGCCGTGGCGCAGATCCTTGATACCCGCACTGCGCAGCCGTGCCAGTCTGACAAACGGCTCGGTGTAGGCGGTGGCAGGCAGCAGTTGTTCCAGCCAGTGACCCGCGTGTTCAAGGGGGGCCCCATGATGGGGGGTCCCCAGAAACACCAGGTTTTTCAGGACGCCAGGCCAGCTCGCCTCGCTCTGACTGGCATAGTGACAGGCGCTGCGGATCACTAGTCCGCCCATGCTGTAGGCCAGCACGCTTATCTCGCTGATGTGGCCGGGCCAGTGAGTCACCAGCTGCGCCAGCTGGCTCGCCAGTTCCCGCCCGTTTTGCGAAATCGGCAGCCCTGAGTTGTAGCGCAGATAGACGGGCACATAACCCAGGGTGCTGGCCAGTATCTCCCCATGGTTGAGCGTCTGCTCTTTGTCCTTCCCCTTGGTTTGGGTTTGCCACTGCAGATCATTCATGCACAGGCCATGCACCATGAGTAGCACCCGGCTTTGACCAGCAAGTTCAGGGGGCATGGCGTGCCAGTTCAGGGGCGCACCCTGATAGCGCAGTGTCATGGGGGTGGCGAGGGCATTGTGGCTGGCGACCAGTTTGTCTCCCATCACGCCGTTGAGGGTGGCGAGCAGGGCGGCGCGTTTGGGGGTTTCGGGGATGGCTTCCTGAGCGAGCGGCACCGGCACGCGGGCGAGCACGGCATTGATGCCACTGCCGAGCTGGTCGGCCACCCTGTGGATCCCCCGGTAGACAAAACCTGTGATGCCCCGAGTTTTCCCCTCACCCTTGCCCTTTATGCCCATGCCACCCAATACCGCCTGGTGGACAGCTTCCGTGATCTGTATGGCGGCGGGCAGGGCTTGTGTGAGCAATCTGGCCAGCTCGCGGATGTCCGACACATGCCAGGATGAAACCGGCGGTTTTTCTGTCGACTGGTTCATGGGTTGCCCTCGGGAATAGGGTGTCAGCAAGGCACGCATCCCCACAGAGGCACGCGTCTGGCCAACACAGACACATCCAGCTTGCCGTGTTTGCCTCGGGTTTGCCAGTTACTCTGTGGTCGGCTCTGGTCGACCAGGCCTGTCGTGCTGCCCCAAGCAGGTGTGCGATACGGCGCCACTAGCATTGCGCATGACCATTGCTCATGCGCGAGACCGATCACGGTAATGGACGGTGAAATCACCTCTAATTACTCATATGACGCCGTAACAAGGAGCCGTGATGTCACTGTTTGATGAGAGCCGGGTACAGGATCTTTGTGCCCGCTTGCTGGACAAGCAAAACGAGAGGGGGTGTTCGTTCGATAGCAAGCATGGCCGGGAGTTGCTGGCCCTGTTGCTGGCGGTCGGCGGCGTCAAGCCGCTCGGGCGCAGCGCTCGCTATCTTCTGACTGACCCGGGGATTGACTATCTCACCAAGCAACTGGCGCAAGTGGCGCCACAACAGCCGGACAAGCGTGACAGCGTGCAGGCACTCGGGTTGACGCTGCCGTCCCCCCTCAATCAGGCCAGTTTTCATGCCCTCTGGCACGGGGATAGCAAACACCCGCGCAGTGACACTGTTCCCGACCAGGTTCCCATCGAGATTTTGCTGACGCAGGATGAGGTGATCCGCATGCGCACCCTGACCCCGCTGTCACTCATTGATCTGCACGGCCAACCGCAGGACATGACGCCGCTGATGACCTTTCTGGGGGAGCTGGCCTTGCCGGAGCGCTGTTTGTCCAGGCTGCAGGGCATAGCGTGGCAAGGGCGGCAGATAGTGACAGTGGAGAACAAGGGGGCTTTCGTGGATTACCCGCTGCAAGCCGGGGAGTTACTCATCTATGTGCCTGGCCGTAACACGTCTTTGGCAAGGCAACTGCTCCCGTTGCTGCCTTCGACCATTCCCTGGGCTCACTTTGGCGATCTGGATCAGCGGGGCCTGGATATTGCCGCCGAACTGGCCAATGCGGTCAACCGTCCCCTGTCACTCTGGTTGCCTTGCAATCTGATGGAGTACGTCCACCACTATGCTCGCCCTCTGACGCGTCGGCTGGAAGGCCAAAAGGGCAGCAGGGGAAAGACCCCCTGGCGAGGCAGTCTTGCGATGGCTCAGCCGGACCAGGTGCTGGCCGCGGTATTTATGCATCTGATTGAAAGCCGCTTGTGGCTGGAGCAAGAGGTACTGGTGACTTCCCCTTGCTGGCAGGCATGGCCAGCGGGTGCGGTACAGCAATGACGCGGAAATAAAAAAACCGCCAGATAACAATCAGGCGGTTTTTTTATCATGCCGACCCTTATTTCAGGGCTTTTTTCAGCTTCTTGATCTTGCCTTCGTGCTTGGCAATTTTCTCGAGGCGAGCGGCGATTTTCTTCTTGATATCTTTCTTGCTGGCTTTGGCCATCTGTGTTGCTCCTTTTGCAGTGGTGACACCCGAGGTGTCTGTGAGTCTGTCCATTGACGTCCCAGAGTGCCACAAGGTTGTCGTCTGGGCCAAGCTCTTGTTACATAAAAGTGTGAGTGTCAGCGGTAAAATAGGTCAATACTGCACGGTTTCTGTCGGTGTATTGCTGTCGAGAAAGGCCCATTTTCGAGATGATTTCTGGCACGTTCCTCCACTCTCAGGAGTACAAACTGGCAGTGAATCCAGTGATCCAAGGTGACCTTCATGGCCGAGTTTTTGATCCGAACGCCTGCTGCCGGAGCCCTTTTTCCCACTTTTCCTGCTCTGGGATGGGGGCGCACGCTGACAATGGATGGAATTGTGACCATATTTCCCTTGGGCAAGGGCCAAATAATTGATCCAGCGCAAACTTGCCCCCTATTTATTACTTTGGTGGCATAGGACTCAGGCAACTGTTGGGTTCAAATAGCATTATCAGGAACGGGGAGATAACTCCGTCACGAAAGGGACACCCATTTCACTGGATGAAGGACACACAATGAGTCTGCTTGAACAAACCATCTGGACTGTATTGGGATACGGGGCCATGCCCTTTATCTTCCTGAGCGGGTTTGTGGCAGTGGCAGTGACCTGCTGCTTGCTGCTCAATGCCTTCGGGGTCAAGTCCGCCGAGAAGTGATCCGCTTCTGTCGTTCATACCGCCAAATGCCAGTCTTCGGACTGGCATTTGTTTTTCAAGGGTTTCCCCCCTTGCCAGATGGCTCAACCCGCCATCTGGCAAGGTTGTACGAATGCCATGGGCCGGTGGCTGTTTTTTAACGCTTTTTCGGCAGTGAACCGTGGAATAGCGGCCAAATGCATGGCCAAGGTGGTCGAACCTGGCGCGGATTTTGATTACACTGGCGCGCAGTTTTTCCACTCTGGATTGATCCGGTCCGGATTGACCACTTCAAGGTATCCAAGATTTTCTATGGCTCTCAAGGCAACCGTATTCAAGGCTCAACTCAGCCTGTCCGACATGGACCGCCACCAGTATCAGGACGTCTCCCTGACACTGGCCCGTCATCCCTCAGAGACCGATGAGCGCATGATGATCCGGCTGGCGGCCTTCGCCTGGCATGCTGCCGAGCGTCTGGAGTTCACCAAGGGTCTCTCTGCCGATGACGAGCCCGAGCTGTGGCGCAAGAACTATTCCGATGAGATTGAGCTCTGGATTGAGCTGGGTCAGCCGGACGAGCGTCGCCTGAAAAAAGCATGCAACCGCTCCCGTCATGTCGTGCTCTATCTCTACGGTGGCCGTGGCACCAGCGTCTGGTGGAAGCAGAATCAGGGCAAGCTCAGCCAGCACGACAACCTCACAGTGATCGAGCTCTCCGACACCCAGACACTGCCGCTCACCGCCATGGTGGCACGCACCATGCACCTCACCTGCACCATCTCCGACGGTCAGCTCTGGGTCAGCAACGGCGAGCTGGAAGTGACGCTGGACCCCATACTGCTGATGGGGCCACCCGCCCGCGAATTGTAAACGGACCCGCCATGTTCAGTGCGCTGCTCAATATCGTCATACCGGTGTTTGCCGTGGTGGGGCTCGGTGCCCTCTATGGTCGGTTGCGACCGGGCGGGGCCCTGGGTTACGTCAATCGGGCCAATATAGAGTTGTTCACACCGGCGCTGGTGTTTTCGGCGCTGGTCAAATATCCGCTGGCCTTGATGGCCCATCTGCCACTGATCGCAGCAGGGGTACTGGTGATCCTGTTGCCCGGACTCTTGCTCTCCCTGCTCAGGTTAAAGGAGATCAGCAGGCCGGCACTGATCCTGCCCGCCATGTTTCGAAACACAGGCAACCTCGGTATCCCCTTGATGGTGCTGGCCTTTGGCGAGCAGCAGCTCGGCGCCATCATCATATTGTTCGTGCTCTCCAACCTGCTCCACTTCTCTGTGGGCATGTTTATCCTCTCGGCCAACACTTCCCGCTGGCTCTGGCTGCGCAGCCCTGTGCTGTGGGCGGCCTTCGCCGGTTTGCTGGTGGCCAACTTGCAGATACCGTTGCCGGAATACCTGGTGACCAGCGCGACTCTGCTAGGCCAGATCTCGGTGCCGCTGATGCTGTTTGCCTTAGGTGTTCGGCTGATGGAGGGGGAGCTGGGCCACCTTGGCCTGGCACTCAAATGCAACCTGCTTTACCTGCTGGCTGGTGGCTTGTCATTCGGGCTGGTGGTCTGGTTGTTGCCGCTGCAGGCGGAGTGGTTACCCTTGCTGATGCTGTCGGTTGCGCTGCCCCCGGCGGTGTTGAATTACATGCTCTGTGAGCAATACCAGTGTCAGCCTGAAAAAGTGGCCAGCATAGTGCTCGGCGGCAATGCACTCTCAGTGGTGGTGATCCCGCTGGCAGTCTGGCTGGCGCTGCATCTGAACAGTTGAACATCGGCAGTTATAGCCCGCAGATCTACCACCTCTGTCATTCGGGCAGAGGCGAGCTACTGTGCTTGCCGGATCGCAACTGAGAGTAGAGTCCGAATCCTGCCAGCACCCCCGTCAATGCCAGCAAGAGCCAGATGGCGGTGGCGGGACGGGTCCCTGCATCCCCCAGCATAAAACCGATCAGCAGGTTGCCAAAGAGCGCCATGCAGCCACCCGCACTGGCATAGAAGCCGTAGTAGCTGGCGAGCTGGTCAGGGGGCGCGTAGCGGGGCAACTGGGCGGCAAAGAGCGGGAAGCAGAGAATGGAGCCGAGCGAGAGCAGGGCCACCTGCGCCAATACCCCCACCGTCGACCAGGGGGAGAGCAGAGGCAGGGCCAGATAGCTCAGGCCCATCAGCCCTATGCCTAGCCCCATGGCGAGCGGCACCCCCAGGTGGCGTTCCACCAGGCGGGATGCCGGCAGTTGGAGCATGACGCCGATCACCGCCGAGAGGGTGAAGACGCCGCCGAGCAGGTGAGTGGCGTCCGGCAGGCTCTGGATATGGGCGGGCAGGGCGAGATAGAGCTGATGGAACAGGATCTGATAGCTGCCTGCCAGCAGAGTGAACCGCATAAAGGGGCGCTGGCGCAGGATGTCCCGCCATTGGCTCAGAATGGCGCCGTGCGGGGTCTGGTTATCCACCGGGCGCTTGGGCAGCACCCGATACTGCAGCATCCCCAACAGAGCAAACAGGCTCGCCGCCAAGAGCCCGGTCAGGGCATAGCTCTGCTGGGTCAAGGTCAGGCCGACCAGGGGGCCGAGCAGCATGCCCGCCTGGCTGGCGAGATTGTGCAGGGCGAAGGCGCGCTGGCGCTGGCTCGGGGTGCTGCATTCGCTGGCCAGATAGGCCTGGGCGCAGGGGGTGAAGAGGGCCCCGGCAAAGCCGGTGAGGGCGGCCGCCAGCAGCAGTATGGGCAGGGACTCGGCCCAGCCCAGCAGCACGAAGCCTAATGATCGCACCAGGCAACCCCAGACGATGGCAGTGTGATAGCCGATGCGATCCCCCAGAGTCCCCCCCAGCAGAAACAGACCCTGCTGGCTGAACACCCGCATCCCCATGACCAGACCACAGGCCCAGCCAGCGAGGCCAAGCCCGCTGCCCATGTGTTGGGCGAGGAAGGGTATCATCATGTAGAAGCCGAGATTGAACGCCAGGCCATTGAGGATGAGCAGGCGGGCGGCCGGGTTCATGCCCTGCCAGTCCCGCCAGTAGGAGGCGCGGCTCATGCGTTGTACACCCGGGCGCCGGTTGCGGGCAGTCGCAAGCGGTGTCATGGGGGATCTTCTCATGATTGCCTGCGCAGGGTACGAAGGAAGGGGATGCCGCTCTGATCGTGGCTTATCTGCACCGGCACCTGATAGAGCCGCTCAATCAAGGCCGCATCGAGCACCCGGGCCGGTGGGCCGAAGGCTTGCAAGTCGCCATCTGCCAGCACGATCAGCTGATCGGCAAACTGGGCCGCCAGGTTGAGATCGTGCAGCACCACCAGGGTGATCCACTGCTGCTCCCGGGTCTGCTGGCACAGGTGCTCCATCAGTTGCATCTGGTGGTGAAGGTCGAGGGCGCTGACCGGCTCGTCCAGCATCATGATGCGGGGATCCCGCAGCAGCACCTGGGCAAACAGCACCATCTGCCGCTGGCCGCCGCTTAAGGAGTAAAGGGGGCGATCCGCCAGATGGGCGATGCCAAGGGCCTGCAGGGCACGACCGGCCGCCAGTATGTCCTCGTCCGCCAGACGCATGGAGAGGCTGTCGAGGCGCCCCAGCACCACCACTTCGATGACGCTCAAGTCCAGCTCCAGCTGGATGTTCTGGGGCATGTAGCCAAATTGCTGGCGCCATTTGGCGACCGTCATCTGGCGGGCGCTCTGGCCCCCCAGGCGGATGTCGCCGCCGGCTGGGGTCAGTTCCCCAAAGAGAGCGCGCATCAGGGAAGTCTTGCCGGTCCCGTTCGGACCGATGATCACATGGACCTGACCCGGGTGCAGAGTCAGGCTCAGATCCCGCAGCAGGGTTTGCTGCCCAAGGGAGAGGGAGAGTCGGGATATTTCAAGCACGTTTACGCCCCCTGCCGAGGATCAGCCAGATGAAGAAGGGCACGCCAATCAGGGCGGTGACGATGCCGATGGGAAAGAGGGAGCCGGGTACGATGGATTTGGAGAGCACCGAGGCCGCCGACAGCATGCAGGCGCCGCACAGGGTCGACAGCGGGATCAGGAAGCGCTGATCTTCCCCCACCAGCATGCGGGCTATGTGGGGGGCCACCAGGCCGACGAAGCCGATGACGCCGACGAAGCTGGTGGCAGTGGCGGTGAGCAGGGCCACCAGGATCAGGGTCTTCATGCGCAGCCTGTCCACGTTGACCCCCAGGCTCCGTGCCCTGGCCTCCCCGAGGCGCAGGCTGGTGAGGGCCCAGGCATCCCGATAGATGAGCAGGGTGCAGATCAGGGTGACGGCGGCCGTGATGATCAGGGAGTCCCAGGTGGTGCGCATCAGGCTGCCAAACAGCCAGAACATGATCTGCTGGTTGAGCTCGGGAGAGGAGAGAAACTGCAGCAGGGAGAGCAGGGACTGGAATAGGAACAAAAGGGCTATGCCCGCCAGGATCAGGGTCTGGCTGCTGATGTTGCGCATCATGGCGAGGCCAAACAAGAGGCTGGCGGCAAACATGCACAGAATGAAGGCCCCGGCCGGAATGGCAATCAGGGGAGGGAGCCCGAGACCGCCGGTATAGAGCGCCAGTGCGGCGCCAAGCCCGGCCGCGGCCGCTAGCCCTAACGTGTAGGGGCTGGCCAGGGGGTTGTCCAGCAGGGTCTGCATCTGGACGCCGCCAAGCCCGAGCGAGGCGCCGACCACCAGGGCCATCAGGGCGATGGGCAGGCGCATGTCATAGACAATGGTGCGGGTCATGGAGTCCGCCTGGGCGGGAGAGAGCAGGGCATCGACCACTTCGCCAAGGGGCAGCAAGGAAGGGCCGGTGGCGATGTCGAGCACCAGCGTGATGCACAGCACCAGGGCGAGCAGCGCCAGCCAGTGCCAGCGACGGCGCTCTCGTTGCCGCTGACGGGTGAGGGTCTGCTGCAGGGCAGCCAAATCATTCATGATAACAATCCTGAAGCGGGCGCTCTCAAGGAGCGCCCGCAAGGGTTAAAGAGGGATGACGAAGAGGGACTTCCCGACTCGGGTCGGGAAAGTCCGGCCCGTCAGGTTCAACCTGCCATTACTTGATACCCAGCATAAAAGTGCCCTGCGGGCGAATGGGCAGATAGGCGTGGTAGAAGCCCTGATAGGTGGCCAGGGGGTCGAGATCTTCGAACAAGTCGGGGTAGAACGCCTTGGCCATGAACTCGATGAGGGCGGCATCCATGATGCTGCGGGTGGCGCCGTGATAGACCGCATAGAGACGGCCCTGTTGTATGGCAGGCAGATCGCGCCAGCCCGGGCGGGCGGCAAATCCCTGCAGGCGGGCACGCACTGTCTGGGCCGAAATATCCTGACCGACCTGCATGGCCTGCTCGCTGCTCACGCTCTCGTAGCCTGCCATCAGAATGACCTCCGGCTTGCTCGCCAGCAGTTGCTCCGGGTGGATGGGGCCCCAGCGTTCGACAAAGGGGGCCGCGACGTTGTCACCCCCGGCCAGCAGGGCCATGGCGCCCCACATGTCCTTGCCATAGGTGTAACTGTACTCGGCCGGTCCCTTGTCACCCAACTCTATGTAAACACGGGGCGGCTGGCGTTTCGCCTGAGCGATGCGGGAGGTGATGGTCTCAATCTTGGCCTTGTACTCGTCGGCCATCTTGCGGGCGCGGGCCTCCTGGCCGGTCACCTTGCCAAGCAGCAGGGTGCTCGCCATGTGGCGTGAAAGGGTCTGGGCGTTGTAGTCCACCACCACCACTGGGATCCCCGCCTGCTCGAGGCGCGGCAGATCCGGGGCCAGGGCCTCGTATTGCCACTGGGCCAGGATCACCACATCAGGCCTGACGGCCAGGGTCTTCTCGATGGAGAAGCTCTGATCCTGAACGTTGCCAAGGTCGGGCACCCTGGCCAGTTGCGGCAGGCTGGCGACATAGAGGGACCAGATGGCGGGGCGGGACTTGACGAACCAGCCACGGGACATGCCCACCAGGCGATCGGCACCACCTTCTCCGGCCACGGCCAGGTAATCCTCGGGATAGAAACCGAGCACGATGCGGCTGGCGGGCAAGTTAAGGGAGACCTTGCGGCCCATCACATCTTCCACTTCAACGGGGGCGGTTGCTTGTACCATCCAGCTCATCAGGGTGAGCTGACCAAGCAGAAGCAGCTTTGCCATGGGGTGACGAAACATCTTTGATAACCTCGGAGGGGGTGAACACCACAAAAAGAAGTGAGAACTATTGCCATTCACAATTCAAAAAGCAATGAGCTTTTGCATGGTCGGTCCTCTTTTTATGAGGGCTGTGTCCGCCAGGATAAAATACTGTTTCAATAGGCTCTCTTCTTCTCTGGTTAGATCATATTGTCAGCCATTTTCAGCTGGTTCGAACCAGCCCTTTTCCCGTTTTGGCGAGTGTTGATAAGGACGCAGCATGGTGGATCTTCCGTTCTGCAATCAAAGGAGGAGGGCATAGGTGTGGGTCGAGGAGGAGGGGGGTATAAATCTGTTTATCATTAATAGAGCGATATTTTGCCTCGGCAAGCAGCCTATATATCAGATGCGGTCATGAGCCTCTGCATAGCCGTGTTTTTGTCATGGTTGTTGCTATTTCCTGCCAGATTTCCCTGTTCGCTCCCGGGTGATCCCCGGTGCGCTGGTATGAAAGCCGTGATGGCACCCTGTCTTCAAGCTGCTGTTTTTGCTTCTTATGTCAGCTTGTGTCGCCATGTTCTGCGCCGCAACGAGATATTGACGGCAGCAAATGCCACACCTTGCGCGATGGCAGTCAGATGATCCGATTATCCTTTTTCTCCCATTATTTCCCGTCACCAGTTCGCAACAATTTTCTGTAATTGTTAGCCAGCTCGCGGCGGTGGTGCGGCCAAACGGGCAGAGTAGGCGCGATATTTGGCCAAGGGCCTATATCCGTTGTTTTTATACGTGCAATAAGGTGCTGCGGCCCGCATAACGCGGGGCGCCAATAACATATCTGCTAATAAGAAAAGGAACATTGGCTATGTCAGGAAGACACTCTCTGGTGGCGCTCGCGGTCGGGCTGGCGCTGTCAGGACAGGTACAGGCACAACTGCTGATCAGCGAATATCTGGAAGGATCCAGTAACAACAAGGCGGTGGAGCTGAGCAATCTGGGCGCGACTCCCGTCGATCTCTCTCAATACCGGCTGGCGCTCTATGCCAACGGCAAACCTCTCACCGATGCCCCCACCAACAGCCTGGCGCTGCAAGGCACCCTGGCCCCGGGCGCCAGCCTGGTGCTGGCCAATCCTTCCGCCAACGCCGAGATCCTGGCCAAGGCTAATCAGACCAGCGGCAACCTGGTGTTCAACGGCGATGATGCCCTGGTGCTCTATCGCGGCAGCGAGATAGTGGACAGCTTCGGCCAGGTGGGGGTGGACCCGGGCACGGCCTGGGTGTCCGGCAGCGTCTCGACCCTGGACATGACCCTGCGCCGCAAGGCCACCGTCACCACGGGCCGGACTGATGCGGCGGGCCCCTTCAATCCGGCGCTGGAGTACGTGGCTGCCGCCAAGGATGATGCCAGCGGCCTGGGTTGCAGTGGCGATGGCCCCTGCGATGGCACTCTGCCCCCGGTCTTCGTCTGCCCGATCGATCAGCTGATACCCGTGCCCGCCATTCAGGGCACCGGCAGCAGCAGCCCGTTGGTGCCGGTCGGCAAGTTTGAATCCGAGCAGGCCCATGCCACCCGTGGTGTCGTCACCCAGGTGGTGAATGGCCTCTACAAGGGCTTCTTCATTCAGGACCTGCAAGGGGACGGGGATCCGGCCAGCTCTGATGGTCTCTTCGTCTACAGCACCCAGGCCAACAGCGCCATAGTGCCGGGGGCCGAGGTATGCGTCTCAGGCAAAGTGAAGGAGTACTTCAACCAGACCCAGCTCAATGCCGATGAACTGGTGGTGACCCAGCCCATGGTGGCCTTGCTGCCTGCGGTGGATCTGGTGCCGGTGGCGGGCGAGACCCTGAACCAGCTGCTGGAGCGCCACGAGGGGATGCAGGTGCGGCTGGTGCCCGAGTCCAGCCTGGTGGTGACCCGCAACTTCAGTTTCGATTACGACGGCAAGCGCAACAACCTAGTGCTCTCTTATGGCGCCCCCCTCATCAAGTCGACCCAGAAGTTTGCCGCCCAAAGCGAGGAGGCGAGCCAGTGGGCCCTGCGCAACCAGCAAAACCAGCTGGTGGTGGAGACGGACGCCAAGGCGCCGGATGGAGTGCTGCCCTGGTATCCCGCCTTTAATGCCGAAGATGGCTACCTGCGCATCGGCGACAAACTCAACGGGCTGGAGGGGGCGCTGGGTTACTCCTACAACCTGTTCCGGCTGGTGGCGAGCAATCGCATCGACAGCAGTGACATAGACCACAGCGGCTGGGACAGGGTAGATACCCCTGAACTCGCCGAGGCGGGGGATCTGCGGGTCGCCAGCTTCAACGTGCTCAACTTCTTCACCACAGTGGTGGGCGGGGATGCCAACCCCACCGGCAGCAACCGTGGCGCCTTGACTATCCCTGAGTTCGAGAAGCAGCGCACCAAGATCGTCAGCGCCATCACCCGCCTCAACGCCGATGTGGTGGGGCTGATGGAGATAGAGAACAACGGCTACGGCGACAACTCCGCCATCGCCAATCTGGTCGAGGCCCTCAACGCCGCCCAGCCGGATGAAGCGGATCACTACCGCTGGATTGCCTCGCCCGATGGCCAGCCCATAGGTACCGACGCCATTACGGTGGGTCTCATCTACCGGCCCGCCAGCGTGACGCCGCAAGGTGCCGCCAGCCTCATAGTGCTGCCGGTGCAGCAGGCCGAGGCCTTGGACGCCAGCGGCAAGCCGGTTGCCATCAATCAGGGCATGCGCGAATCCCTGTTGCAGCAATTCAGCTCGCCCAAGGGGGATGCGCCCCTGACGCTGGTGGTCAACCACCTCAAGTCCAAGGGTTCCGCCTGCTTTGAGGATTACCCCGACTACGCCAGCGCCGATCCGCTGGATGGTCAGGGCCACTGCAACGCGCTGCGGGTCTCCGCCGCCAAGGTGTTGGGGGAGAGCCTCAAGGACATGAGCGGGGATCTGCTGCTCATCGGCGACCTGAACGCCTATGGCATGGAGGACCCCATCCGGGTGCTGACCAGCTATGATCCGGCCGCGCAGCCGCGCCAGATCATGAGTGCTTCCTTCACCACGCTGGCGGGCCAACCTTTCGAGGAGAGCGGCAGCGCCCTTGGCAAGGGGTATGGTTTTGTGAACCTCAATACCCGCTTCCATGGCACCGATACCTACTCCTACAGCTACGAGGGGGAGCTCGGCAACCTGGATCACGCCCTGGCCAACCCCAGCCTGGCAGCCAAGGTGATCGGCATAGAGGATTGGCACATCAACTCCGCCGAGAGCAACTTCTTTGAGTACGGCAGCAAGTACACAGGCCAGCTGGCCAAATCGGACGGCCCCTTCAGCGCCTCGGATCACGATCCCGTGCTGGTGGCGATCCAGTATCCGCTGCCGCCTGCCGGGGTGATCAGTCTGGATAGCGCAGCCGCCAGCGTAGAGGAGGGCAGCGCCCTGAGCCTCACCGTCAGCCGCCGCGATGGCAGCCATGGCGAGGCCAGCGTCAGCTACCGCATCGTCTTTGGCAGCGCCGATGCCAATGATGTGGCGCCACTGACCGGCACCCTGAATTGGGCAGCCGGCCAGAGTGACAGCCAGACCATCAGCATCCCGGTGAAGAGCGACACCCTGCGCGAGGGGGATGAGACCTTCACCCTGGAACTGTTCGATGCGAGCGGAGCCAGCCTTGGCGAGCAGCGCCAGATTCTGGTGACCATCAAGGACAAGCTGGCGCCGTCCACCATTGCGTTGGCCCGCGCCAGCATGACGGTGAACGAGGGGCAGTGGTTTGCCGAGATCCCAGTGGTGCGCAGCGGCGATCTGAGCAAGCCGGCCCGTGCCCAGTTGGGCCTTGAGGGGATCACGGCGCGCTGGGGGCTGGATTTCCTGCCCTGGTTCAGCCAGTCGGTGAGCTGGGCCGCCGGTGAGGGGGGCAGCAAGTCCATCAAGGTGCTGATCCTGGATGACTGGTTTGTCGAGTCCACAGAGCAGTTCAAGGTGAGTCTGCGTCAGCTGCAGGGGGGCAAACCGGGCGCAGTGCAGGAGACCCTGGTCGATATCAAGGACAACGACAAGTCCTGGTGGCCGTTTGGTCGCCATTGATTGAAAAAGGATGAGCAAGGGGCCTGCGGGCCCCTTTTTGCTGGCCTTTTGACTGGCAAGGATGCGTGCAAGACGATCCTTGCCGGCAGTGGCCACCCTCTGAATTCAGGCTGCTGGCGAGTCCAATGCCTTGCTGGTGAGCAGCACAGGGGCGTGCGCAATAAAAAAAGGCCCATCGCTATGATGAGCCTTCCTTTGGCGCAGGAGCCTGACGGGTAAGGATCAGCCTTGAGTGCTGTCGATCACCAGTTTGCCATCCTTGACCGGTATGGTGGCGCCGGGGGCCTTCTCCATGCGGATGACCCCCTCTTGTCCGGCGAGGCGGTAGGTGACGTCGTAGCCAAGAGTACGGGTACTGCTCTCCTGCACCGTCTTGCAGCGCTGCTGCGTGGTGGTGTAGGTATCACCCGCTTGCATATTGCCCTGCACCTGATTGCCTGCGTAACCACCGGCCACGGCCCCCGCGGCTGTGGCGACCTTCTTGCCACTGCCACCGCCAAACTGGTTGCCAAGCACGCCCCCGAGCGCGGCGCCAACCACTGTACCCAGGATCTTGTTTTCATCCTGCACGGGTTTGCGGTGGGTCACTGTCACGTTGCGGCACTCCTGACGGGGTGTCTTGATGGTCTCGGTCACCGGCTTGCTGGCCAGTACCTCGGCAAACTGGGGCTTGGATGAAAACAGGGATCCGCTGGCTGCGGCCGACAATGCCAGCGCAGAGGCCACACCGATCCCGACACCTGCCAACATGGATTTGTTCATTTTTCGTTCTCCTGAAATGCATCACCTGATGCGGCTGTTGCTTGCCGCGATCTTGGCACAACCCGGAGGATGAACAAGGCACGCACCGCTCAGGCACGACAGCCTCTGACTGCACCGAAAAGTCCCTCGTCAAAAAGGTGTCGGGCTTTGGCGACAAAGGCCGTGGAGGTCTGGCTGGGACGTGGGCATGTTGCTCGGGATCGGGTGGATACGTCGCATTTTGCGATTCATATGGGCTCTTTGTGCTCATTTTGCGTCAAACCACTGCCGCGCCTGTCCCCTGACGCGGGCTTGAGCGGCTTGTCCGCGTGCACCGACTTGCGCGGCAACTGCTTGATAAATCGCTGTGATGAAGCGCTCCCATTGCCGATAAGAGATCACGGCAAGCATTATGCTTGGTCTTTTGGCAAGAGAGCGAAAGGACGGTGATGAAGTGACACCGTCGTCATCGCGTAGCGAATGAAAGAGAGAATCGGCAAGGGGGACTTATGTCGATGTTGCCAAGATGGATACAGCCGGCCGTACAGGCCCGGATTATCACCCAGCAGCAGGCTCAATTACTGCTGGCATCCCTTTATCAACCTCTCTCCGAAGTGGCGCAGGAGCTGCCCGCCGACATAGTCGACATCAGCCTCAAGCTCTACTGTTTTCGCCAACAGGGCAGGGTGCGCCATTGATGCACGAGTGAGAGGGCGTTTTCCCGAGCCGCTGGAGCCAGGCCGCATAGAGAGCGCCCGGCACTGTGGGCCGGGCGCGCTCTGGTGAGGTTCGCCTCAGATCAACATCACTTGCACCACCAGCATCAGGGCGCCAAAGCCCAGCACGAAGCCCACCATGGGCAGCACGAACTTGACCCACTGGTTGAACTGGATACCGAGCATCTGCAGGGTGACCAGCACCAGCCCGGTGGGGGCCAGGAACAGCATGGCGTATTGTCCCCAGTTGTAGGCCGACACCACTATGTAGCGCGGGATCATCACTGTATCCGCCAGCGGCGCCATGATGGGCATGGAGAGCACGGCCAGCCCCGAGGAAGAGGGCACCACCAGCCCCAGCAGGGTGAACACCAGCATCTGGGCCACCGCAAACACGGCGCCGTGCATGCCGGAGACCAAGTCGGAGGCGTAAGCCAGTATGGTGTCCGAGATCATCCCCTGATCCAGCACCAGATTGACCCCGCGCGCCAGCCCGATAATCAGCGACACCGCCACCAGTTCGGAGGCGCCCTGGGTGAAGGCCTCGACCGCCTCTTTTTCCTTCAGTCCCGAGATAAACATGATGAGGATGGTGACGGCGAGGAAGGAGGCCGCCATCTGCGGGAACCACCAGCCAGCCATGGAGACGCCCCACACCATGAGCGGAAAGGCGAGGATGAACAGGGTCAGAATGATCTTGCGGCGCAGGGTGAAGGGGACCCCTTCATCCAGAGCGCCCTCTTTGAGAAAACGGGCGCGGAAGCTGTCTCTGTCCTCATAGGTGTAGGAGAAGGCCGGGTTGGCCTTGATCTTCTTGCAGTACCAGTGGAGATAGCCAATGACCACCAGAGTGCCCACCAGACAGCCGACGGCGCGAAAGATCAGCCCCTCGGTGAAGGGAATGCCGGCTGCGTTGGAGGCGATCACCACAGAGAAGGGGTTGATGGTGGAGAAAGTGGTGCCCATGGAGGCGGCGAGGAAGATGGCACCCACGCAGACGATGGCGTCATAGCCGAGCGCCAGAAAGATGGGCACCAGTATGGGGTAGAAGGCGACGGCCTCTTCCTCCAGCCCGCAGGTGGTGCCCCCCAGCGCCATGACGACGCAAACCAGTGCCACGAACATGAATTCGTTGCCACGGGTTTTGCGCGACAGCGCCACCAGCCCGGCGCTGAAGGCGCCGGTCTTGTTGATGACGCCGATGAGCCCGCCGAGCACCAGGATGAAGACGATGATGTCAGCCCCCTCTATGGTGCCTTTGACCATGCTGACCGCCACGTCGGCGAGTCCCTTGGGGGCCTGCGCCAACCGCTCATAGGTGCCGGGAATGGCGATGGGCTTGCGGATGGTGCCGCTGGTGAATTGTTCCACCCCGATATTGATATTGAGTTTTTCAAGCTCGCTCTGGGTGGCGGGCACCCGGCTTATTTCCCCCTTCGGGCTATTGACCATCAGAGTGTCGTTGGCCGGGTTATAGGAGAGCTTGGAATAGGCCCCTGCCGGAATGATCCAGGTCAGGGCAATGGCCAGCAACATAATAAGAAACAAAATGGTAAAGGCAGTGGGAAATTGTCTGCGTGGCTGGGTATTCGGCTCGGCACACATAAATGCTCCTCGATAAAGCAGGTTCGGGCTCGGCGGAATATCGGGGCGACAGGGTTCCTTCGTCATTGGGCAGAAGTGCGCAGATCTACTGGTAATGGCGCACTCGTTGGCGAGAAGTCTGGCCTGATATTGGGCATGCGGTAGATTGTTTCACCATGTAACCATAACCTGCTGGTGTCGGGATGAATAGGAAGCGCGGCTCGCTTTATGGGCTGGCTCACAGAATATATTGGCTGATGAAACTGTCGTTAATTGCAATGCCATGCCCATACGGAGTCATTATATTCAATGATTATCTCTATTCATTTGGTGGATATAATTGGCAACAATGCCATAGGCTGCAAATTAATATGTAAATAATGCATGGCAGCCCATGCCGGTTTGATAATGGATAGATATTATTCAAGGCTGGCAATGCCCGGCATCATGACAGGCCTGACAGGGTGAAAACTCAGGCAGCGCCATCGCCTAAGACGTTTTGCTAATACCTGCCGGCATGGCCCTGCTGCTAGGCTGTCAGCCCCATAAGAGATCTGTGCAGTGCATGATGCCGGCGAGATCTCCCGCCCAATTCGATCCAGCCGCTTTGTGCCACCTGCGAGGAAGGAACCCGATGACAGAGCAGAACATCTATGAGGCCGGCCTTGATAAAAGCCCCGCTAATTTCGAGGCGCTGACCCCCATCAGCTTCCTGGCCCGGGCGGCGCGGGTTTATCCCGACTATCCGGCGCTGATCCATGGGGCCTTGCGTCAAAACTGGGCCCAGACCGAGCGGCGCTGCCGCCAGCTCGCCTCGGCCCTGCGTCGGCATGGCATAGGCGAGGGGGATACAGTCTCCATCATCGCCCCCAATACCCCGGCGATGTTCGAAGCCCACTTCGGGGTGCCCATGAGCGGCGCCGTGCTCAACACCCTCAACACCCGGCTCGATGCCGAGTCCATGGCCTTCATCTTCCTGCATGCCCAGAGCAGGGTGGTGCTGGTGGACAGGGAGTTCGGCGCCGTGGTGCGCAAGGCGCTGGCCCTTGTCAAGACGCAACCGCTGCTTATCGCCATTGACGATCCCCTCTATCGGGAGGGGGAGCTGATAAGCGAGCTCGACTATGAACAGTTTCTTGCCCAGGGAAACGGGGATGAGCCCGGTTGGCTGCCGGATGACGAGTGGCAGGCGATTTCCCTGAACTACACCTCGGGCACTACGGGCAACCCCAAGGGGGTGGTCTATCACCACCGCGGTGCCCACCTCAATGCAATCAACAACGTGCTCTCATGGGAGCTGCCCAAGCACAGTGTCTATCTCTGGACCCTGCCAATGTTTCACTGCAACGGCTGGTGCTTCCCCTGGACTCTGGCGGCCACCGCCGGGGTGAGTGTCTGCCTGCGTCATGTGCAGGCGGGGGCCATCTTTGATGCCCTGCGCGAGCACAAGGCGAGCCACTTCTGCGCCGCGCCCATCGTCCTCAACATGCTCAACAACGCCGACCCTGCGCTTAAATACGGGCTCAATCACCCCATCAAGGTGATGACGGCGGGGGCGGCGCCGCCCGCCACCGTGATCGCCGGCATGGAGGTCATGGGGATCGCCGTGACCCACGTCTATGGCCTCACCGAAACCTATGGTCCCTGCGTGCTGTGTGAACCCCAGCGAAGCTGGCAGGGGCAGGATGCCACTGCGCTCTCCCGCCTCAAGGCGCGCCAGGGGGTGGCATCCCCGCTGCAGGGGGAGATGCGGATCATCAACCCGGTCAGCGGCGAGCCTGTGCCCCTGGATGGCAAGACCCTGGGTGAGATAGTGCTGCGCGGCAACCTGGTGATGAAGGGCTATCTTAAAAATCCGGCGGCCAGCGCCGAGGTGATGGCGGAGGGCTGGTTTCGCAGTGGCGATCTGGCGGTATGGCACCCGGATGGTTATGTGGAGATCAAGGACAGATCCAAGGACATCATCATCTCCGGCGGGGAGAACATCTCCAGCCTGGAGGTGGAAGACGTGCTCTATCGCCATCCCGATGTGGACGAGGTGGCGGTGATCGCCATGCCGGACGAGAAGTGGGGGGAGGTGCCCTGCGCCTTCGTGAAACTCAAGGAGGGCAGGGAGCTGAGCCAGGCCGAGCTCATTGCGTTTTGCCGCGAGCAGATGGCCCACTTCAAGGCTCCCAAGCGGATCATCTTCACCCCCCTGCCCAAGACCTCCACCGGCAAGGTGCAAAAATACATGCTGCGCCAGCAGCTGGGGTAATGGGAATATAGCGCCATTTAAGAAATGCAGTGGGCCCTGATGGGCCCGTTTTGTGTGCCGACCCGGCGATGGCCGGCAATGCTTGCGGCCTTAGCTTGTCATCGTGTTGAGGGCCCATGAGAGGCGCTCGAACTACAAAGGCGTGTCAAGGTGTCTCCTCCCGGATTACCATGCCAGCCAGGTTCGGCAAGCAAGAGGTTGCCCGTGAGAAAATCGGATCGACTGTTTCAATTGACCAATCTGTTGCGGGCTCATCAGCCCCTGACCGCCCGCGAACTGGCGGAGCGTCTCTGCGTATCAGAGCGCACCATCTATCGCTACATGGACGATCTCTCCCTGGCGGGTATCCCCGTCTATGGGGAGGCAGGAAGGGGCTATCGGCTTAGCGAGGGTTTTGAGCTGGCTCCCCTGCAGTTGAGCGACGCCGAACTGGAAGCGCTGATCACAGGAGTGAACCTGGTGGCTGTGCTGACCGGCAAGGGGATGGCGGATCCGGCTCGGGCACTGCTCGCCAAGATAGAAGCCGCCTTGCCAGAAAGGGGGCCTGGCCGCGGGCAAACTCCCGTGGTGCGAGTGCCCGACTACCGGACTGCGCGTCCTGAGTACGTCCGTTGGGACAAGCTGCACGACGCCATCACTGCGGGTCACTGGCTGGAGATCGACTACGATGATGCCTTGGCCCGACAGACCCGGCGCCGCATCTATCCTCTGGGGCTCTTTTACTGGGGTGGATGCTGGACATTGGGGGCCTGGTGCACACTGCGCCTGGCATACCGGGACTTTAGAGTGGATCGAATCGGCAGCCTAGAACCGTGCTCCAAAGAGGACTCCGTGCCCACAGGTGTGACGCTGGCGAACTACCTGGCCGTGCGCCAGGCGGAAAATCCCCTGCTTGATGGCGCCTCTGGAGGTTAAAAAATAGCGCCGGCTACTGACACAAGGCTGTCAGTGGCTCCCTTCTATGCTGGCTTCTCCAAACACACGGATATCAATGGAGAGTGCGAGATGATAATCAATGGCAGCATGCAAGGGGTTGGGGGGCTGGAGTTTGCCACCTTCAGGCTCAAGGAGGGAGTGACTGAGCAGGATCTGCTCGTTTTGTCACAGCGGGTGGAGGCCGAGTTTCTTGCCAAGCAGTCCGAACTCATCATTCACTGCCTGCTGCGCGGTGCTGATGGCGTTTATGCCGATCTGGTGATGGCTCCCAGCCAGTCATTGGCCGAGGCGTATTGCCAGCAGTGGCTGCACGATGAGGTCGCAGGGGAGTATCTGACCCTGCTGGAGATGGACTCGGTGAATATGAGTTTCTGGACTCGCATAGGTTAAATAAGAAAACTACCCATGCAGGCTTCTGGTACAGGAGCCCATGACTGAATGTCATAAGGAGAAACGGGCCCATCAGGGCCCGTTTTTCAAATCGGTTTTACGATCACTTGTTATGGCGCTCATACAGCCGCTGCACCACATCCTTCAACTCCAGCCCCTCGTTTTGCAGCAGGACTGTGAGGTGGTAGAGCAGGTCGGCGGATTCGTTGATCAGCTCTTCCCGATCCTTGGCCATGGCGGCCAGTGCCACTTCAACACCTTCTTCACCCACCTTCTGGGCGATGCGCTTGGTGCCTTTGGCGTACAGGCTGGCGGTGTAGCTGGTGGCCGGATCGGCACCTTTGCGCGATGCCAGGATCTGCTCAAGTTCGGCCAGGAAACCGAGCGGCGGCACAGGGTGACCGTCGAAGCAGGAGGGCGTGCCCAGATGGCAGGTGGGGCCGACAGGATTGGCGGCGATCAGCAGAGCGTCCTGATCGCAGTCGGTGCTGATGGCGACCAGCTTGAGCACATGGCCCGAGCTTTCGCCCTTGGTCCAGAGGCGCTGCTTGCTGCGGCTGAAGAAGGTGACCTGACCTGTGGTTTGGGTTTTTGCCAGCGCTTCGCGGGTCATGTAACCCTGCATCAACACCTCGCCGCTGGCGGCATGCTGGACGATGGCGGGGATCATGCCGTCACACTTTGCCCAGTCCAGGCGCTCGGCGAGCGGTAGCTCGTTGTTTACAGCTTGATTATTCACGGATGGCGACTCCTTCATTTTTCAGCCAGCGTTTCAATTCGGGAATGGGGATAAGGCCCTTGTGGAACACGGAGGCGGCCAGGGCCCCGTCCACATCGGCGAGGGTGAAGGCATCGCGAAAGTGCTCCATGGCACCGGCGCCGCCGGAGGCGATGAGCGGCACCTTGCAGACGGCACGGACCAGCTTGAGCTGATCGAGGTCGTAGCCCTGACGCATGCCATCCTGGTTCATCACGTTCAGCACGATTTCACCGGCGCCGCGTTTTTGCGCCTCCTGCACCCAATCGAGAGTGTGCCAGGCGGTGGTGCGGGTGCGGCTCTCGTCACCGGTAAACTGCTTGACCTGATAGTGGCCAGTGTCGGCATCGAAGTAGGAGTCGATTCCCACCACCACGCACTGAACGCCAAAGCGCTCCGCCAGACGGGTGATGAGGCTTGGATCCGCCAGAGCCGGTGAGTTGATGGAAACCTTGTCGGCGCCAAATTCCAGGATCTGGCGGGCATCTTCAACGCTTTTGATGCCACCGGCGACGCAGAAGGGGATGTCGATGACTTCCGCCACCCGGCTTACCCAGCTCTTGTCAACGACCCGGGCATCGCTGGAGGCGGTGATGTCATAGAACACCAGCTCGTCGGCCCCTTCTTCTGCGTAGCGGCGGGCGAGCTCGACGATACCGCCCATCACTTCATGATTTCGAAATTGCACTCCCTTGACCACGACGCCATCTTTGACGTCCAGACAGGGGATAATACGCTTTGACAACATGCTCGTTGCTCCATGTAACGCACGGTTAAAAACATCGTTATTGCCGGATGACGCGGGCGTCAGACGGCCAATGAGTGAAGATCGTCGGCATGCTTCAACAGGTGGTGCCCAGCCGGGCGAAAACGTGGCCGCAAGGGAACGTGTTCGACAGGGGAACCAACACTATATGCATGACTTTATTCAGTGATTCAACCCTTTATCTTGATTCGTCGCCCCCTGATGCCGGCTTGATGCATCGGGGGCTACCGGCGAGTGTCCCTCTTCTGCTTGCAGGCTGTGGATGGTGATGAGGGCGCCGTCAAAATCGAACATTTTCAGCTGCCGCGCCAGCGTGTCCCCTTTGGGCCCAAGACTGATGAGCAGGGGGCCGGCATATTGTTCGAACAAGGGGATGGCGGCAGTGTCGCTTTGCAGCAGCAGGCCCTCAATCTGGCGCAGCAACTGCTGCTGCCAATGGCTGGTGAGGGGGGCTGGCATGGTTGCGGGGGCAGGATCTTCCTCCCCCAGTTGTTCGAGCAGGGTGGCAAGCACTTCGGTAATGGCGGACATCTGGTCGGTCAGTTCACTGCCATCCCCAGAGAGCGTTTGCTCCAGTTGCAGGCTCTGCTCTGCCAGACTCACCAATCCCAGTGTGCTGGCGACACCGCGCAGTGTGTGGGCCAGTCGGGTAGCACTGGTCTGATCGCCTGCTTGCAGATGGCTGGTCAGCAGTGCCATGTCCTGGCTGTGTTCGCTGGCGAAATGGCGCAACAGGGCGACGTATTTGGTCTGGTTGCCCTGCAGCGTGGCCAACCCCTGTTGCAGATCCAGTCCCGGCAGGTTTTGCAACCGGACGAGGGGGGCGATCAGGGTGTCGCTGGCCCGGCGCTGGTATTTGGGCTGTACGGGTGTGCTGGTGGGCAACCACTGTTGCAGCGCCTCGAACAGCTTGGCCGGGGTGACGGGTTTCGCGATAAAGTCGTTCATGCCCGCAGCCTTGCACGCCTTTCTGTCCTCTTCAAAGGCGCTGGCCGTCAGCGCCAGGATAGGCGTCTGCTCCCAACCCGGCAGGGTGCGGATGGCGCGAGTGGCTGTGTAGCCATCCATCAGCGGCATCTGTATGTCCATCAAGATGAGATCGAAGGGATGCTGACTGACTCTCTCCAGCGCTTCCTGGCCATTGACGGCAGTTTCGATGATGAGGCCGCTGTTGTTGAGCAGCTCCAGTACCACCTCGCGGTTGATGGCATTGTCCTCCACCAGCAGCACCCTGGCATGGTTGGAGAAAAAGAGCGCCTGCTGCACTGCCTGTTCGAGCTGTCCTGCTTGCTGCGGTTCGCCCTGGCCCAGTGAAAGCAGGGCGGTGAACCAGAAGCAGCTGCCTTTGCCCTGGGTGCTCTCCACGCCGACTTCTCCCCCCATCAGGGTGGCAAGCCGACTGGTGATTGCGAGGCCCAGCCCGGTGCCGCCGTATTTCCGGGTGGTAGAGGCGTCGGCCTGTTCAAAGGCCTGGAACAGTTTCTCGCGCTGCTCCGGGCTGATGCCGATGCCAGTGTCTTCCACCTCGAAGCGCAGCAGATACCCATTGGATAGCGGCCGTTCGACCCGTACCCGCAAAGTGACGGAGCCCTGTTCGGTGAACTTGATGGCGTTGGCCGCATAGTTGAGCAGTGCCTGACGCAGTCGGGTGATATCGCCGTGGACCCAGGCGGGGGAATCCCCGATATCGACAATGATGGTGAGCCCCTTGGCGCGGGCCTGTTCGCTCATCAGGGCACTGACGTTGTCCAGCATGGCGGTGAGGGAGAAGTCGCCCTGCTCCAGTACCATCTTGCCCGCATCGATTTTGGAAAGGTCCAGAATGTCGTTGATGATGGTGAGCAGATGCTGGGCGGCATTGTCGATCTTTTCCAACCTATCGTGCTGGGTGTGATCCGGTGTATCGCGCTTGAGCAGATAGGTCAGCCCCAGAATGGCATTCATGGGGGTGCGGATCTCGTGGCTCATGTTGGCGAGAAAGGCACTCTTGGCCCGGTTGGCGCTCTCCGCCCTTTGGTGGGCCTGGGCCAGTTGCAGGGTACGCTCGTTGACCATCTCCTCCAGGTGGTAGCGGTATTGATCCAGCTCCTCGCCGAGCTGCTTTTTCTCCGTGATATCGGCTTGTACCGTCACATAGTGGGTGACCTCGCCGTTCTCCTGACGGATGGGGGAGACGGTGGCCAGCACCTGGTAGTGTGAGCCATCCTTGCGCCGGTTGATGAACTCGCCATGCCAGCGCTGTCCCTGATGAATCGCATCCCACAGCGTGATGTAGGTGGCCTTGGGGGTGAGGCCCGAACGCAACAGGGTGGGGGTCTGGCCAATCACCTCGTGTTGCTGATACCCGCTGGCGGCGAGGAAGGCGACGTTGACGTATTCGATGCGCCCCTGGATATCGGTGATGAAGACGCCGTCCGGGCTCTGTTCCAGTGCCAGTGACAGCTGGCGCAACTGCTGCTCTGCCTGCTTGCGCTCCGTGATGTCCAGATTGATGCCGAGCAGGCGCACCGGGCGCTGCTGGGCATCCCGATATACGCTGCCCTTGCTCACCAGCCAGCGTACCTCGCCAGTGGGCAGCAAGATGCGAAACTCGATATCGAGCGGTGTGCCTGTGTGTGGCAGCTCGGACAACAGCTGGTCGATGCGGGCCCTGTCGTCCGGGTGCAGGCTGCCTTGCCAGACGTGAAATTCGCAGAGTTGCTCCACGCTGCGGCCATAGAGGCGGGCACATTCGGGGGAGAAGAAGAGGCGGCCACTCAGTATGTCCCACTCCCAGATGCCGACGTGGGCTCCTTCCTGGGCCATCAACAGGCGCTGCTCGCTGTCGCGCAAGGCCGTGCTGGTGGTTTCGGCGCGAATACGGGCGCTGATGGCATCGTCCATCAGATTCAGTGCCGCCAGCCGGGCGCGGCGCTGGGTATCGAGCGCCACCTGCTGATTGTGCAGCAGTTGCTGTTCGGCCAGCTTGCGCTCGGTGATGTCCTGCACAGTGCCATAGAGCTCGACGATGGCCCCACTGCTGTCGCGCAAGGCGGCGCCACGGGCGATGACCCAGACAGGGTCACCCTGTTCGTGGATCACCTCTGCATCGCACTCGTAGGGCTGGCCGTTTTGCAGGCAGTGCTCGACAGACTGGGCGATGGCGCGCCACCCCTCCTGGGTAAAGTACTTTTTCACTTCGGGATAGACGGCAGGGGGCAAGCCCGGGTCACGGCCATAGATGCGGTAGATCTCCGGCGACCAGAAATGGCTGTTGCTGGCGATGTGCCAGCGCCAGTTGCCGATCTTGGCCAGATGCTGGGATTCATGCAGTATCACCTCGTTGCGCCGCAGGGCTGCTTCTGTCTCTTTGCGTTGCTGATTGTCCTCGATGATCGAGATGAAGTAGTCGGGTTCTCCCTTGAGATCGCGAACCAGCGCCACTGTGAGGGTGATCCAGAGTATGTCGCCCCCCTTGCGCAGGTAGCGCTTTTCCAGGGTGTAGTGAGGCCGCTCGCCCGCAAGCATCTGGCCAACATAGGCTTGATCGATAAAGAGATCGTCCGGGTGGGTGATCTGCTGAAAAGTCATGCCCATCAACTCGTCAGCCTGATAACCGACCATGTCGCACAGTCGCTGGTTGACCCTTAACCACTTGCCGTCAGGAGCGACAAGGGCAATGCCCACAGCGGCCTGCTCGAAGGTGGCCTGGAAGCGGGTTTCGCTCTGTTGCAGACGGGACTGGATATTCATCAGCTCCTGCCAGCGTTGGCTTTCCATGGCACGGGATCTGTGCATGGCGGCGCTGAGCAAACTGATCAGGATGCCATTGGCATTCAAAATCCCCCATTGCACCAGATCCTGACCGGCGGCAATGGTGAGAGAGTGGAGGGGTGGCAACATAAAAAATGCCGTTGCCAATGCACTCACCAGGGTGCTGAGCAGGCCGGGCAGTAAGCCACCGAGCAGGGCGCAGACGATGATGGGCAACATGAAGAGCACCAGCAGCGGTCGCTCACCAAAGGCGATGGGCAGTTGTACCCGGATCTGCAACATGAGGATGGGTAGCAGAACGGCCAGCAGGCACGCCCCCCACTGCTGCCAGGGCTGGCGGACATGCAACAGCTGAGACCAGCTCATCATAGGAGTTCCTCCGGCGGTGTGGGGGCCTGGGGATAAGGCGGCTGTTGTCCCAGCTGGACTGACAGTGTATTGATCTGGTGCTTGAGGGCCAGCATGGTCAGCTCCCTGTCCACCATCACCTTGTTGAACCGTTCCAGCTCGTTGTTTTGCTGACGCAGCTCAGTGGCCTGCTGGGTCAGTGCCTGTTCGACCTGTTCCCGCTCGGTGACGTCCAGCAACAGACCCAGTACTGCAGGCTTGCCGCGATAATCGACGCGTCGCCCGTACAGCTCTACCTCTATGTTCTGATGGTCGTGGTGCAAGGCGGTGAAGCGGGTGTGTATCTCGGTGTCCTCCTCTTCACTGCGCTGCAACTGTTCCGCGACCCTGGCGCTGTCTTTCGGACTGGCCAGCCCATGCAGGGTGCCCACCTTCAGCAAGGTGGCAGTTGAGCTGTGGCCAAACAGACGGGCGAAGCCCGGGTTGATGTAACAGAGTCGGCCCTGCTGGATGATATAGATGCCGGCCAGAGACTGTTCCACCAGAGCGCGAAACAGCCCTTCCCGTTCCCGCAAGCCGGCTTCTGCACGTTTGACGTCCGTGATGTCTCGGGAGATCCCGAAGATGCCGATCACCTGACCATCGTTGTCTTGCAAGGGACCCTTGGTGGCGAGGAATACTCGCTCCCCGCAAGGCAGGGTCAGATGTTCCTCCTGGGTTTGCACCTTGTTGCTTGCGATCACCTGCCGGCCCAGCTCCATCAGCATGCGTGCCTGATCCGGGGGGAAAATGGCCTGATCATCCTGGCCCAGCATCTCGGCAGCTGACTTGCCGACGAACTGGCTGGCGGCGCGATTGAAGAGGATGTATTTGCCCTCCATGTCCTTGGCGAAGATGGCATCTTCCGAGCTGTCGGCAATGGCGGAGAGCAGTTGCAGCGCCTGCAGGCGGCCCGCTTGGGATAGCCGGATCTGCTCGGCCATATAGAGCTGGGTATGCTGGCGCAACAATATGATGCCCGTATTGGCAATGAACAGCACCAGCAGGCCGATGAGCCCGATCCAGACGCTCTCCCTGAAGGCGGCCTGGTTGAGCTCTGCCTTGTCTATCTTGGCCAGCAGATACCAGTCGGTGCCCATGACGGAGTGGATGGTGCCAAAGACCTCGATACCGCGGTAATCCTTGCCAAAGAACACCTGCTGGTGACCTTCACGGGCGCCGCCATTGAGAAACTGGGCTGCCAGCAAGGTGCTGTTACTGATGGGGATCTGCAGGGTGAGGGCCGAGGCGGGGCGGTAGCGCACGTCATTGAGAAACTGCACCTGATAGCCCTGCTTGCGAAACAGCAGGGCTTCACCACTGCTGTCCGGGATGGGCCACTGCTTGAGAATATTGTTGAGCCAATTGCTTGAGGTGATCTGCAGCACGATGAAGGGGGAAGGGGCTCCTTTGATGGGCAGTAGGGCGATGAAGTCGAGTCTGGATTGACCCTGCTCATCGAGGTAGGGGCCCACTCGCATGACATGGCCTGCCTCTACCTTGGTAAAGGCATGACGCAGTCTTGAATTCAAGCTGCCCGCGCCAGATGTCTGCCATAGCGTTTTTCCTGCCGGGCTAAACAGGGTCGCTGCACTGAAGCCCCTGATGGAGATGAACTCGACCAGCTGGGCCATCAGCTGTTCACGGCCATTACTCTGGGGGGCGTCATCTCTCTGGCGATATAGCCCGGTGTAGAGGGTGTTTTCGGCCAGCAGATGAGTATCCCGTTCACGGGCCTTGAGCCATTCGGTGATGCGTTTGCTCTTGAGATCGGCAATCGCCTCGATCCGGGCCACCTCCTTGTCCTGGGTGTGGCTGATATTCTGGGCGATGGCCATGCCGGTCAGCGCCAGGATCAGACCGTTGATCAGGATAAAGGGCAGCAGTTGACGACGGGAGGGTACTGCGGTGACCGTCGGCATGTCGATACGGCGACGCAGCATGGTATAGAGCATGAGCGCCGTGATGAGGATAAACAGCCAGCCCTTGATGGTGCTGGCCAGCGCAAACTGGTTGGGTGTGCTGAACAGCCACTCCACCGCCTTGTCGGAGAGCAGGATCCACAGGCTAGCCACGGCGGCATAAGTGAGGACGATATTGAGAACATAGGCTCGGGTGAGTGGCGGCTGATCAGCCATGCGGAGCCTCGTTTTCATCCGTGTAGCGCTCTGCGATGGCAACGAACTGGTCGAAATGGTTGTCAAATGCCGTCACCACGTCCGGATCAAAATGCTGGCCTGTGCCACTGAGGATCAGGGCTCTCGCCTCGTCATAGGGCATGGCGGCCTTGTAAACCCGTACATTGATGAGGGCATCAAACACATCGGCCAGCGCCATCAAGCGGGCCGAGAGAGGAATTTCATCGCCACGCAGGCCGTCCGGATAGCCACTGCCATCCCACTTTTCGTGGTGCCAGTGGGCGATCTCCTTGGCCAGGGTGAGAAACGCCAGCGGTTGTTCTATATCCCGTTCGGCCTCCTCGATGGCATCGCTACCGAGTTTGGCGTGGGTACGCATGACCTCCCACTCCTCTACTGTCAGCTTGGCGGGCTTGAGCAGCACCTGGTCGGGAATACCCACCTTGCCGATGTCGTGCAAGGGGGCGGAGCGGCTCAGCAGATCGATGTAGCGGGGGGTCAGGGTATCGATAAAACGGGGGTGGCTGGCGAGGGCATTGGCCAGCAGTCGAACATAGCCCTGGGTACGCAAGATGTGATTGCCGGTTTCGGGATCCCGAATCTCCGCCAGGTGAGCGAGGGCGCGGATGGAGACCTGCTGGATCAGATCGTTCTCTGTCATCCGCCGCGCCACTTCGGCCTCCAGTGCCGTATTCTGGCTCTGCAGGCCGTCGCGGGCCTGCTTGGCCTCCAGTTGGGTGCGTACCCGAGCCTGAACAATGGCCGGCTTGATGGGCTTGGTAATGTAGTCGGCCGCTCCCAGCGACAGTCCGTACTCTTCACTCTGGCTGTCGGCGAGGGCGGTGAGCAGCACCACAGGGATGCGGCTGGTTTCAGGACTTGTACGCAGCTGTTTGAGCACTTCATAACCATCCATGCCTGGCATCATTACATCCAGCAAAATGAGATCTGGCAGTGTCTTGCCAGTGGCAATCCGCAGGCACTTCTCTCCGCTTTGGGCTGCCAGCACCCGGTAGGTGGGCGAGAGCAGGTCGGTCAGCACCATCAAATTCTCGGGCGAGTCATCGACGATCAGTATGGTGGCGGAGTGAGATGTGAACATAAGTCCTCCATGACTTGTTTCAATCAGTCGAGTATAGAGTCAATTGTTACCGAGTAATAAGGACTTACCTCGACCTACCCCTTGATGGAGCTGCGTTTGTCCAACCTCTGTTCTGTCATGCCTGCTGGCCAGGCCGTCAGCCTGGCGTGCCATTGGCCCAGCAGGCGATGGCATCGCCCACCGAGAACTTGCCCTCCAGCAGGGCGCGACCAAGGATGATCCCCTTGACCCCTGTGCCCTTGAGCGCCTCTATATCCGCGATGCCACCAATACCGCCCGAGGCCTGGAAGCCCACACTCGGGTAGCGGGCACAGAGATCCCGATAGAGCTCGACGTTGGTGCCGGAAAGGGTGCCGTCGCGGCTGATGTCGGTGCAGAGCACATGCTTGAGGCCGGCAGGGAGGAAACGCTCGATCAGCGCCTCTATGGTCACGCCGCTGTTCTCCTGCCAGCCTGCCACCGCGATATGGCGATTGCCCTGGGCATCGATATTGACGTCCAGCGCCAGCACTATCTGCTCGGGGCCATATTTCTCCATCCAGCTTGCCACCAGATCCGGCGATTTGACGGCAGTGGAACCGATCACCACCCGGCTGGCACCGGCGGCCAAGAGGTCTGCCACATCCTGCTCGGTGCGTACGCCGCCACCGACCTGCACAGGCGCTTCAGTAGCCGACAGCAGCTGGGTCAGCAGGGGCAACTGGCGGGCCTTTGCATCCTTGGCGCCGTCCAGATCCACCAGATGCAGCTGCACAGCGCCCTGGGAGACATATTCATCAAAGCGGGCCTGGGGGCTGCTGCTGTATTCGGTCTTCTGGTCATAGTCCCCCTGATAGAGACGTACGACCTGACCATTTATCAAATCGATGGCGGGAATAATCATCCTTGTTACAGCTCCAGAAAGTTTTTCAGTAAACGGGCACCGGCTGTGCCTGAGCGCTCCGGGTGGAATTGGGCGCCAAAGAAGTTGTCCCGGCTCACGATGGCGGTAAAGGGCTGGCCATAATCGCAGGTGGCGAGTGTCGCCTTCGTCACCTCCAAAGCGTAGGAGTGGACGAAGTAGAAGTAGCTGCCGCTTGGAATGCCGCTCAGCAGCGGGTGCGTTCCGTCGTGCTCAATCTGGTTCCAGCCCATGTGGGGCAGGCGCAAATTGCCCACATCCATCAGCCGGATCCTGCCAGGCACTATGCCAAGGCAGTCGATGAGCTGGCCTTCACTGCCATCAGTCATCATGCTCTCTTCGGAGGCTTCCGCCAGCATCTGCATGCCGAGGCAAAAGCCCAGCAGCGGCTGTTTGGCGGCGCGAATAAGGGGCACAAGCCCCCGTTCGTTGAGGTTCTTCATGGCGGCCACCGCCGTGCCGACGCCGGGCAGGATCAGCTTGTCAGCCTGCTCGATATCGGCCGCCTTGCTGGAAACCAGCGGTTGCACGCCGAGGCGCTCAAACGCCATTCTGACCGAGGCCAGATTCGCGCAGCCGGTGTCGATGATGACCAGTTTCTGATTGTTCATCGTGCCTTACCTATGTCGATTGGCGAGATTTTCACCATCACGGCTGTGCCGATAATGACCCGCTTCTGTTTGCTCATATCCATCACAATACCCCTTTGCTGGAGGGGAGCTCGCTCCCTTCCACCCGGATGGCCTGACGCAGGGCGCGGCCAAAGCCCTTGAACAGTGCTTCCACCTGGTGGTGGGTGTTGCCGCTGCCCACCTTCATCTGCAATGTGATGGCCATGGCATCCGACAAGGAGCGGAAGAAGTGGGGCACCATTTCGGTTGCCATTTCGCCCACGCTGTCGCGGCCAAAGCCGCTCGGGCAGTCAAACACGAAGTAGGGGCGACCGCTGAGATCCAGAGCCGTACTCACTTCCTGCTCGGTGAGGGGACGTGCGTCGATCACGGCCTGCACCTCGTCCATCGCCAGCACGAAGCCGAAACGGCCTATGCCGCGCTTGTTGCCAAGGGCCTGGCGCATGGCCTGACCCAGCGCCAGTCCCACATCTTCCACCGTGTGGTGATCGTCGATGTGCAGATCACCGCTGACGTTCAGCTTGAGCCTGAAACCTGCGTGGGTCGCTATCTGATCCAGCATGTGATCAAAAAAGCCGATGCCGGTGGCGATCTGGTTGCCGCCACTCTTGTTTGTGGCAGAAGGGTCCAAATCAACGGCTACCTTGATGCGGGTCTCCTTGGTGTAGCGCTCCACTTCGGCCACGCGCCCCTTGGATAGCAGCTGATCACGAATGGTGAGCCAGTTGTGATCCTGCGGGTGGTAGCGAATGCCACCAATGCCCATGTTCTCGGCAAGCTGCAGATCGGTCTGGCGATCGCCAATCACGAAGGAGTTGGCAAAGTCGATGCGACCCGAGGCGAGATACTCCTTCACCAGCCCGAGGTGGGGTTTGCGGCAGCTGCAGCCGTCAGTGGGGAAGTGCGGGCAGATCAGCACCTGCTCCCAGCTGATCCCTTGGGATTCAAAGAGATGCATCATCAGGTCGTGAGGGGGCTGGAAGTTCTCCAGCGGCAGGCTGGCGGTGCCCAGTCCATCCTGGTTGGTCACCATCACCAGCACGTAACCGGCAGCCTGCAGCTCGCGCAGTACTGGTATCACCATGGGCTCGAAGCGCAGCTTGGCGAGGCTGTCCACCTGCTTGTCGGTCACCGGCTCCTCGATCAGGGTGCCGTCGCGGTCGATAAACAAAAACGGGGTCTTCATAAATTACATCCTTATAAACTGACGGGCTGATCACGCAGGACTGCAAGCACGGCGTCCATTTCGTTCTGATAGCCGATGGTAATGCGAATGCTGTTCTCAAGGCCCGGTTTGGTGGAGAAATCCCGCAATATGATGCCGGCAGCTTTCATGGCGGCAAACACGGCGGTGCTGTCAACGAAGCGCACCAGTATGAAGTTGCCCTTGTCCTCGAATACTTCTCTCACACAAGGCAGCGCTGTCAGTGCTGTCTTGATAAGCGCCTTCTGCTTGTTGAGCTCGGCGACCCGCTCCTGCATCAGCTCCAGCCCCATGGGGGAGAGCGCCTGCGCCGCTATCTGGGCGATGGGATCCGGGATGGGATAGGGGGCGATCACCTTGGCCAGCATGGAGATGACCTCAGGGCTTGCCAGCGTAAAGCCGCAGCGGATCCCGGCCAGGGCAAAGGCCTTGGAGAGGGTACGAGTCACCACCAGATTGGGGAAGCGGGCCAGCAAGTCCACCACGGACGCCTTGGGGCAAAATTCGATGTAGGCCTCGTCCACCACGATAATGGCGCGATTGCGTGCTTTCTCCAGCAGGGCGATAAGGCCGTCTCGGCCCACCAGATCCCCTGTGGGGTTGTTGGGGGAGCAGAGGAACACCAGCTTCACATCAGACAGGCGGTCAGCGATGGCGGGCCAGTCCGGCTGACGACAGGCGGTAAGCGGCTGTTCGACTATGCCCACGCCACAGGTCTCGGCACTGATGGCGTACATGCCGTAGGTAGGCGGGCAGATGAGGATCTGATCTTCCCCCGCTTCGCAGAAGGTGCGGATCAGAAGTTCGATGGCCTCGTCGGCGCCACGGCTGACCAGCACCTGGTCGGGGTTGACCCCCGCATAGGCGGCGTAGCCGTTGACTACCTCGGCCGGTTGGCACTCGGGATAGCGGTTGAGACGATTTCCCTCAATGGTGAAGGGATAGGCCTGCGGCGCCTCGTTGGCGTTGAGCCAGACATGGCCCTTGCCGCCGATGCGGCGAGCGGATTGATAGGGGGTGAGGGCCCGCACCACGCGGCGTGCCAGATTGGCGATGCTCATGACAAATCCTTCTGCTGTGCGTTTTGCTGTGACTCAATGGCTAAGGCGTTCAACCTGAGGGTGACGGCGTTATTGATGGGGGCATCGAGCCCCCTTGGTGCGGTGTTATTCATGTCCGCTCCTTTTGCAGTGCATTCAATCTCAGCGTCACGGCATTTTTGTGTCCATCGAGCCCCTCGGCCTGTGCGATGCGCTGGACTATGGGGCCGAGCCCCTGGATGCCCTCGACGCTGAGTTCCTGCACAGTGTAGCGGCGCTGGTAATCGGCCAGCCCCAGGCTCGAGCAAGTACGGGCATAGCCGTAAGTGGGGAGGGTGTGGTTGGTGCCGCTGGCATAATCCCCCACCGACTCGGGCGTCCATTGGCCCAGAAAGATGGAACCGGCGTTCTCGAGCTGGTCCAGCAGCTCGCGGGGCGATTGGGTCTGCACGATCAGGTGCTCCGGGGCGTAGGCATTGGAGATGGCGCAGGCCTCATCCAGCGTGTCACAGAGGATCACCAGGCTTGAACCTAGCGCCTTGGCGGCGATCTCGCGGCGGCTGAGTTGGGCCAACTGGCGCTTGATCTCGCCCGCAATGGCATCGGCCAGCAGCGGCGATGTGGTGACCAGCACTACCTGGCTGTCGGGGCCGTGCTCGGCCTGAGAAAGTAAATCTGCCGCCACGAAGGCGGGATTGGCGCTCTCGTCGGCAATCACCAGCACCTCGGAGGGGCCGGCGGGCATATCGATGGCGGCACCGCGCCAGTCGCGGGAAACCTGCCCCTTGGCCTCGGTCACGTAGGCGTTGCCCGGGCCGAAGATCTTGTCCACCTTGGGAATGCTCTCTGTGCCATAAGCCATGGCGGCGATTGCCTGAGCACCGCCGATGGCGAATACCTTCTCGACCCCGCAGGCGCGGGCGGCAAACAGTATCTCGTCGCTGGCAGGAGACGGGGTGCAGAGCACCACTTCACGGCAACCGGCCAGGCGTGCCGGAATGGCCAGCATCATGACGGTGGAGGGGAGCGGCGCGCTGCCCCCAGGCACATACAGACCGACCCGGCTGATGGGCTGGCTGCGCAGTTCGCACACCACGCCGGGTTGGGTCTCTACCCGCACCACGGGTTGTGCTTGCGCCGCATGGAAGGTGTGAATATTGGCAATGGCAGCCTTGATGGCGTCTTTGATGTCGTCATCCAGACGCCCGCAGGCGGCCTCGATTTCGGTCTCGCTGACCCGCAGTTGTTCACGGGGGGCGCGCTCGAAGCGCAGGCTCAGCTCGCGCAGGGCCTCGTCGCCACGGCTGCGCACCGCTGCGATGATCTCTTTGACCACTGCGCCGATATCGGCCTCGTCATTGAGGGCAGGGCGGGTCAGCACATCGGCCTGCTGGGCAGGGGAGAGGGTTTTCCAGATCAGGGTCTGCATGATGTCCCTTCCTTATTCCATCATTTTTTCGATGGGCAGCACCAGAATGGAGCTGGCACCCAGGGCCTTGAGCTGCTCCATGGTCTCCCAGAACAGGGTCTCGCTGGATACCACGTGCAGGGCCACCTGATTGGTGTCACCGGCCAGCTGCATTATGGTGGGGCGCTCGGCGCCCGGCAGCAGATCCGTGATGGCATCGAGCTTGTCTTTCGGGGCGTGCAGCATGATGTACTTGCTCTCGCGGGCCTGCTGCATCCCCTGGATGCGGGGCAGCAACTTGTCGATGAGCTTCTGTTTGGCCTCATTCAAGGGGTTGGGTGCCTGCACCAACACCGCCTTGGAGCGGTAGATCACCTCCACCTCTTTGAGACCATTGGCTTCCAGTGTGGCACCGGTGGAGACCAGATCGCAGATGGCATCGGCCAGACCCGCGCGCGGTGCCACTTCCACCGAGCCGCCCAGCATGACGCTCTTGAAATTGAGTCCCTTCTCATCGAAGAAGCGTTTGAGCAGACCCGGGTAAGAGGTGGCGATGCGTTTGCCTGCCAGACTTTCGGGCCCTGTGTAGGCGACATCGTCCGGTACTGCCAGCGAGAGGCGGCAACCCCCGAAATCGAGCTGCTTGAGGGTTTTCACTTGCGCAGGCAGCCCCTGGGAGGCGCGAATGAGCTGCGCTTCTTCCAGCACGTTCTCGCCTATGATGCCAAGGTCGACCACCCCTTCCATCACCAGACCGGGGATGTCGTCATCACGCACCCGCAATATGTCGATGGGCATGTTTTCCACATGGGCAATGAGGCGCTGCTCCCGCAGGTTTATCTTGAGGCCGCAGCTCTTGAACAGGGCTTGGGAGTCCTGGCTCAGACGACCGGACTTTTGCATGGCGATACGCAGGCGTTGTGTTTCCATTTGCTCGATTTCCTTCTAGTCAAAAACGAAAAAACCCTCGGAAGTATGTGCTTCCGAGGGTTTATGAATCTTGCGGTCCTTTTGGAAGTCACCAGTTAAGTGTCTTCCAGCAGTCAACCTCCTGAAAGACTAGTCGGGATGATGATGGTGGTGATGAGTCTTCAGCAGGGTGAACTTCATGTAATCAATCCTTTACAAAGAAGATGTCGTAATTGACGCCCGATTTAAACTACCTTCCTTGACAGAAAAAGCAACCCGAAATTGTGATTTCATCGATTAAAGTGAAGAAAACGGTTTTCTGGTCGATAACTAGACAAGATGCCCCAGAGGAGTCGAGATCATGCCAAGCCAGGACCTGTTATTCCCCATTTTGCCCAGAGCGCCTGCAGCCCCGAATCCTGACGACATCAAGCGGGAAGTGACCCAGATCAGCAAGAAACACCAGTTGCGCAAGACCAGTACGGACAACGGCGAATCCCAGCAACGCCAGCAAGCCTATCCCAATGCCAAGCGTGATCAGCCAAAGGTTGAAGAGGATGATCACAAGCCGGACCCCGACCATCAGATCGATCTCTTCGTCTGAACGCATTATCAGTCCCGCTTTCGCCACGCTTTTGGCATAATGCCCGCTTTTGCAGCGGGACGCCCCTTTGACCATCCAGACCCTGTTCAAGCCAGATGGCCCTCTGGCCAGCCACATCGACGGCTTTGTTGCCCGCGCCCCGCAGCTTGCCATGGCCGAGGCGGTCTCCAGCGCCATCAAGGGGGGTGGCCGCCTGCTGGTGGAGGCGGGCACGGGCACCGGCAAGACCTACGCCTATCTGGTGCCTGCGCTGGAATCCGGCAAGCGGGTGGTGATCAGCACCGGATCCAAGAACCTGCAAGAGCAACTCTTCTACCGGGATCTCCCGACCATCACAGAGGCGCTCTCCTACACCCCGCCTGTGGCCCTGCTCAAGGGGCGCAGCAACTATCTGTGCATAGAGCGGATGAACCGGTTCTTGAGCGAATCCCATCTGCAAAAACCCGACATCCTCAATGATCTGGTGAAGGTCAAATCCTGGTCTACCGCCACCGACAATGGCGATGTGGGGGATATTCCGGGATTGCAGGAGAACGCCGAGATCCTCGCCCACGTCACCAGCACCAACGACAACTGCCTCGGCCGAGATTGTCCCTATTACGACGACTGCCATCTGGTGGTGGCCCGTCGCCGCGCCATGGATGCCCAGGTGGTGGTGATCAATCATCACCTCTTCTTCGCCGATATGGCGGTGAAAGACACGGGGTTTGGCGAGCTGGTGCCCGAAGCCCAAGTTTATGTGTTCGATGAGGCGCACCAGCTGCCGGAGATCGCCACCAACTACTTCGGCAAGTCGGTGGGCAGTCGCACCATCCAGGATCTGGCGCAGGATATCCAGCTGGCCTATCGGGCCGAGGCGCACGATATGGGGCAGCTTGGCAAGGCGGCGGACCGGCTTTCCATCGCCAGTCAGGACTTGCGTCTCGCCTTCGGGGTGGATGGCGGGCGTGGCAATACCCGCGACATGTTGCGCCATCCGCTCTGGGCCCAGGCGCTGGCCCGCCTCAATGATGCCCTCGGGCTCTGTTACGAGGTGCTTAAACTGGCGCTGGGGCGTGGTGAGCAGCTGGATCATGCCTTCGAGCGGATCTGCGAACTGCGCACCCGTTTGGGGGAGGTGCTGGCCATCAACCAGACCGGTTTCTCCTACTGGTATGACTGCTCGCGGCTTCATTTTTCCCTCAATATCACCCCGCTGTCGGTGGCCGAGCGGTTTGGCGCCGAGGTGCTGCGGCCCGAGGTGGCCTGGATCTTTACCTCTGCCACCCTGACGGTGGATATGCGCTTCGATCACTTCAAAGCCGAGCTGGGACTGGCCGGCAGCGCCGAACTTATTCTCGACAGCCCGTTTGACTACGCCGAGCAGGCGCGGCTGTGCGTGCCCCGTTTTCTGCCCGAGCCCAATGCCTTCGGGCGGGGTGAACAGCTGGCCCAGTTGATGATCCCCCTTATCAACAAGACGCCGGGGGGCTGTTTTTTCCTTTGCACCAGTCATCAGGTGATGCGTCAGGTGGCCGAGGTGCTGCGCCGTGAAATTGGCCGCACCGTCTTGCTGCAGGGGGAGGATAACAAGCAGCGACTGCTCAAGGAGTTTGTGGAGAATGGCCGCGCTGTGCTGGTGGCCACCAGCAGTTTCTGGGAAGGGATAGACGTGCGGGGGGCTGCGTTGTCGTGTGTTATCATCGACAAGCTGCCGTTTGCCAGCCCCGACGACCCGTTGCTCAAGGCGCGGGTCGATGACTGCAAGCTCAAAGGGGGCGATCCCTTCGCCGATATACAGCTGCCCAAGGCGGTGATTGCCTTGAAACAGGGGGTCGGGCGGCTCATTCGTGATCGCAGTGATCACGGCGTGCTGGTCATCTGTGATCCACGCATGGTCAATAAACCCTACGGCGCCACTTTTATCAAGAGTTTGCCTGCCATTCCCCGTACGCGGGCGTTGGGGACGCTGGGTAACTTCTTCGATCGCTGTGAGTGAGCCTGCCGGTGCGCCCTCTTCAGCCTGCCCTGCACGGATTGCGCTGAAAAAATACACTGATTTGAACAGCCAGTGAGTTCGTCCTGGACTTGCCGGTTATGTAATTGACTGATGTTATAGAGATTGGAAAGCATGAACGAGTTGAAGATCCTGGCCGTTGATACCGCCACCGAAGCCTGCTCTGCCGCCTTGCTGGTGGGTGACACGCTGTTCTCCCGCTGGGAAGAGGCGCCTCGGGATCACACCCGTAAAATTTTGCCCATGGTTCAGGCTGTGTTGGACGATGCCGGGATAACCCTGGGCGAGCTTGATGCCATCGCCTTCGGCCGTGGCCCGGGTTCTTTTACCGGCGTGCGGATCGGGATCAGTGTGGCTCAGGGGCTGGCGTTCGGCGTTGGCGTGCCGCTCATCGGCATCTCCACACTGGCTGCCATGGCGCAGGGGGCTCACCGGCTGGAGGGGGCCGAGGGGGTGTTGACCGCCATCGATGCGCGCATGGGGGAGGTTTACTTCGGTCAGTACGAGCTGAAGGATGGCCGCATGCAACTGGTAGGTGACGAAGTGGTGAGCGATCCGGTCACTCTGGTGGCTGACCGTACGCTGGCACACGGCAAGCTGACTGGCAGCTGGAGCCGCGTTGGCACAGGTTTTGAAACTTATGGCGAAGCCCTTGCTGATCTTGCTGCAGAGCTGGTGGTGAGCCAGGTGCGCTTCCCGGCCGCGGTTGACATGCTGCCGCTGGCACGCGCCGCCTGGCTGGCGGGGGAGGCGGTGCCGGTGGAGCAGGCCACGCCTGTCTATTTGCGAGACAAGGTGACCTGGAAAAAACTGCCGGGCCGCGAATAACGGCGAAGAGCCGTGGCATGGATGGTGCTCTTGCTGCATACCAACAGAGCTGGTAACGCGCCCGGTATCTGTATCCCAAAAAGGAGAGTGACATGATCAAGCGTGCGATGGTGATAGGGTTGGCCGGCTTGCTGCTCGGTGCATGCAGCTCGGTACCCAAGGAGCTGGCGTATGAGCCGGCAAACCAGCTGGTGGCTTATCAGCCCGGCTTGGTTGGTCAGGAAGGCAAGCCTGCCCGCTGGAGCGGGGTCATTTCTGCGGTACACAACAAGGCGGATCAGAGCGTCGTCGAGGTAGTCTATCTGCCGCTCAAGTCCAACGGCGTGCCGGAGCAGACCGAGCAGAGCCCGGGCCGATTTCTGGCCATCATGAAGGGATTTGTCGATCCGACCCTCTACGCCAAGGGACGCAGCCTGACGGTGCTGGGTACCATAGACAAACCGGTAGACAGCCAGATTGGCGAGCACAAATATCGCTTCTCCGTGCTCAATGCCAACTCCAGCAAGCTGTGGCCGCCGGTGAAGGAGGTGGAGATCCGCTACATGGACCCTGACTTCTACGACCCCTTCTATGATCCCTTCTGGCCGAGACGGCCGCTGCGCCGCTAAGGTTGCTCATGACTGTCACCATGCAGGAGAACATGGTCACCCTGGCCGATGGTCGGCGGGTGGCCTTGCTTGAGAACGAACAACCGGCCCCTGATCAGCAGGGCAAGCCGCTGCTGATCGCGCTGCACGGCTGGCTCGACAACGGCGCCAGTTTTCTGCCTCTGGCACCCTATCTGGCAGATTTTCATCTGGTCTGTGTCGATCTGCCGGGTCATGGTCATTCAGATCACAAGGCTAGCCCTTATGTTTTTGTCGACTGGCTCGATGATCTCTACCAGATCACTCAGGCCACCGGCTGGTCCCGTTTTATCCTGCTCGGTCACTCCCTCGGTGCCCTGATCGCTTCTGCTTATGCCGGTGTCTTTCCCGAGCAGGTTGAGCGACTTATCATGCTGGAGGGGCTAGGACCACTGACCCAGCCCGATGACACAGTGCCGGAGCAACTGCGTAAAGCGATCTTGAATCGCAGCCGCACTCGCGAGCGAGCCCCCAATGGTTTCGCCTCCATCGACGAAGCGGTAATGGCTCGTTGCAAGGTGGCGGATATAGCCCCATCGGCCTCCCGCCTTATCTGCGAACGGCAGCTGGTTGAACGGGCAGGGCGCTGGTATTGGCGCAGCGATCCCCGCCTGCGGGATCTCTCGCCGATGCGCATGAGCGAAGGTCAGGCCCAGGCGCTGATCCGTGCCATCCGTTGTCCTGTGCTCTTTATCCGGGGTGAGCAGGGCTTTGTCAGTCTGCTGGCGCAGTGGCAGCTGCGTCATGGTGCATTCGAGCGGATAGAAAGGGTCGTTTTGGCGGGAAACCACCACTTTCATATGGAAAATTCGGCCGATACCGCCGTTTGTATCGAAAAATTTTGTCAAATTCGTTAGAATCACCGGCTTTGAATCATTCCAGGTTTGTCTTCCTCCTCACATTTTCTGTTGTTAATTTGCTGTTAATTGATGTTGCCCTATGTAAGTATGTGCGGCATTAGAGCATGAGCTTAAAACAACCAATTGAAATGGATGTGAACAGGGACGGAGGCAACACAGTGAGCGCACAGGTGCTAGTTATGCAGGAGAAGTTCGTGGAAAAAGTCTGGCTGAAGCGTTATCCGGAAGGGGTCCCCGCCGAGATCAATCCAGACCAATACAGCTCCCTGGTCGAGATGTTTGAAGAGTCGGTAACCCAGTTTGCCGATCAACCTGCCTTCGTCAACATGGGGCAGACCATCACCTACCGCCGGCTGGAAGAGCAGTCCCGCGCCTTTGCCGCCTACCTGCAAAATGACCTCAAGCTCAGTCAGGGGGATCGGGTAGCGGTCATGATGCCGAATCTGCTGCAATATCCCATTGCCGTGTTCGGCATACTGCGCGCCGGCATGATAGTGGTAAACGTCAACCCCCTCTATACCCCCCGTGAGCTGGAACATCAGCTCAAGGACTCCGGCGCCAAGGCCATCGTCATCGTCTCCAACTTTGCCCATACATTGGAAAAAGTGGTCTACGACACCCCGATCAAGCATGTCATCCTGACCCGCATGGGTGACAACCTGGGGCTGGCCAAGGGCACACTCGTCAACTTCGTGGTGAAATATGTCAAGAAGCTGGTGCCAAAATACAACCTGCCCCACGCCAGCACTATGCGCCAGGCCCTCGCCAAGGGTCGCTACCTGCAGTACATCAAGCCCGAGATCACCAACGACGATCTCGCTTTCCTGCAGTACACAGGTGGCACCACGGGTCTCTCCAAGGGCGCCATGCTGACCCACCGCAACATGATTGCCAACGTCGAGCAGTGCCTTGGTGTCTACGGCCCCATGCTGGAGCGTGGCAAGGAGTTTGTGGTCACAGCGCTGCCGCTCTACCACGTCTTCGCCCTGACGGTGAACTGTCTGCTGTTCATGCGCATGGGCGGGTACAACCTGCTTATCAGCAACCCGCGCGACATACCGGGCTTTGTCAAAGAGATCAGAAAATACCCCTTCACCTGCATCACAGGGGTCAACACTCTGTTCAATGCCCTGGTCAACAACGGCGAGTTCCAGTCGATGGATTTCAGCAAGCTCAAGTTGACCATAGGGGGTGGTATGGCGGTGCAACGGGCGGTTGCCGAACAGTGGAAGGGGCTGACCGATACCCCGCTGCTGGAAGGTTATGGGCTGACCGAGTGCTCCCCTCTGGTGAGCGTCTGCCCCTACGATCTGCTCGATTACAACGGCTCCATCGGTCTGCCGGTCTGCTCTACCGATATCCGGTTGGTGGATGACGCAGGTCAGGTGATCACCGAGCTCGGCAAGCCGGGCGAGATGCAGGTGCGCGGCCCGCAAGTGATGGTAGGTTACTGGCAGCGACCGGAAGCTACCGCCGAGGTGATGCAGGATGGTTGGCTCTGTACCGGTGATATCGCCGTGTGCGACGAGCAGGGTTTTTTCAAGATTGTTGATCGCAAGAAGGACATGATCCTGGTCTCGGGTTTCAACGTCTATCCGAACGAGATCGAGGACGTGGTGGCGCTCCATCCCAAGGTGCTGGAAGTGGCCGCGGTCGGTGTGCCACACAAGGTATCTGGCGAGCTGGTGAAGATCTTCGTGGTCAAGAAAGATGCAAAGTTGCAGGAGGACGAGATAATTGCCCACTGCCGCACACATCTGACTGCCTATAAGGTGCCGAAACTGGTAGAATTTCGCGACGAACTTCCCAAGACCAATGTGGGCAAGATCCTGCGGCGCGTGCTGCGCGACGAGGAAATTGCCAAGCAATAACGGGCGATCCGCCGCTGTCATGCAAAACCGTGGGTCAATCCACGGTTTTTTCTTTTGGCCCTGATCAACGCGCAGGCAACGATGCACTATCAACTTATCACTCAGCAAGCCGAACTGGAGCAGTATCTCGCCTCCCTGGCCGATGTTCCCCTGGCCATCGATACTGAATTCGTTCGCACCCGCACCTATTACCCCCAGCTGGGCCTGTTCCAGATCTATGATGGTGAGCATCTGGCGTTGCTGGATCCACTCACCCTGGATCTCGCCCCCCTTTGGCAACGGCTCGGTCGGGCAGGGCAGATCGCCATACTGCACGCCTCCGGCGAAGACCTTGAGCTGATCCAGCATGAAGCCGGTCACCTGCCCAATCAGATGCACGACACCCAGCTGGCAACGGCCTTCCTGGGCTATGGTGTCTCTGTGGGTTTTGGTGCGCTGGCCAAGGAGTTTCTCGGGGTGGAACTGGTCAAGGATCAGGCGCGTACCGACTGGCTCGCTCGCCCGCTCACCGAACGTCAACTCGAATACGCAGCCGCCGATGTGCTCTACCTGATGCCCCTCTACGAGAAGGTGATGGCCAAACTGCACGAAAGCGGCAAATTCGCCTGGTTCGAGCAGGAGTGCCAGAACCACTCGGCTCGCAAGACCCAGGGCAGCGATCCCTATCAAGCCTATCTCGACATTATCAACGCCTGGCAACTGGGGCGCCGCGAACTGGCCATACTGCGCGAACTGGCTGCCTGGCGTCAGCAGGAAGCGGTTCGCCGGGATCTGGCCCTCAACTTCGTGGTCAAGGAGCTGCACCTGTTCAAGGTGGCTGAGCGTCGTCCGGCCTCCCTGCGCGACCTCAACGAATTGGGTCTGGCCCCCATCGAAATCAAGATCCATGGCAAGCGGATGCTGGACATAGTGGCCCAGGCCCAGCGCAGCGAGCCGGATAGCTGGCCCGAGCCGATCCGCCGACTGGTGGATTATCCCCAGTACAAGGCTGAACTCAAGCGCATCAAGGGGATGGTGGAAGAGAAGGCCAAGGCCTGCAATATTCCGCCTGAACTGGTGGCGAGCAAGAAGATCATTCACCAGTACTTCACCTGGAGCTGGCGCATGAGCGATGAAGAGCGCGCCCGCAGCGACAAGCCCATGTTGCTGCAAGGGTGGCGTCATGAGCTGGTGGGTCATTTGCTGGCCCAATAACAGATACCAAAAGAGAGATGGGCCGCTGGGCCCATTTTTTATATCTGCCTCAGTGCAGCGGGTAGTGATAACGGGCAAGGATTTCGGCGTATTGCGGGCTTTGCATCAGCGCCCGTATGGCCTCATCAAGGCGCTGCAACTGCGGCTCTGTGGTAGTGCGGCGATTTAGCATCAAATGCACGGGGTTTTGCTGGATATCGAGCAAGGTGGTCAGTTTATCGAGGGATATGCCCGCGAGGGCCAGTTCCTGCATGCCCATGGGATCCATGACCACCCCCTGAATGCGCCCCGCCAGTAGCAGCTTGATCAATTGCTCCATCCGCAACCTGACGATCAGACGGTCCGTCACCTGGGGGGCCTGCATAAAGGTGCGAAAATCCGCCCCATAATCAAAGTCGCGCAGCACGCCTATGGTGAATTGGGTGAGGGGCAGCAGCTCGGATAGCTGGTCGACCCCTTGCCAGCGTGCTTTGTCCTGGCGTCGGATGATCAGCACTGTGCTTTCATGGCGATAGGGGATGGAGAAGCGGGCAAACTGTTCCCGTTGAACTGTCTTGTTGGCCGTCATCGTCATCTGGAGGGAGCCGAACTCGAGCTCGCGCAGAGTACGGGCCCAGGGCATTTCGATGTAGCGGGCCTCGAAGTCGGTCCGGTTGAAGATGGCCTCCAGCAGTTCTATGTCCAGCCCCTGCAACTGCTGTTGTTCATCGCGAAAGCTGAACGGGTGCCAGCTTGACCAGCCCACGCTCAGTGACTCCTGTGCCCAGGCGGTGAAACACAAACACCATAACAACAAGACTCTGTACACGGAAACATCCCTGTTCAGCACGGTTGTTGTTGATTATTGGATAGAAGCGACAGCCTGACCAGCCGGGAAGAGAGGATGCACGAATGTGCATCCCTTAGAGTTCGTGAGCGTGGAACCCCTTGTCATAACGGGTTTCGCAGCGCGGACAGCGTTGCAGGGTCGGATCCTGCTCGAGTTGCTCGATGGAGAGCGGCTCCTCGCAATCGGAGCAAAGACCATAAAGGCCCAGATCCATTTGACAGAGAGCAGCATCGATCCGCTTGAGGCTCGCCACACTCTGCTCCACTTTGGGCAAATCGAGACGACTGGTCAGATCAACCAGCTGATCCCGCTCGCAGTGATCCACTTTTTCCGCCCACTCGTCACGCCGGCAGGCTTTGAGCTGATCGATCAGCTCTCCTCTTACTTGCGCCCAGTCAGCCAGCAGGCGTTCACGCCACACGGCCAACCGGGCTTGCGTCATTTCACACACACTAGCCCCCAACAGACGAATTACAAATCCAGGGCAGTATAGGGAAGCGACAGGATTATCAAGATGATATGCGTCAAGTAAAGGACGGTTAGATCACAGTTTTCGTGGCTTGCAACAGGGCCTCGCGAATGGGATCCGTCTCCTTGAACAGGCGGATATCACGAAACAACAGGTCGGCTTGCGGGTATTCCCGCTTGAGGTAACTGAACCACTGTTTGATGCGGCTGGGATAGTAATCCGCCTTCTCGCTCGCCAGATCCTGCTCCGTGTAACTCACCATCAGCTGCAACACTGCTGCCCAGCTCATGTGAGCGCAACCGGTCTTCATCACGTTGGCCAGATTGGGGAGGGAGATGGCGCCCCGGCCCACCATGAGGGCGTCGCAACCGGAGACATTGGCGCAGGTCAGGGCATCCTGGTGATCCCAGATCTCGCCATTGGCGGTGACGAGGATGGGCAGGGCGCGGCGGATGGCGTCCACATACTCCCAATGAGCCGGCGCCTTGTAGCCTTCGCGCTTGGTGCGGGCATGGACCGCCAGCTCGTTGGCGCCAGCCTGATAGACAGCCTGAGCATTCTCCAGGTAGAGATCCTTGTCATCGTAACCGAGACGGATCTTGGCACTGACCGGCAGATGAGCGGGCACCGCCTCACGCACCGCCTTGACGATGCGGTAGACGGCCTCGGGCTCCTTGAGCAAGACGGCGCCCCCCTTGCTCTTGTTCACTGTGGGGGCAGGGCAGCCAAAGTTGAGATCGACCCCCGGTGAACCGAGCTCGATGGCACGCACAGCATTTTCTGCCAGCCATTCAGGGTGCTGCCCCAGCAGTTGTACTCGCACAGGTGTGCCGGCGCGGGTCTTGCCGCCCTGCTTGAGTTCGGGCGCGATCCGATAAAACACCTTGGCAGGCAGCAGCTGATCGACCACACGGATAAATTCGCTCACGCAGAGGTCGTAGTCGTTGACGGAGGTGAGGACCTCCCGCATCAGGTGATCCAGCACCCCCTGCATGGGGGCCAAAATAACGCGCATAGCTGCTTCCGAAGACAAGGGGAGAAAAAAGAGCGCAGATTGTAGTGGCAATGGCCGGCGTTGTCAGCCGTCGGCCCACACGTCGGGATGAATCAGCCACCTAGCGCAAGGGGATGAACATGATAACGCGCATAACCGGTTCCGAAGGCAAGGGATTGCAGAGATGATAGCCGTTGGCAGCTTCATGGAGGCTGATGAGCCGCAGATTGCTGTGGAGATAGCCGACGTTGTCGGCTTTTGGGCCAATTCTGTTAGGCTAAGCAGAGGTGCATTGTAAAGGAGCAGCCATGAAACGTTGGTGTCTGATGGGGTTGGGCTGGCTGGCCTTCGTGACCGGCATTGTCGGGATAGTGCTGCCACTGCTGCCAACCACTCCCTTCATGTTGCTGGCGGCGGCGCTGTTTGCCCGTTCTTCTCCCCGCTTTCACCGCTGGTTGCTGGCTCACCCCTGGTTCGGGCCGCCCATCGTCGACTGGCAGCTGCACCGCGGCATTCGCCGTCATGCCCGCCGCCGCGCTGTCGTCTTTATCCTGCTTTCTTTCTCTGTGTCCCTGGCGGTGGTGCCTCTGCTGTGGGTCAGATTGCTGCTCATTGCCATAATGGTGATCCTGCTCACCTGGTTAATACGTTTGCCAGTACTGGAGCCAGTTGCAATGGAGAAGTGAAGTCCCTAAGCTATTGCTGCAATAATGCTATGGAGTCGGCCTGTCATGTTGCGTGATGGGCCTTTTTATTTCCCGCTGGCGGGAAGATGAGATAAACGGCCATCTGGGTCGAAAAACAAACGGTCAAACCATGAATCCGGAAACCCTGAAATTTATCGAAGCGAGCATCAAGACCATTCCCGACTATCCGAAGCCGGGCATTCTGTTTCGTGACATCACCAGCCTGATAGAGAATGCGGAGGCCTTCAAGGCCACCATCGATCTGCTGGCCGAGCATTATCGTGATCAAGGGATCACCAAGATCGTCGGTACGGAAGCCCGCGGCTTCATCTTCGGTGCGCCGGTCGCCTTCGCCATGGGCTTGGGGTTTGTGCCTGTGCGCAAGCCTGGCAAACTGCCCCGCGCCGTGATTGAAGAGTCCTATGCCCTCGAGTACGGCACCGACACCCTGCAACTGCACACCGATGCCATAGTGCCGGGTGACAAGGTGCTGGTGGTTGACGATCTGCTGGCGACCGGCGGTACCGTCGATGCGACCGTCAAGCTGATCCGCCGTGCCGGTGGTGAGGTGGCCGATGCGGCCTTCATCATCTCACTGCCGTCCCTGGGTGGTAACACCCGCCTGACTGCCGCCGGCATCAAGGTCGTCTCACTGGTCGAACTGGCCGGCGAATAATCCCCCAGTATGCAAAGCAGGCCTCGTCAGCCTGTTGCGCGTCTTGAAACCGGTGCCCGTCCGGGCATCGGTTTGAAATTCAAGCGATCCCTCCCGACCTCGCCGATAGCCGATACAGCCCAACATCCATTTGTGTTAGCATTCTGCCTCAATGCCTTGTTATCCCTGCATCGAGATTTATGAGCTATCAGGTTCTGGCGCGTAAATGGCGCCCCCATACGTTTGAACAAGTGGTAGGCCAGCATCATGTGCTGACCGCCTTGACCAACGCCCTGGATCAGGGGAGGTTGCATCATGCCTATCTGCTCAGCGGTACCCGAGGGGTCGGCAAGACCACCATAGCCCGCATTCTGGCCAAGAGTCTCAATTGCGAGCAGGGGATCAGCAGTCACCCGTGCGGCGTATGCGACACCTGCCGCGAGATCGATCAGGGCAACTTTGTCGATCTGCTGGAGATTGACGCCGCCTCCCGCACCAAGGTGGAAGATACCCGCGAGCTGCTCGATAACGTGCAGTACCGCCCGGCCCGCGGACGCTTCAAGGTGTATCTCATCGATGAGGTACACATGTTGTCGCGTCACAGCTTCAACGCCCTGCTCAAAACCCTGGAAGAGCCGCCTCCCTATGTGAAGTTTCTGCTGGCCACCACGGATCCGCAGAAGCTGCCCATTACCATTCTCTCCCGTTGCTTGCAGTTTCATCTCAAGAGTCTGGATCAGACCCAGATTGCCAAGCAGCTGGAGTGGGTGCTGGATCAGGAAGCTCAACCGTTCGAACCGCGTGCCCTGCTGGCCCTGGCCAAGGCGGCCGATGGCAGCATGCGCGATGCCCTGAGTCTGACCGATCAGGCGCTGGCCCATGGCAATGGCAGCGTGCGCCTTGAAAGCGTGCTGGCCATGTTGGGCACCCTGGACCATCGCCACCTGCACCAGTTGCTGGAGGCGATCCTGCGCCAGGATGCTGCGGCCACCATGGCCAAGATCACTGAAATCGCTACCCTGGGCCCCGATTTTGATCAGCTCCATGCCGAGCTGGAAGGTCTGCTGCACCGCATTGCCATGGCACAGCTGTTGCCTGCCACAGTGCAGGAGCAGGGGGCCGATGCCGAGTCTCTGCTGCAACTTGCCCAGGCCATGAGCCCGGAAGAGGTGCAGCTTTGCTACCAAATCGTGCTGGGGGGACGAAAAGATTTGCCCTGGGCACCGGACGGTCGCACCTCGCTGGAGATGACGTGCTTGCGCATGCTGGCTTTCTCCCCGCGTCGTGAGGCCGTGCATCCTGCCAATCTCACGGTTCTGCCACCCTCCATGGCGGGAGGGATGGGAGCCGCGCCGGCCCAGCTGGGAAAGTCCCGCGGGGCTGACTTCGCCCCGACGCTGGCCACTGCGATTGTGGCTCACCCTGCTGCCCCCGGCTCCGTGTCGGCAGAACATACCGCCACCCAGATGGTGCCCCTTGTTGCGCATGCCGTGCTCGAGACGGATGAGCAGGAGATGGCCAGCGATGCGCTGAGCGCGCCGCTCTTTGTCGAACAGGACGAGTTGCTGCGCGAAGCGCAGCAGATGGGCTACGAGGCGCAGCCTGTCATGGATGCGCCGAGCGCCTCGATCAGCACCGTTGTGGTTGCCGATGAGGCGATGCAGCACGTTCCTTCAGACATGGCAGTGGCAGCTGAGCAACCCACCGAGGTGCCGGCTGAGATAGTCGCCGAGTCGGTGGTTGAGCCTGAAGCCGCGCCGTCTGCCGCGTCCAGCATGCAGAGCCTGCTTGGCAAGCGCAATCTGCTGCGTAGTCGATTGCGCAGCGAGCCTGCGACAGCCCAGGCCCCGCGTGTTGCACCCATCAAACCGGTGGCTGCGCCCGAGGGGCGCCCTGTCGCGCAGCCAGCCGTCACGCCACCATCAGCTCCCTGGCAAGGAGCGGCTGTGGCGCCTGTCCATCATTCAGCCCCTGTGACGGCATATGACGAATTGCCGCCGCTGGATGCATATGATGAGGGGGGCAGCGACTATGAAGAGTATCTGAATCAAGGCTTTGGCGAGTCTGCTGCCAGTGCGTCAATGGCGAATGTGGCACAGACGGCGGCTTCGGGAGCCAGTGCCGTGCCTGCCTATGGTCAGGCTGCCCCGGCTCAGGCGCCCACCAGGGCTCGCCCCAACCCCGATGATCTGCCGCCCTGGGATCTGGACGGTACACCGGCCGCGAGGGCGCAGGTAGCGCCTGCCGTGTCCAGTGCCGCACCCGTGATACCCCAAGCGGTTGCTACCAGCGAGTCAGCGCCCATGGTTGCCTCCGTGATGGAGACCATAGACTGGGATGAGCTGGAGAGCGACAACCAACCCGAGGAGGGGGAAGAGGTCGCCAGACTGATCCCGTCTTCCTTGCTGGTCAATTGCGGCGATCCCTGGGCTGAGTTGATTGCCCGTACTGGCGTCGGTGGCCGGCTGCGCCAGCTTGCGATCAACTCTGTTATGACCCGGCAGGGAGACAAGGTGTTGTTGACCCTGAAACCCGAACAGCGTCATCTGGTCAGCGACAGGGCCCGTGTCGATCTGGCCGAGATCATAGGCCCCGAGCTTGGCCAAGCCGTGCAGGTGGAGGTGACACTGGGGACTGTGCCGGATCAGGAAACCCCCCTTGAGATCGAGCATCGCCTCTATCTGGGGGTGCGCGAGCAGGTGAGCCGGGATCTGGAGCAGGATCCCAATGTGCAATTTCTCAGACAAAGGTTTGGCGCCGTGCTCCACCAGGAGAGCATAGAGCCGCTGAGCAGTTGAATACGATTCGTTAAAACCCATGCCGGGCCCAGTGCCCGGTTGAAAAGGGGTTTGCCTGTCCCCATTTAGGACAGAACAAGCCCACAGCCCGGCGCTGGATGCCGGATTTCAAGACGAGAGACGACATATGTTTGGTAAAGGTGGAATGGGGAACCTGATGAAACAGGCCCAACAGATGCAAGAGCGCATGCAAAAGATGCAAGAGCAGCTTGCCGAGATGGAAGTAGTCGGCGAAGCCGGTGCTGGTATGGTCAAGGTCACCATGGCTGGCAGTCACAGCGTGCGTCGCATCGAGATCGATCAGAGCCTGATGGAAGATGACAAAGAGATGATCGAAGATCTGGTTGCTGCCGCCGTCAACGATGCCGTACGTCGTGTGGAAGAGCAGAGCAAGAGCAAGATGGGCGAGCTGACCGGTGGCATGCAACTGCCCCCAGGCATGAAGCTGCCCTTCTAAGGATGCTGACGTAAATCCAATGCGTCGATAGGGGGCGGGCTAAGGGCCAGATCGGTCTGATGCTCCTTGCGATGTGGCGCAGGATGGGTGTTTCATTCGTTCCTCATCTGGCATCGCAAGCCCTATCAAGCGTGACCAGGACGCAGCTGATACAGGAATCTGTGTCAGCTGCGTTTTTTATGGCGTTTTTTCCGATTAAGCGCCCCGGTGCCGGGCTGGTGTAATGGCTGCCCCTAAGCCAAAAGAAGGCGCCCTCGGGCGCCTTCTTGGTTTGTGCACGCGCTTGCGCGTCATCACTGGGGTGTTGCCACCTTGCTTAACTCAGCCAGCCTGCTGCCATGGCAAGCTTGCCGCACAGTGCGGCAAGCACTATGCCAAGCAGGGTGCGTAGCAGCCAGATCACCACCAGCTGGCCCACACTCACCGGGATCCGGGTGGCCAGGATGCAGGGTATGGAGGCGGAGAAGAAGAGAACCGAGCTGACCGATACCACTGCGGTGACATAGCGCACCAGCAGGTCGGCATCTTTGAGCAAAATGGCGGGCAAGAACATCTCTGCCAGCCCGGCTGAAAGTGCCCTGGCAGTTTCCAGCGGTTCGCCCAGTTCCAGCAGCCAGGTGAGCGGCCACAGCAGCCAGCCCAGCAGGTCGAACAGCGGTGTGTGTTGCGCCAGCAACAGACCGAGCAGACCAACCGACAATATGGTGGGCACCACGGCAGCCGCCATCAGCAGGCCATCCTTGAGGTTGTCCTGCAACTGGCGCAGTACGGGTTGCGCCATGCTGGATTGGATCAACCCGGATGCCAGTGCGGCTTGCCAGCGGTTCTTGCCGGCGGGCAATGGTTCGTCGGTTTCCCCATGATGGGCCATGTTGGAGATGGGGGGCACGCGCGCCAGGATGGCGGTGATGACAAAGGTGATCACCAGGGTGGACCAGAAATAGAAGTTCCAGTGTTCCATCAGGTTGAGGGTCTTGGCCACTATGATCATGAACGCGGCCGATACGGTGGAGAACCCGGTCGCAATGATGACGGCTTCGCGCACAGTGTATTTACCCGCGAGAAAGACCCGGTTGGTGATGAGCAGTCCCACCGAATAGCTGCCGACGAAAGAGGCGACCGCATCAATGGCAGAGTGCCCCGGCGTGCGCCACAGTGGCCGCATAACGGGCTGCATCAGTACGCCTATCAGCTCCAGCAGACCGAAGCCGAGCAAGAAAGTAAGGGCCATGGCACCAATGGGCACGATAAGACCGACCGACATGGCCAGCTTGTCAAACAGGAAGGGCAGACGATCCGGCGTCATCAGCCAGGCCGGCCCCAGATTGGCAACATACATGAGTGCCAGTACCAGGCCGATCAGCTTGAACAGGCTCAGAAGCCGGTCGATGGGACGGGCGCGCCAGCGACCATCCAGCAAGGGTGTGATGGCACCATAGCCAATCAGCAACAGGATCAACCCCACCGCCAGTGGGCGCTGCGCTATCAGAAAACCGGCCAGGTGGTCCACCATGATGGTGCTGCGGCCTGCCAGTTCAAAGGGGATGAAGAAGATGGCGATACCAAACAGGCTGGCTAGCAGCAGCTTGATCCCCGCCGATGATCGGGTGGGCGCTATCAATGCATTTTCCGGTTCCATACACTCTCCTTGTGGTTGATACCTGTCCGACATCCATCGAACAAATTGTATATACAATACATTTCCGTCTTCACAAATAAAACACAAAATTAACCATTGAGAAACAAGCTCAATTTGAGTCTTTTATGAGGGGACCCAGACGACAAAAGGCTTGCCCGGCTCTTTGGGATGAGGGTTTTTGGTTCAGGCGCCAGAACGATGGAATAGATAACCTGTGGCTTGTCTGCGTAGACCCGGTATCGCAGCGCCGCGGGCTTGCAGGGTGTCGCGCTTTTATCCGGGCTGGACCCGCAGTCATGGCAAAAGGGATAAAATGTGAGGCCTGTCGGGTAATCAGGATGTCACAGAGACAGGAATCTTTAGATCGACAAAAAAATCCATAGCGACAAAAAGCATAAAAAACATTAACTTGGATTTTAAATTTTCGCTTTCGCTCACCCTTATGTCGTTTCATCATTACTATTTACGGAACAGTTATAAAACCTTTGTTCATTTGACTACTTTTCGCGTTTCTCATTGCAGAGTAAGATGCCTCCTCAATAAAAATAAGAATTAGGAGTTCGGGTGTGAAGGCATTAGTAAAGGAAAGGGTATCGCCCTATATAAGCCAGTTATATGAGTGCGGTATTAATGATTCTGACATTAAGTTGGTGGTGGATCAGTTCCGCACCGATGTGTCGGGGAGTTCCTCGCTATTTTTGTTACGGGATGATGACAAAAGCGACGGGATAAAACTCTTCTCAAGCGGCCTGACCGAGGCTCAGCAGCAGTTCTATGTGCAACACCATCGCCAGGATGTGTGGTTCAATCATTATCTGGACAAGGGCTGCCAGGGCATAGTCAATGCCACCACCCTGTCCAATTCGGCAGGATTGCTGGCCAGCTTCGGCGCCCAGTTTGCGGCGGGTGGCGTCTGCCGGGTGAAGGGGCGGGGCCTTAGCAGCCTGTGTACCTATCGTGGTGCCAGCCAGGATGATTTCAGTGCTCAGGATATCTCCTCACTGGGAGAGGTTTATTCCGGCCTGGCTGCCTGGAGCCACCATTATTGGAATCTGCTGGCCCTGGAGACCCAGAACTACCAGCTGCAGCAGCTGGTTAAAAATCATAATAAGCCCAGTGCCATCGTCGATGACAAAGGCCATATCCATTATTCCAATGTGGCCTTCAACCGTATCTCAGATGAAAATGTGGAGCTGCGAGCCATCAATGGTATCTTCTCGCTGCAAAATAAGGAGCAGCAACGCCAGTTCAAAGAGATATTGAATGGCTTTGCTTACCTGTTGCCGGGGGCGAGCGCTTATATGTCCATTCCCCGTCAGGCCAATTTAAGGCCCTTGCTGATCCAGTGCACCCTGATGAGCGGCCTCAGCCGGTTTGAGCGTTATGTGGAAGTGGTGCTGCGTGATCCCGAACACTCATTCAATCCCGATATCGAGGCACTGGCGAGCCTTTACCCCCTCACCATCGGCGAGAAAGAGTTGTTGGTGCTGATGAGCAAGGGTTATAGCAGCAACGACATCGCCGAGCTGCGCGGTGTCAAGGTGGAAACAGTCCGCTCGACCCTCAAAGGGGTCTTCAAGAAAACCGACTGCCACAGCCAGAACGAATTGCTGTTGCTGCTGCAATCCATCTCCTGATATTGGGCGAGCTATGCTTGGTGTGGGTCGGACATAGTGTCTGACTTGCGCCTCCCGCCCGGGAGGCTGGTTGGGGGAAGCACAATGGAATCACTAAAAGCAAAGGATTACATGCAGCACCGGCCCATCACGTTCAGCGCTGACATGATGGTGCAATCTGCGGTGGAAAAGTTTCTCAATAGCCGCCAGCTCGGTGGCCCGGTAGTGGATGCACTGGGTCATCTCATTGGTTGGGTGTCCGAGCAGGACTGTATCGCCGTCATGCTCAAAGAGGCCTATCACTGCGAGCAGGTGGCTCAGGTCAAGAATGTGATGCGCAATGAGGTGCTGGCCGTCGGGCCTGATACCAGCATTCTGGAATTGGCCGAGATGATGATGGGGCAAAAGCCCAAGATCTATCCGGTGGTGGAGGAGGGTCGCCTGCTCGGGGTGATCAGCCGTCACGATGTGATGCAGGCGATCCATGCCCAGCTGGGTACCTGCTTCGTGCACAAGGCCCGGGTCTGATCAGGTTGAGTGGAAGGCGTCATCAGGAGCAGGCCGGGTGCCTGCTCTTTTTATTCAGGCATTCTCTTCATACCGGATCTATTCCGGCTTTCATCGCTACCCCAGTCGCTTTAAGGCTTGCACCGCTCCCGCCCGCTCTTTAGGATCTGCCGAAGCTTGTCGATATGGCCCCATGCCGGGCTCTCTATTAAGGAATTTGTACCTTGTCTCTCTCTATCGAGGCGCTGCGCCGCCGTCTATCAGCCTGCATGAACCTTGATGCCCGTCGTCTTTCCAGTCGTCTGAACGGGATCAAGAAGCTGCCCGAGGGCAAGCAGATCACAGTGCTGGAGACCATTGCCGCCGATCTGGACGCAGCGCAGGCGCGTTATCAGTCCCGTCTGGCCGGTGTCCCCAAGGTCACGTACCCGGACAACTTGCCTGTCAGCCAGAAGCAGGCAGAGATCGCCAAGGCGATCAGTGAGCATCAGGTGGTGATCATCGCCGGTGAAACCGGCTCGGGCAAAACGACCCAGATCCCCAAGATCTGCCTGGCGCTGGGGCGCGGGGTGAAGGGCTTCATCGGCCACACCCAGCCGCGCCGTCTGGCTGCCCGTACTGTGGCTGCCCGTATCGCAGAGGAGATGGAGTCAGAACTCGGCCAGTACGTGGGTTACAAGGTGCGCTTTACCGATCAGGTGAGCGAGCAGACCCACATCAAGCTGATGACAGACGGTATCTTGCTGGCGGAGATCCAGAACGACCGTATGTTGACCCAGTACGACACCATCATCATCGATGAGGCCCACGAGCGCAGCCTCAACATCGACTTCATTCTGGGTTATCTCAAGCAGCTGCTGCCAAGGCGCCCCGATCTCAAGGTGATCATCACTTCGGCTACCATAGACCCCCAGCGCTTCTCCCGCCATTTCAACAAGGCGCCGGTGATCGAGGTCTCCGGCCGCACTTATCCCGTCGATGTACGCTATCGGCCGCTGCTGGAAGGGAGTGACGATCGCGACCAGTTGCAGGGTATCTTCGATGCGGTGCAGGAGCTGGCCGAGGAAGGACTGGGGGACATTCTCATCTTCATGAACGGCGAGCGGGAGATCCGCGATACCGCCGATGCCTTGAACAAACTGGGCCTGCGAGATACCGAAGTGCTGCCGCTCTATGCGCGCCTCTCCAACACAGAGCAGAACCGGGTGTTCCAGCAACACGCCGGGCGGCGCATCGTGCTCGCCACCAATGTGGCGGAAACCTCTCTCACAGTGCCGGGCATCCGTTATGTGATAGACCCGGGCACTGCCCGCATCAGTCGCTACTCCTGGCGTACCAAGGTGCAGCGCCTGCCCATAGAGCCGGTCTCCCAGGCCAGTGCCAACCAGCGCAAAGGGCGTTGTGGCCGGGTGGCGGACGGTATCTGTATTCGCCTCTACTCCGAGGAGGATTTCAACAATCGTCCCGCTTTTACCGATCCCGAGATCCTGCGTACCAACCTGGCCTCCGTCATTTTGCAGATGCTAGCGCTGGGGCTTGGCAACATGGAGGCCTTTCCCTTCGTCGAGCCGCCCGAGTCGCGCCACATCAAGGATGGCCTGAGCCTGCTCAAGGAGCTGGAGGCAGTAAGAGAGCTGCCTGGCACCCGGGATCAGGAACCCAAACTGCAGTTGACCGACATAGGTCGTCAGCTGTCGCGCATTCCCCTTGATCCCCGTTTGGCGAAGATGGTGATCACGGCGGCGCAAACCGGTTGCCTGAGCGAGGTCATGGTGATCACCGCCGGCCTCAGCATCCAGGATCCCCGCGAGCGGCCCATGGAGAAGAAGCAGGCCGCCGACGAGCAACACAAACGCTTTGAAGACAAGGATTCTGACTTCCTTGCCTTCGTCAATCTGTGGAATTACCTCAAAGAGCAGCAGGATGCACTGGGCAGCAACCCGTTCCGTCGCATGTGCCAGAAGGAGTTCCTCTCCTACCTGCGAGTGCGCGAGTGGCAGGATATTCACTTCCAGTTACGCCAGACGGTGAAAGAGCTGGGCTTTAAAGCCAATCATGAACCGGCGGATTTCAAGACGGTGCATTGCGCCTTGCTGACCGGCCTCCTGAGCCATATCGGCAACAAGGATCTGGAGAAGCCCGAGTTTCTCGGCGCCCGCAACGGCCGCTTCCACATTTTCCCGGCCTCGGGTCTGTTCAAGAAACCGCCCAAGTGGGTGATGGCCGCCGAACTGGTGGAAACCTCCCGCCTCTATGCCCGGGTCAATGCCAAGATTGAACCCGAGTGGGTGGAGCCGCTGGCGGCTCACCTCATCAAGCTGCACCACAGCGCTCCCCACTGGTCGAAGAAGAATGGCGCCGTCATGGCCAAGGAGAAAGTGACCCTGTTTGGTCTGACGCTGGTCAATGAGCGCACCATCAACTTCAGCCGCCTCGATCCTGTGCTGTGTCGAGAGCTCTTTATCCGTCGTGCCCTGGTGGAGGGGGATTTCGAGACCCGTCACCGCTTCTTTGGCGACAACCGCAAGCTTCTGGCCGAGGTGGAGGAGCTGGAGCACAAGTCCCGCCGTCGCGACATTCTGGTGGAGGATGAGGACTTGTTCCGCTTCTACGACGCCCGTTTGCCGGAAGAGGTGATATCAAGTCGCCACTTCGACAACTGGTGGAAAGAGGCACAAAAGCAGGACCCAGAGCTGCTCAACTTCGAGCGGGAGATGCTGATGAAGGGGGATGCGGCCCACATCAGTGATCTCGACTATCCCAACTTCTGGCAGCAGGGGCGACTCAAACTTAAATTGAGCTACCAGTTTGAACCGGGGGAGGCGGCCGATGGCGTTACCCTGCATATTCCGCTGCCATTGCTCAATCAGGTGGAGGTAAAGGGGTTCGAGTGGCTGATCCCCGGGCTGCGCCATGAGTTGCTGGTGGCGCTGATAAAATCCATGCCAAAGCCGATGCGCAAGAATTTCGTACCGGCCCCCAACTACGCCGATGCGCTGCTCGCCAGCCTCAACCCCGAGCAGGGACCACTGCTGGACGAGATGGAGCGTCAACTGCGGCGCATGACGGGGGTGACTGTGCCCCGCGAGGCATGGGACTGGGCTGCGGTGCCCGATCACCTGAAACTCACCTTCCGGGTGGTGGACGATAGGCACAAGCCTATTGCGGAAGGCAAGGATCTGGAGGCGCTGAAAGAATCCTTGCGTGGGCGTGTGCAGGAGACGCTGTCCCAGGTGGCGGACGACGACATAGAGCAATCAGGCCTGACGCTGTGGAGCTTTGGCGAGTTGCCGCAGGAATACAGCCAGAAGCGCGGCGGCTTCGAGGTGAAGGCTTATCCGGCTTTGGTGGATGAGAAGGACTCTGTCTCCATCCAGCTGGTGGAGAGCGCTGTGGCCCAGCAGCAGCTGATGTGGGCGGGCCAGCGCCGACTGGTGCTGCTCAACGTGCCATCACCCATCAAGTACCTGCAGGAGAAGCTGCCCAACAAGGCCAAGCTGGGGCTCTATTTCAATCCGTTTGGCAAGGTGGCCGAGCTTATCGATGACTGCATTGCCTGCGGTTGCGACAAGCTCATTGCACAGCATGGCGGCCTGGCCTGGGATGAGGCCGGTTTCGAGGCGCTCAAGGAATTTGTGCGCGCCGAGCTCAACGATGCCGTGGTGGAAGTGGCCAGCCAGGTGGAAGCCGTACTGACGCTTTCTCACGAAATCAAGAAGCGGCTCAAGGGCAAGATGCAGCTCGACACCGCCTTTGCCATGTCGGATATCCAGCTTCAGCTGGGCAACCTCATTCACAAGGGGTTCGTGACCGAGACTGGCTGGCAGCGGCTGCCGGACTTGCTGCGCTACCTGCGAGCCATTGAGCGCCGGATGGAAAAGCTGGCCATCGATCCCAACCGGGATCGGGTTTACATGCTCAAGGTGCAGAGCGTTGAAGCCGAGTACAAAGCTCTCTTGGCCAAGATCCCCAAATCCCAGTTGATCCCGACCGAAGTGGCCAATATCCGCTGGATGATCGAGGAGTTGCGGGTCTCCTTCTTCGCCCAGAATCTGGGGACCCCCTATCCGGTGTCAGATAAACGGGTGCTCAACGCCATCGCCCAGTGCTAATCTGCTGTAGGAGACAGGCAGGTCTTCGTGTCGGTGGCCCTTGCCGCCGACCAGGAAAAGGCTAACGGAGGAGCAAGGATGCTTGGATTCTGGTTAAGCGTGGCAATGGTCAACATCAGTGGCTATCAACCCATAGCCGAGCAAACCTGGGTACAACTGAACCCGGAGTATTACCCGCTACACCGTACTCCGCCGGCCATGTTCGTGGCCTGGCGGGGCAATCAATTCCCCCCCCTTGAGCTCAAGAAAAAGAAGGGCCGCTGGCAGGTGCTGTTTCCGGCCCGGCTGGTGCCCCCCTTTGACCTGTTCGAGGGGGAGGCTCAACTCTCCAAGGCGTATCTGGCCCGGCTCAGGCGTATCGATGAGGCCGCCTACGGGCTTGCGCCTCTGCTGCCTGCCTTGGATCAGAGGCAGAGCCAACAGGCTGCGAGCCTTGGTCAGGTACCCTTTATGGCGGAATTTTCTTCGCCTGTGATGCCCGGTCAGCCAAGAACCATCCGTGATGGAGCTGAGCCGCTGCTGGTGAGCCTCAATCTGCACGCAACCTGGCTGGCGCCGGAGGCCATGCTGGTGAGTGTCGCCCGAGACGAGGCGAAGAGAGAATCGCAACCCGTTGTCACACCGACATCCGTCAACACAACCTTGACGCTGGCGGCTCCCGCTGCCGGTGGCAAGCAGGTCTGTCATCGGGTGGCATCGGGAGAAACCCTGTGGCGCATTGCTGCGACCCTGGCTCAGAACGGCACTGTCACGGGCATAGCGGGGGACACTTACAGCTATCTGCTGGCCATTGTCGATGACAATCGCCCGCTGATGGGCAACGGCATCCGGGTGAAGGCGGGGGATACCCTCTACTGCCCTGCGCCGCAGACGCTGGCGCGCTTCGATGCCCTGAGTCCGGCACAGCGGCAGCAGCGTTTTGCCCGACTGGAGCAGGGGCGTTAAGGTATCTTGTCACTGTTCAGGGCCCATGCTAGTATGCGCCCTCGTTTTGCGAGGTGCTGACCGGTCGCAGTCAGCACCATAAATTCATCTATATGAGATAACCACTATGTCTTTCGTATTCCAAGCTGAAGTCCGTTCTGACCTGGGGAAAGGTGCGAGCCGCCGCCTGCGTCACGCTGACCAAGTTCCTGCCATCATCTACGGTGCCGGCAAAGAAGCTCAGTCCATCACTGTTGACCACAAAAAATTCATCATCGCCCAAGAGAAGCCGGAATTCTACGAATCCGTGCTGACCCTGGTCATCAACGGTGAAGAAGTCAACGTTAAAGTGAAGGCTATCCAGCGTCACCCGGTTAAGCCGAAGCTGGTTCACCTGGATTTCGTTCGCGTTTAATAGCGAGCCAATCTGGTTGAAGAAAAAGCCACTCTCAGGAGTGGCTTTTTGCTGTCTGGCGTTTGATGACGCTTGCAGCAAGTCATGGAAGAGGGCGACCCCGGGGTCGCCCTCTTGGCGTCAGTGACAAGCCTGCTTGCTGTTACCAGACGGGTTGGGTCAGATAAGGATTGCTTGTCTTTTCTCGGCCAAAGGTGGAGCTGGGGCCATGGCCCGGGATAAAGACAATCTCGTCACCCAGCGGCAGCAGGGTTTCAGTGATCGACTTTATCAAGGTGGCGTGATCACCGCGTGGGAAGTCGGTGCGGCCTATGCTGCCGGCGAACAGCACGTCACCGACCCAGGCGAGTTTTTCGGCCTGGCTGAGCAGGATGACGTGGCCCGGAGTGTGGCCCGGACAGAAATAGACCTCCAGCTCGCAGTTGCCCACTCGCACCTTGTCACCCTGCTCAAGCCAGCTGTCCGGCGTGAAAGCAGGGGTATGGGCGAAGCCAAACATCTGGCTCTGCCGGGGCAGCATGTCGAGCCAGAAGGCATCTTCTTTGTGGGGGCCTGTGATGGCAACGCCGGTTGTTTCACGCAGCTCTGCGGCAGCGCCCACGTGATCCAGATGGCCATGGGTCAGCAGGATGTGGGTCAGGGTAAGCCCGCGCTTGGTGATGGCTGCGAGCAGCTTGTCGGCCTCGCCCCCCGGATCAATCAGCGCCGCCTGGTGGGTCTCGTCACACCAGATGAGGGAGCAGTTCTGGGCGAATTGAGTGACCGGGATCACCTCGAATTTCAACATAAGGGGTCCTCTTGTTTGACGGGGGGAGTCAGTCTTGCTGCCGGGCTGCGTGTTGCTCGGCAAAGAAGTCCAGACAGGCCTGCTTCTCACCCCGGAACACGATGCGCTCACGCTTGTTGCCCAGTTGATAGAGATACATGGGGTCGTAGTAGCGGGTCAGCAGCAGGGTGATCCAGGCCAGATGGCGCTCGGTGGTGCCGCTGTTGGCTTGCTCGGCGAGGGCGATTTGCATCAGCTGGTCCAGCTCGCGGTGTGCTTGATCGCCAAGGCGGCGCTTGAGGCGGGCCAGCGCATCGGTGAGATAGGCCGCAAACAGTGGCCAGCCTTCTTCGGCGCCAAACATGGCCTGATAACGTAGCCAGAGATCGTGCACATAGTCCTGGCGGATCTGTTCGGCACGCTCGCTCTGCGGTACATCCACCACCACCAGCGGTGCCTCGCACATGGCATCAAACAGGGGGTTGGGCAGGCAGCAGCGACCGATGAGCCGGCTCTCGTCCTCCACCACGAAGGCATGTTCACCCTGGTGGCGGCGCTTGAGCAGTTCGATGGCCAGCTTGTTTTCAAAATTGATGTTGCTGGGCTGGCCCCCTGGAAGCTGACCAAATGACGAGCCCCTGTGATGGGCATGCCCCTCCAGATCCACCGCCTGAGTCACGTGCTCCAGCATATGGGTCTTGCCGGAGCCGGTCATGCCGGTCAGCACTGTCCAGTGACACTCGGCCGCTGCCTTGTCCAGGGTGTCGATGAGGAAACGGCGCATCTCCTTGTAGCCACCGGCTACCCGGGGACGGGTGATCCCGGCCTCATGCAACCAGAGTTGCACGGTTTGTGAGCGCAGGCCGCCACGAAAGCAGTAGAGCAGGGCATCGGGCTGTTTTCGCAACTGTGCTAGCCAGCCGTCGAGCCGTTCGGCACGCACGACGCCCCCCACCAGTTGGTGACCCAGTTCAATCGCCGCCGCCTGGCCTCGCTGCTTGAAGCAGGTGCCCACCTGGGCACGCTCATCGTCAGTCATCAGGGGCAGACTGGTCGAGCAGGGGAAGGCCCCTTCCTTGAACTCGATGGGGGCACGCAAGTCGATAAGCGGGACATCATCCAGAAAAATCCGGGCCAGATCCGAGGTGAGTGGCAGTTGGCTCATCTCAGAACCTCCAGAGACGTCCGAGCCAGATCCGCATCAATAGCAAGCAGCTGCTGACTCATTGGATAACCTCGATAAACTGGTTTCCGGTATAGGCTTTCAGCTGGCCTATGGGGGAGAGGGGCAGCCCCGCTTGTGTCGCGATGGCAAGGAGCTCGGCTTCACTTTCTTTACCGACGGCAACCAGCAAGCCGCCGCTGGTCTGCGGATCGCACATGATGTTGCGAGTGCGTTCATCCATGGCACCGAGCTTGGCGCCATAGGAATCGAAGTTGCGCAGGGTACCGCCCGGTACGCAGCCCTCGGACAGGTAGTAATCTACTTCGTCGAGCAGTGGCAGCGCCTTGAAATCGAGGGTGGCACACACCCCTGAGCCTTCGCACATCTCAAGCAGGTGGCCCGCCAGGCCAAACCCGGTCACATCCGTCATGGCGTGCACGCCGGGCAGTTCGGCAAAGCGCTGGCCAATCTTGTTGAGGGTGCACATGGCGTTGGGGGCCAGCTGCTCATGCTCTGGCTTCAATTTACCCTTCTTCTGGGCCGTGGTGAGGATGCCGATGCCAAGGGGCTTGGTCAGGTAGAGGATGTCGCCCGCCTGGGCGGTGTCATTCTGCTTGATGGCATTGAGCGGCACTATGCCGGTCACCGCGAGGCCGAAGATGGGCTCGGGGGCATCGATACTGTGGCCGCCAGCCAAGGATATGCCCGCTTCATGGCACACCTGGCGGCCGCCATCTATCACCTGCTGGGCCACTTCCGGGGCTAGGGTATTGATGGGCCAGCCAAGGATGGCAATGGCAACGATGGGCTTGCCGCCCATGGCGTAGATGTCGCTGATGGCGTTGGTGGCCGCGATGCGGCCAAAGGTAAAGGGATCATCGACGATGGGCATGAAGAAGTCGGTGGTGGAAACAATGCCCTGACCGTTGCCGATATCGACCACGGCCGCGTCATCCTTGCTGCTGTTGCCAACCACTAGGGTCGGGTCGTCAAAGCCCGGGATCTGGCTCTTGAGAATGGTGTCGAGCACCTTGGGAGAAATTTTGCAGCCGCAGCCAGCCCCGTGGCTGTATTGGGTCAGACGAATGGAAGACATGATTACCCCTTGTTTGGCTGTTTCTCAAGATGAAACAGCGTATATCAGGCAAAAGGAGATGACCCTGAGCGGGCCATTGGACAGGGCATTATGCCACAAGGACTCTGCGGGTTCGAATCACAATAGCCTGTCGTCTCTGCTGCCTTGACAAAGTGTCCTTCGCTCCTCTTATCTCAAAGGGTTTCCCCACACAGGCAAGAGGTATGAGATGAAATCATGGATGATAGGATTACTGCTGGCGCTGTCGACCTTTGGGGCGCATGCCGCGAGTGTGACGGCTGCGCAAGATCCCTGGCCGCCTTTTGTCATTGATGCCAACAAAGGCATCTCGGTAGAGCTGGTCAAACGCGCACTTGCCACCCAGGGTTATGAGCTCGACATGCGGATCATGCCTTGGGCCAGGGCGTTGTCGGAAGTTGAGGAAGGGAATATCGACATTCTGGTAGGGGCATGGTTCACCGAAGCTCGCACCAAGTCACTGCGTTTCAGTGACGAGTATCTGAAGAATCAGGTCAAATTTATCCAGTTGGCTGGCGGCAGTTTCGAGTTGAATGGCTTGGCCAGCCTCAAAGGCAAGAGCATTGGCATAGTGCGGGGTTATGGCTACGGTGACGACTTCATGCAGGCTGAGCTAAACCGTCAGGAGGCCGGTGACTTGCCGACCAATCTGAAGAAGCTGCTTGATGGGCGTATCGATTTGACGTTGGAAGACGAGGTTGTTGCCCGGGCCATCATGGCCCAGCAGGGAATGGATGCCAGCAAGTTTGCCTTCACGGCCAACGCACTCTCCACCAACCCGCTCCATATCGCCAGTGGCGTGAAAAACCCGCGCAGCCAGGAGTTGATCGAGGCTTTCAACAAGGGATTGGCAATCATTAGTGCAGACGGGACCATGGATCAGATCCTGACCAGTTACGGCGTTAAATAAGCCGACTGCGGTGAGCCATATCATGGCTAAACCCGGTATCAAGGGGCCCCTTCTTAAGGTGGCCCCTTTTTCAGATTATTGGGGGAGGCAAGGATTGACGGGCAGGGTGCTGGTAACCATGGTCCCATGCACAACAGCATCGGTTTTAGCTAGCATCCGAGTCGTCTGAGCAAACCTGGAGACGCTGACCGATGGGTTATCCAGGCTTGGTCACTTGCTTGTTTAACTGATTCGCTCCATCGCCGGTTGCTGCGACTTGCCCCAGCGGCGCAGGCGCCGTTGCAGCGGCCGTTCCAGCAGGTTGTAGCTTAAAGAAGAGAGGCCAATCAGCACTGCCAGCATCAACAGGGTCGCCACTACCCCCAGCAGCGGGCTGGTCTGGGCATACCACCACTCGGTGAACCCCGGCGCCAGATAGTGAATAAGCTCGCAGCCGGTGAGCAGTACCAGCACATGGAGCAGGTAGATGGAGTAGGAGAGATCCCCCAGCCAGTTGGTGAGGCGGTTGTCCAGCAGGCGCAGCAGCGGGCTCTGGCGCTCCCCCTGAGCGGCGGCAATCCAGATCAGCAACACGTAGGCGCCGATCAGCAACAGGGTCAGCTGCGGCGTCATAGTGAATTGCATCAGCACGAAGGGCAGAACAAAGGCGATCAGCAGCGGCAGATCCCGTTGCATCATGGGCAAGCGTCGCGCGGCCTTGACCCTGGGCAGCAGCCAGAGTCCGAGCACGAATTCACTCACCCCGCGTCCCACCGCCAGCGCCCCGCTGGTGATATCCAGGGTGCCCCGGCTGTGCACTATAAAGGCAAGCACCGTCAGCGCCAGCAGCGGCGCGAGATGGCCCCAGCGACTGCGGGTCACGGCGAGCGGGATCAGCAGCGGGAACAGCAGGTAGCTTATCCACTCTACGCTCAGGGACCAGGCGGCGAAGTTCCAGGTCAGCCCGTGATCGGTTACCACCTGTAGCAGCAGGAAGGCACTCGGCAGCGCCTCGGCCGGGGTGAAGGGTGAACCGAAGGGCGGCATCCCCTCCCACTCCCACATCTTGAACAGCGGGCCGGCATAGAAGCCAATCCCGTGCCGGGCCTTGTAAAGCTCCCAGCCCACCAGCAGCACTAGGGTGACAAGGTAGAGGGGGTAGACCCGGGTCAGCCGCAGCCAGAGGAAGCGGCCATAGCCGATGGTGCGGGGCCTGTGACTGAAAGCCTCCCCATAGACATGGGCCAGCACCACGCCGCTTAAAATAAAGAAGAGATCGACCCAGAGGTAGCCGTTCTCGATGAGTTGGGTGTGGCCTGCGATCGACTCCATCCACTGGGGAAAGAGCAGCAATCGGGCATGGAACAGCACCACCATCAGGGCAGCGATGCCCCGCAGCGGCGTCAACAGCGGCAATGATTGATTCATGATGGTATCCCTTGCGATGTTCAGCTTGGCCTGACATCGATTTTGTTGTTGTGCAGGGGCATCAAACCTGATGACTCCGCAGCCTTGACTCATGCTGGTCACAGGCGGGACCACACTACCCAAAAGAGAGTCATACGGGTGTGATTAAAGTCATAAAGTGTGCACGGATTGTGTACAACAACAGTTCAAGCAGTGAAATAAAGACAGGGAAAGATAACAGGCGGAAGAAGAATGAGGGGGGCAAGGGAGCCGCGTCTGGCTCGGGCATTATACGCAGCGATGCCTAAAAATCAGGCCCGCAATGCGGGCCTGTTTGATCAAAGGGAACGGGTATTGACGATCAGCGGGCGCGAACCACCAGCCCTTTGAGATAGAAGCCTTCCGGATAGGCGGTGCCAATGGGGTGATCAGAGGCTTGTGACAACAGCTCCAGGATCTGGGCATCGCGACCGGCGTCGAGCGCCGCATCGGCAACGATCTTCTGGAACAGGCTCTGCTCCATCAGGCCGGAGCAGGAGTAGGTCAAGAGCACGCCGCCCGGCGCCAGCAGCTGGAACGCCAGCATGTTGATGTCCTTGTAGCCGCGGCAGGCACCCAGCAGCTGGGCCTTGCTCTCGGCAAACTTGGGCGGATCCAGCACGATAACGTCGAACTTCTCACCCTTCTCGCGGTATTCACGCAGCAGCTTGAACACATCGTGACGGATGAACTGGGTGTTGGAGATATCCAGCCCGTTCAGCTCGGCATTCTGGCGGGCCATATCCAGCGCAGTCTGGGAGAGATCCACGTTGACCACTTCTTTGGCGCCACCCTTGAGGGCATAGATGCCAAAGCCACCGGTGTAGCTGAAGCAGTTGAGCACCCGCTTAGCCGAGGTGTACTTGGAGACAGCCTGACGGTTGTCGCGCTGATCCAGATAGAAGCCGGTCTTGTGACCGTTGCGGATGTCCACCAGGATCTTGACGCCGTTCTCTTCGATCACCACAGGCTCGGTCGGGGTCTCGCCATGGATGACGCCGGTGCGCTCTTTCAATCCTTCCTTCTTGCGTACTGCCACGTCGGAGCGCTCATAGATGCTGCACTCCGGGTAGAGGGTACGCAGCGCCTGGGTGATCAGCTCGCGCTGGAACTCGGCACCGGCGGAGAGGATCTGGCACACCAGGAAATCGGCATAACGGTCTATGGTCAGACCCGGCAAACCGTCGGATTCGGCGGCGCACAGGCGATAGCCGGTGAGGCCCTGACGCTTGATCAGCGGATCGCGGGACTCCTGGGCATATTTGAGGCGACGCAAGAAGAAGTCGAGATCGACTGTCTCCTCTTTATCGAAGGTCCAGACCCGGGCACGGATCTGGGAGCTGCCTGACCAGGCACCACGGGCGAGCCACCGGCCATCGTTGGCGTAGATCTCGACGGTATCGCCGTCAACGGGGTTGCCTTCAACCCGCTCAATCCCCTTGGAGAAGATCCAGGGGTGACGGCGCAGCAGGGATTTTTCGCGGCCTTTGACGAGATAGATGAAAACGCTCATGGGTGTTTGCCGATGGTAAAAAGAAAAGGGGCCACATTCTATGTGGCCCGCTGGTAAAACTCAAACAACCTTGGCAAGAGAGCCCGGCTTGTCTGATCTGGCATCTGCTTCAGATCAGATCTTGAGCCCCTTCAGTGCCTGGGCCAGCTCGGTTGCCGTGCCTTTGAGACCGGCAGTGCCGGCCACAGAAGCGCTGGCGGATTCCTCCACCTGACCCGCTTCGTGGCGAACCTGGTCCAGGTTGCGGGTGATCTCCCCGGCGACCGAGCTCTGCTCCTCGCTGGAGGTGGCTATCTGGGTGCTCATCTCCAGCACGGCATCGCTGTGGTTGCTGAGCTTGTCGATGTCGAGCCCCACTTCACTGATCAGCGCCTGGCTGCTGGCGGCGCGGCCGACAGTCTTCTCCATGATGTCGTTGAGGGCGCCGGTGCCGGCCTGCAGCTCTTCGATCATCTGCTGGATCTCCACAGTGGCCTGCTGGGTGCGGCTGGCGAGGGTGCGCACCTCGTCCGCCACCACCGCAAAGCCACGACCCTGCTCACCCGCGCGAGCGGCTTCGATGGCGGCATTGAGGGCCAGCAGATTGGTCTGCTGGGAGATGGCATTGATGACGTTGACCACCTCGTTGATGCGATTGGCGTTGTGGGTCAGTCGCTCCACAGCGCCTGAGGCGTTGCCTATCTCGTCGGCCAGGGTGCGTATGGCGGCTATGGTACGCGATACCCGGGCGGCGCCGTTGGCCGCCTCTTCGCTCGATTGGCGAGTCTGCTGCAGAGTGTCGTTGGCGTTGCGGGCAACTTCCCGAATGGCGGCCGACATCTGCTCCATGGCGGCAGCCAAGGAGTCCATGTGCTGGCGCTGGGAGCGGGCCATGGTTTCTCCTTCGCTGGCGTGGTCACGAAACTCGTCGGCGGCCATGGTAAGTGCCTCGGCAGACTCTTCCACCAGCTGCACTATCTTGTGCTGGCGGTCGGTGAATCTGTCTATGCTGCCCGCCAGGATGGAGAACTCGTCCCGCACCGGGAAGAAGTTGAGACGGAAGGTGAGATCCCCGTCAGCCACTGTCTGCAACGCCTTGTTGGTGGAGTAGAGGGCGCCGGAGACAAAGGTCATCAGGTAGTGGGTGATGAGGGCCAGCAAGGCCGCCAGCACGGCGATGATGGTGAGGGTGGTGCCCTGTCCGTCCCACATGGAGTAGCGGCCGGCATCCAGGCTGCCGGTCACGAAGCCGGCCTGGCCTGCGCTGGCACTGAAGCGGTAGTTGTCTCCCTGTTGGGTCAGGCCGACACTGCCGGTCGGACTCAGGGTGAGATCCGCAGGCAGAGTGAGGGTCGGTTGCTGGCTCACCAGCTGGGCGCTGGTCTGGACCCTTTGTTGGAGTTGATCCAGCCTGATCTGCATCTGCTGATCATGACCATCGGCCAGCAGATACCAGGTGAGAAAGGCGATAAACAGCAGAGGGCACCAGAAGGTAATGAGAAATTTTTCACTGATCGTGAGATGAATGAGATAGCGGTCAACCCACCGGAATTTTACTTCTTTCATAATGATATTGCGTCCTGCAAGGGGGAAGAGAGTGTCGCGCTCATTATCGCCTTGGAGAGAAATTTCTTAAGGGAAAGGTGTGAGAAATGGGAGAGCAATCGTTTGTCGTGCACGTCTGGGGTCAGGTGCAAGGGGTGGGATTTCGCTACTTTACCCGTGAGCGGGCGTTGCAACTGGGACTGCGTGGCTACGCCTACAACCTGGCTGATGGCTCGGTGGAGATCCTGATCTGTGGTCCCGAGCACGGGGTGCAGATGATGCTGGGCTGGCTGGAGCACGGGCCGCGCACCGCCGAGGTGACCAGGATGGAGTATGAAGAGGCACCGCCACCACAGAAAGGGGGATTTCACACCAATTGAGCGGAGGGAAACCGCCATGCCACGCATAAAAACGGGAGCCATCGGGGCTCCCGTTTGCCTATGTTGGCGTCAGCTGGCCTGGGCGGCGTCGGCGATGGCTTGGGTCTTGGCCAGCACGGCTTGCAAGGCAGGGCGTTTGGCCAGGCGATCCCGATAGGCGGCCAGTTTGGGAGGAATGGTCTGCTCGAAGCGGGTGGCCCACATCAGGGTATGGGCCAGCAGCAGATCCGCTATGGTGATCTGCTCCCCGAGCAGGTAGCCCTGCTCGGGCACCCAGGACTCGGCGATGGCCGCCGCCTTGTCAAACTCCCACTTGGCTGTGGGGAAGATGGCTGGCAGGCGCTGGGGTTCCGGCAGGGCAAACTTGTGCTTGCCGATGGTCCACAAGGGTTGCTCCAGCTCACAGGTAATGAAGCTGACCCACTGGGCATGCAACGCCGATGCCTGCGTCCCTCTGGCTGGCAGCCAATCCGAGCCATAGACTTCGGCCAGGTACTGCATGATGGCGGCGGATTCGGTCAGTACGAAATCCCCATCTTTGAGCACCGGCATCTTGCCGCTCGGGTTCAGCGCCAGAAACCACTCGCTGCGGTTCTCGCCCTTGGCGAAGTCGAGAAACTGAAATTGCCACGCCACGCCCAACTCTTCCAGTAACCAGGATATGCGCAGTGCCCGGCTGACCGGGGTTCCGTATAAGGTGATCATGTTTGCTCCTTGTCTGATGAGTGACGGGCCCATGTGCGCCCCTTGGTGAAAAGGCAGTCTAGGCAAATTGTGCCGCGGCAACAACCGCCTATGTGTGGGGGATAGGGGGCGAGTCTGCCCATGCTGTGGGAAAATGGCATAAAAAAGAGAGGCCAGATGGCCTCTCTTCTCATGTGGCGCGTCAAGCAAGCTTACTTGACGCGCATGCCTGGCTGGGCGCCTTCCTGCGGCTCCAGGATCCAGAGGTCCTTGCCGCCCGGGCCTGCGGCCAGCACCATGCCTTCGGACATGCCAAAGCGCATTTTGCGCGGCGCCAGGTTGGCCACCATCACTGTCAGCTTGCCTTCCAGATCTTCCGGGTTGTAGGCGGACTTGATGCCGGCGAAGACCTGACGGGTTTCACCGCCCAGATCCAGTTGCAACTTGAGCAGCTTGTCCGCTTCCGGTACCGCTTCCGCCTTTTTGATCAGCGCCACGCGCAGATCAAGCTTGGCGAAATCCTCATAGGAGATGGTTGGGCTTATGGGGTCATCTGCCAACGGGCCTGTGATCTTGGGAGCCTGCTCCTTGGCAAGGTCCTCCTTGGAGGCCTCGATCATGGCTTCAATCTTGGCGGGCTCGATGCGGGAGAACAGTGCCTTGAAGGGGGTCAGCTGATGGTTGGTTAGCGGCAGGGCCACGCCATTCCAGGTGAGGGTCTCACCCAGGAAGGCTTCGGCACGCTCGGCCAACAGTGGCATGACCGGCTTGAGGTAGGCCATCAGCACGCGGAACAGGTTGATGCCCACGGAGCAGACCGCCTGCAGCTCGGCGTCTGCGCCTTCCTGCTTGGCCAGCACCCAGGGCGCCTTCTCATCCACATAGCGGTTGGCCTTGTCGGCCAGTGCCATGATCTCGCGGATGGCGCGGCTGAATTCGCGCGCTTCATAGGCCTCGCTGATGGAGGCGCTGGCGTTGGCGAACTCGGCATAGAGCTCGGGCTCGGCGCAGGTAGCGGCCAGCTTGCCGTCGAAACGCTTGGCGATGAAGCCGGCGTTGCGGGAGGCGAGATTGACCAGCTTGTTGACCACGTCGGCGTTGACCCGCGCCACGAAGTCATCCAGGTTGAGATCCAGATCGTCGATGCGGCTGTTGAGCTTGGCGGCGTAGTAGTAGCGCAGGCACTCAGGATCCAGGTGGTTCAGGTAGGTGGAGGCTTTGATGAAGGTGCCCTTGGACTTGGACATCTTGGCACCGTTGACGGTCACATAGCCGTGTACGTTGACCTTGGTTGGCTTGCGGAAACCCGCTCCTTCCAGCATGGATGGCCAGAACAGGCAGTGGAAGTAGGCGATGTCCTTGCCGATGAAGTGATAGAGCTCTGCCTCGGAGTCCGCCTTCCAGTAGCTGTCAAAGTCGATATCGCCGCGCTTGTTGCACAGGTTCTTGAACGACGCCATATAGCCGATAGGAGCATCCAGCCAGACGTAGAAGTACTTGCCAGGGGCACCCGGGATCTCGAAACCGAAATAGGGGGCGTCGCGGGTGATGTCCCACTGCTGCAGGCCGCTCTCGAACCACTCCTGCATCTTGTTGGCCATCTCTTCCTGAATGGCGCCGGAGCCGCGTACCCAGCCAGCCAGCCAGGTTTCGAACTGGGGCAGGTCGAAGAAGAAGTGCTCGGAGTCCTTCATCACCGGGGTCGCACCGGAGACGGCGGATTTCGGATCGATGAGCTCGGTCGGGCTGTAGGTGGCACCGCAGCTGTCGCAGTTGTCGCCGTATTGCTCCGGAGACTTGCACTTGGGGCAGGTGCCCTTGACGAAGCGGTCCGGCAGGAACATGGATTTTTCCGGATCGAACAGCTGAGTGATGGTGCGGCCCTTGATAAAGCCACCGTCTTTCAGACGGCCGTAGATCAGCTCCGCCAGTTCGCGGTTCTCATCACTGTGGGTGGAGTGATAGTTGTCGAAGCTGATATTGAAACCGGCGAAGTCGGTCTGGTGCTCTTTGGATACAGCCGCGATCATCTCTTCCGGGGTGATCCCCATCTGTTGCGCCTTGAGCATGATGGGGGTGCCATGGGCATCATCGGCACAGATGAAGTGCACCTGATGGCCACGCATTCGCTGATAACGAACCCAGATATCGGCCTGGATGTGTTCCAGCATGTGGCCAAGATGGATGGAGCCATTGGCGTAGGGGAGGGCGCAGGTTACCAGCATTGTACGAGGATCAGTTGCCATATAGTCGTTCTTGATGTGCTTGTTGGGATGATACAGTGCCGTGCATGTTACCCGAATTGGGGGTCGCCTGCCTAGGGTGGCGGCGCTGTCCGCCTTGGTGCTCGCGCTGGTTGGCAAGCAGGCAAGCCACTGATTTGTGTGCGGTAACAGTTCACCTCAAGATAATGACAAGATAATGAGGAGTTACTGGTGATTGATTCAGTAAAACAGATCCTGGCCGAATTTAAGCCGACAGGGTGGGACAAGGATCTGGTTGCGGCCGGGTTTGCGCGCAGCATAGAGCAGCAAGGGCAAGGCCTGGTCATCAAACTGGTGTTGCCCTTTGCCGGATCTTCCCTGTTTGAGCAGATCAAGCAGGAGTTCGACGCTCGCCTGCGCACCGCTACCGGTGCGACCCGCATCGACTGGACCTGTGACATCGAGGTGGCCAGCATGCCGCGGGCGCAAGGGCTGGCCGCGGTGCAGGGCATTCGCAACATCCTGGTGGTCGCCTCCGGCAAGGGCGGGGTCGGCAAGTCCACCACCGCTGTCAACCTGGCGCTGGCGCTGCAAAAAGAGGGGGCGCGGGTCGCCATTCTGGATGCAGACATCTATGGCCCCTCCATTCCGACCATGATGGGTACCCTCAAGGAGCGTCCCAGCAGCCTTGACGGCAAGTTGATGGAGCCGGTGATCGCCTGTGGCCTCAAGAGCAACAGCATCGGTTATCTGGTGGCCGAGCAGGATGCCACCATCTGGCGCGGCCCCATGGCGAGCAAGGCGTTGGCCCAGATCCTCCATGAGACCCGTTGGGGAGAGGTGGACTATCTGGTGGTGGACATGCCGCCAGGTACGGGGGACATACAACTCACCATGGCCCAGCAGGTACCCACGTCTGCCGCCGTGATCGTCACTACGCCGCAAGATGTGGCGCTGGCCGATGCCCGCAAGGGGGTCGCCATGTTCAACAAGGTCAATGTGCCCGTGCTCGGCATCATAGAAAACATGAGCTATCACGTCTGCAGTGCCTGCGGTCATCGCGAGTCCTTGTTCGGGACAGGTGGCGGCCAGAAGATGGCAGAGCAGTATCAAGTGGCGCTGCTGGGTCAGCTGCCGCTGCACATTGATATCCGTCAACACATGGATGATGGCTGCCCAACCGTGTTCGGGGCACCGGAAGGAAGCCTGGCCCAGGCCTATCTGAAGCTGGCTCGTCGGGTGGGTGCTGAACTCTATTTCAGCGGTAAACCGATTGCGACCCCTCTCTATGCCATGGCGCTGGATGAATAATCGGCTGTCGGCTGTTTGAGGTGGATTTGAGGGTGGGCATGGCTCACCCTTTTTTATATAATGGATCGGTTTAAACAATCCCCACTGCTCTTCTCTTTAGGTATTTTCAATGTCTGATACTCAACATTCGTGTGTGATCATCGGTATTGCTGGCGCATCCGCGTCTGGCAAGAGTCTTATCGCTCAAACCATTTATGAAGAGCTGGTGGCCGAACTGGGCGCAGGTCAGATTGGTGTGATCACCGAAGATTGCTACTACCGTGATCAGACCCACCTGACCATGGAAGAGCGGGTCAAAACCAACTATGACCACCCCAATGCCCTGGATCACGATCTGCTGGTGCAGCATCTGAGCCAGCTGGTAAAAGGGGATGCGGTCAATATCCCCCAGTACTCTTATACAGAGCACACCCGCATGAACGAGGTGACACCGTTCGCCCCGCGTCGGGTGATCATTCTGGAAGGGATCCTGCTGCTGACTGACAGTCGCTTGCGGGATCTGATGGATGCCTCCATCTTCATGGATACCCCGCTGGATATCTGCCTGCTGCGCCGTTTGGTGCGTGACGTACAGGAGCGTGGTCGTACCATGGATTCCGTACTCAAGCAGTATCAGAAAACCGTGCGCCCCATGTTTTTGCAGTTTATCGAGCCTTCCAAGCAGTACGCGGACGTGATCGTGCCCCGCGGTGGCAAGAACCGCATCGCCATCGACATGCTCAAGGCGCGCATTCGCCACATGTTGATTGGTTAAGATGAAACAAGCCGGGTGATGCCCGGCTTTTTTAAATGAACATTTTGTCAGGAGAGTCGCCCAATGCGTCTTTGTGATACCGATATTGAACGTCATCTGGATGAGGGCAAGATCGTCATTGAGCCAAGGCCCGGTGTTGAGCGGATCAGCGGCGTCAGCGTCGATGTGCTGCTGGGCAACGAGTTTCGGGTATTTCGTGATCATACCGCTCCCTATATTGATTTGAGCGGCCCGAACAGCGAGATGGCCGACGCCATCGATCGGGTGATGAGCGACGAGATCCACATTCCGGATGGCGAAGCCTTCTATCTGCACCCGGGCCAGCTGGCGCTGGCGGTGACTTATGAATCAGTCACCTTGCCTGCGGATATTGTCGGCTGGCTGGATGGCCGCTCCTCCCTGGCCCGTCTCGGTCTGATGGTGCACGTCACGGCGCACCGGATCGATCCGGGCTGGTCTGGTCGTATCGTGCTGGAGTTCTACAACGGTGGCAAACTGCCGCTGGCGCTGCGCCCCAAGATGAAGATCGGTGCCTTGAACTTCGAGATGCTCTCCGGCCCAGCCGCCCGCCCTTACAACAAGCGGGAAAACGCCAAGTACAAGAGTCAGCAGGGCGCCGTTGCCAGCCGCATCAACCAGGATTGATATCCCCTGATGTGATCCACTTGCTGAGTGTTGAAAGAGGGGCGCCCATGGCGCCCCTTGCTGTTGGGCTTGCGATTGTGCCCAGTGACAGGGCGCAGGAGACCCAAGTGGTTGGGGCAGGGGAGCGGGCTGATTGCTTGCCCTTATGTCTCCATTCTCAGGTGTCGGTCGGCCGAAAATTGACGCTGGAACCGATAGAAGATCTGCCTTGCGCTGCCTGAATGTGATGAATTGTCCCCGTTTGGGAACTGTTTTTGTCAGCTCAAGTTTGTTTAATTAATCAAAGACAAGCCGCATGGAGACTGGCTGTAAGCTATTTCCCTACTGAATGCCCTTTTTTTTTCTTACTGAAATATTTCAACAACGGGTATGGCACCGCCAGCCTTCTGGCATAATCCGCCGCAACTCATAAACAGGTTCGTTTTGTATGTTTGAAATGTTTAGTGGTTTGGGTTTGTGGTGGTCAATCGGTTTGGTATTGGCCGTTTTTTTTGTGCTTGCCTATGAATTTATCAATGGCTTTCACGATACCGCCAACGCGGTAGCAACGGTTATCTACACCAAAGCGATGCCGGCTCACCTGGCGGTAGTCGCATCCGGGATCTTCAACTTTTTTGGCGTCATGTTCGGCGGTCTGGGCGTAGCCTATGCCATTGTCCATTTGCTGCCGATTGATTTGCTGTTGGGCATGGATTCCAGCCAGGGTTTGATCATGGTGTTCTCCCTGCTGTTTTCAGCCATTGTCTGGAATCTGGGGACCTGGTTCCTGGGCATTCCGGCCTCCAGTTCTCACACACTGATCGGTTCCATTCTGGGGGTAGGCGGTGCCTATGCCTGGCTCAACCATCAGCCGCTGACTCAGGGCATCAACGTCGCCAAAGCCATCGACATCATGCTTTCCCTGATCATCTCGCCGACCGTGGGCTTCATCGTGGCCGCCCTGTTGCTGTTTGCCATGAAGCGAGTCTGGCTGGGTAGCAAGATCCACAAGACTCCGGAAGAGCGGTTGCTGGTGGATGGCAAGAAGCACCCGCCGTTCTGGGCGCGCCTTACCCTGGTAGCCTCTGCCATGGGAGTAAGCTTCGTGCACGGCTCCAACGATGGTCAGAAGGGCATTGGTCTGGTGATGCTGGTGTTGATCTGCATGGCCCCCGCCTATTTTGCACTGGACATGAACAGCCGTTCCTACGAGCTGGATCGCACCCAGGATGCCAACCAGCGCATCATGGAGATCTATCAGCGCAACCACGAGCTGGTGTCGCAGGTCGTGGACTTCAAGGTGCCTGCCCAGGCTCAGGAAGCGCTGATGACCCATTGCTCTGCGGACGCTACGCTGCAAAACATGGCAACCCTGGATGCCCGTCTGGGCGCTGTGCGTACCTATGAAGAGATGGACCTGACCAATCGTCGGGAAGTGCGTCGCCTGCTGCTGTGTATTGACGACACAGCCCGCAAGGTGTCCAAGCTGCCGCTGCCGGCCAAAGAGCTGACTGACCTTGCCAAATGGCGCAAGGATCTGACAGCGACCGCCGAATATGCACCGACCTGGGTCATCGTCTCCATCGCCTTGGCGCTGGGTTGCGGCACCATGGTAGGCTGGCGTCGTATCGTCTACACGGTGGGTGAGAAGATAGGCACCACCGGCATGACATACAGCCAGGGCATTGCCGCCCAGATCACTGCGGCTGCTTCCATCGGTGTTGCCAGTTTGACCGGTATGCCTGTGTCCACCACCCATATCCTCTCTTCTGCGGTAGCGGGGACCATGGTAGCGAACAAATCCGGCCTGCAGAGCCAGACCATCAAGACCATACTGATGGCCTGGGTGCTGACCTTGCCGCTGACCATGTTGCTCTCGGGTGGTCTGTTCCTTATCAGTCACCATCTGTTTGGCGGCTGATAACAGCGAAATCTTGTTGATTGACGAAGGGCCTGCGGGCCCTTTTTTCATTGCTGTGGAGCAGAGTCCGTCTGCTTCGTCTCGAAGCAATACAAAGCGTTGACCAAACAGGATGGGCTTTCTGGTTATATTATGTATGCCATCAAACTAGAAGCGTTGTTCGCCCAATAACACGGCCTATCCGACATGGATATACCTATCCCGGCAACACATGCCAACATGTTCTCCATTACCGCAGATACCCATCCTGGCTAAACAGAGTCTCTGCTTGCTAGTCGCAAGGCAGATACGAGTAGACAAGGGCGAGCAGGGCTCTTGCTCAACAGCGCCTTTGTCAGAGAGAGGGGTGATGACAGGCAAGCATCAATCATAAGCGCGAGGCCAGGCATCATTGCCTAATGAAGCGATGGCTGGAGAGGAAAAAAGGCTTGCTAGCGTTGCTAAAGGAACGGTATCAGCTGAGTGGTGCGAGGCAGGGGAATCTTATATACCGGCAGAGCGGGGGATATTGCAGTACGAACCCCTCACCCCGAATTGAGGATAAAAAAAGAGCCACACACTGTGTGGCTCTTTTTTCTATCAGGCTAGTTAGCCAGCAATCAAGGACGACCAGCCGGGCTGGTTGCCACATTGACGGCAGCAGTACTGCCCGCATGACGGCCAGAGCTTGCCACTTCGCTGCGAACCAGCGGTGCTTGCTCTACCGGCTCACGCTCCGGCTGGGCTGGTGCCACAGCAGGCGTTGCCATAGGGGCTGAAGCCTTGCGAGCGCTGGCCAGCAGACCGGCACCCTTGTTGACCTGCTTGGTCACAGGGGCTGCAACCGCTGCCTTGGCAACAGGCTGTTCAGCCGCAGGCTCAGCGACCGGTTCAACCACAGCAACGTCAGCAGTCACGACCGGCGCAGTTTCGATGACAGCAGGAGTTGCCTCAATGGGCGCAGTTTCGACAACCGGGGCTGCTTCGGTAACAACAGGGGCTGCTTCGGTAACAACAGGGGCCTCAACAGCAGGCGTTGCTGCAACGACCTCAGCAGTCTTGACATCGGCAGGTGCTGCTTCAATGACGGGGGTCACTTCGGCAACGACTGGCGCAGTCACTGCCTCTGCCACAACCTGCTCGGCAGCAACAGGGGCTGCGTCAGCTTCAGCAACGGCGGCAACAGTGTCGGTCACGACAGGTGCTGCGACCAGGGCTACTGCGGCTTCTGCTTGCTCACGTGCTTCTTCGGCAACGGCTTCTGCCACTACGTGCTCGGTCAGAGCGGAAGAGGCTTGCACGGCAGCGGCAATGGCAGCGGCGCTCGGGATGGTGACGACAGGCACAGCCGGCTCTTCCACCTTCACCTGAGCAGCATCCGCCTGGGCGGCTGTGGTCATGGTTGCGGTGTCTGCCTGCTGATCGTCATCATCACGCTGGCTGCGAGCATCTTCGTTGATGCGCTTGCGGCGTTGACCCTCGATACGCTGAGTGCGCGGGGTGCGACGGGAACGACGCTGGCCGTCGGCCTGCTCGTCACTCTGCTCAACGGCATCCGCCACGACAGCAACGGGAGCCTCGGTCGGCACAACAGCAACATCGCTGGCCGGTACGTCGGAACGGATCTGCTTGCGCAGTTGACGACGTTCGCGGCGCTCGGCGACTTTCTGCTCTTTTTCCTGCTGCGGCTCTGTGCTGACAAGGGCAGTTTCAACGGTTTCTACCGCTTCAACGACCACCTCGGCACGGGGCTCGCGCGGTGCACGGGGCTCACGAGCCGGACGCGGGGCGCGCGGTTCACGTTCCTGACGCGGTTCGCGGGGCTCACGTTCCACACGCTGCTCGCTGCGCACTTCAGTGCGAGTTTCACGTTCCTGACGGGGCTCACGCTCTTGACGAGGTTCGCGCTCTTTGCGCGGACGACGGTTGCGGCTTTCGCCACCCTCGCGACTGGCGGCGCCTTCGCGCTTTTCACCCGCTTCAGCTGTGTTGCGGCTGTTGCGGTTGTCGTCACGACGGGGACGCTGACCACGGCCACGGGTGTCATCACGCTGATGACGATGAGCCTCGTCCTTGCGTGCTTCCCGTTGCACTGCCGGTTTCTCGGCTGGTGCCTTGACATCGGAAGGGGCCGCGTCGGAACCGAACAGACCTGAAATGGCCTTCAACAGTTTGCCAAACAGACCCGCTTCCGCTTTGGCGGCAACGGGGGCTGGCGCCGCGATGGGGGCAGCAACTGCAGCCGGCGCAGCAGGTTGAGGTGCCTGGACGAAGCCTTGCAGCAGCGGTTGCTCACGCTCGATCACCTGAGCTTGCTTGGGCTGGTAGACCGGCTTGGCAATTTCGGTTTTCAGCTCGTAGCTGGCCGCTTCCGGGATCTCGTTCTGACGGATGCGGGTCACTTCGTAGTGCGGGGTTTCCAGATGCTGGTTAGGAATGATGTACAGACGTACTTCATTACGCTGTTCCAGACTGGCGATGGAGGCGCGCTTCTCGTTGAGCAGATAGGCGGCAACATCAACCGGCACCTGAGCATGAACCTGCTCTGTGTTGTCCTTCATGGCCTCTTCTTCGATGAGACGCAGGATGGACAAGGCCAGTGATTCGTTGTCACGGATGACCCCCTGGCCCTGGCAACGGGGGCAGATATGACTGCTGGACTCGTTGAGGGAGGGGCGCAGACGCTGACGGGACATTTCCAGCAGACCGAAACGGGAGATACGGCCCAGCTGGATGCGGGCGCGGTCCTGATGTACCGCTTCACGCAGACGGTTTTCCACTTCGCGCTGATGGCGAACCGGCGTCATGTCGATGAAGTCGATGACGATCAGGCCACCCAGGTCGCGCAGACGCAATTGACGGGCAATTTCATCGGCCGCCTCCAGGTTGGTTTGCAGCGCCGTCTCTTCGATATCGCCGCCCTTGGTGGCGCGGGAGGAGTTGATATCGATGGAGGTCAGTGCTTCGGTCGGATCGATGACTATGCTGCCGCCGGAGGGCAGGCGCACTTCGCGCTGGAAGGCCGACTCGATTTGGCTCTCAATCTGGAAGTGGTTGAACAGGGCAACTTCACCCTTGTACAGCTTCACGCGGTTGAGGAAATCGGGACGAACCAGCTCGATGTGAGCACGGGCACGTTCAAAGATGACAGGGTCGTCGATCAGGATCTCGCCGACATCGCGACGCAGGTAGTCACGAATGGCGCGTACTATCACGTTGCTTTCCTGGTGGATAAGCACGGGAGCAGTTCGGTCCTGTGACGCCTTGTGGATGGAGTCCCAGTGGTTGAGCAGAACGTTGAGATCCCATTCCAGCTCTTCCGGGGATTTGCCCACACCGGCGGTACGCACGATGAGGCCCATGCCGTCCGGTACTGTCAGTCCGCTCAGGGCTTCTTTCAGTTCTGTCCGTTCATCGCCCTCAATGCGGCGGGAGATGCCGCCTGCACGGGGGTTGTTCGGCATCAGCACCAGGTAGCTACCGGCCAGACTGATAAAGGTGGTGAGGGCTGCACCCTTGGTGCCACGCTCTTCTTTATCGATCTGGACGATCACTTCCTGGCCTTCGCGGACCACTTCTTTGATGTTGGGACGACCCTGATAGGAATAACCGGAGGGGAAGTAATTGCGGGCGATTTCCTTTAACGGCAGGAAACCGTGGCGTTCAGCGCCGTAGTCGACAAAAGCAGCTTCGAGACTGGGTTCTACGCGGGTGATCTTACCCTTGTAGATGTTCGCTTTTTTCTGCTCATGGCCCGGACTTTCAATATCCAAATCGTAGAGCTGTTGTCCGTCAACCAGCGCTACGCGCAACTCCTCTTCCTGAGTCGCGTTGATTAGCATTCTTTTCATTGAGTTCTCGTTATTTTGTCATTTTGATTTCCTCCACAGGATCCTGCCGGCGCCGGCCTCGGGTCTTCAGCATACTTGGGCAACCTCCCGGTTGGGGTATGCATGAGGCGCAAACTAAGGGCGCTCTGGTTCGGCCTTCTCGAGAAGGCATGAATTAAGGATGCCGATGTGGAGACAAATAATCGGTTCTGCTTGTGTTCTCCATGCGTTGTACCTCGCACCCGGGAACCGTCATGTTCTTGTATACACGGTGTTTTGGGATTGGGTGGCATAAATATTGGCCACTTAGTACAAGGCTTGAACACAATGACAAAACCTTGTTTATTATCCCATTTAAACCACTTTTATAGCAAGGCGCCATTTTTCAACAAAGCATGCAGCCAAGGGGCGCCGGCAGTGTTAAAATCCGCGCCATGACACAGATACAACAACAAGTGCAGCTGCTCACCATCGAAGCTGAGCATGAAGGGCAGCGCATCGACAATTTTCTCAAGACTCAGCTAAAGGGCGTCCCCAAGAGCCTGATTTATCGCATCCTTCGAAAAGGGGAAGTGCGCGTCAATAAAAAGCGCATCAAACCGGAATACAAACTCTGCCCGGGCGACGAGGTGCGGGTTCCCCCCGTGCGGGTTGCCGAGAAAAACGAACTGCCCTCTGCCAACCTTGGCAGCATCCAGCGTCTGGAGAGCCAGATCCTGTTTGAAGACGACGCCATGATAGTGCTCAACAAACCGTCCGGCATGGCCGTGCACGGCGGCAGCGGTCTGAGCTTTGGCGTCATAGAGGGACTGCGAGCCCTGCGCCCGGACGCCCGCTTCCTGGAGCTGGTGCATCGGCTGGATCGTGACACCTCTGGCGTACTGCTGGTTGCCAAGAAGCGCAGTGCGCTGCGCAGCCTCCATGAGCAGCTGCGGGTCAAAACCATGCGCAAGCAGTATCTGGCATTGGTGCGCGGTCAGTGGCAGCCCCACGTCAAGGTGGTCAATGCGCCACTGCGCAAGAATGATCTGCAATCCGGTGAACGGGTGGTGCGGGTCAGCAGTGATGGCAAGCCATCCGAAACCCGTTTCCGCATCGCCCGTCAATTTGCCGAGGCGACCCTGGTCGAGTGCAGCCCGATCACAGGGCGTACCCATCAGATCCGGGTCCATACCCAGCATGCAGGTCATCCCATTGCCTGTGATGACAAGTATGGGGAAGCCGCCTTTGACGAGAAAATGCGCAGCCAAGGGCTGAAACGGCTATTTTTGCACGCCTGGAAGCTGACATTCACTCATCCGGTTGATGGCCGCGAGGTGCTGATCGAGGCACCGCTCGCGCCTGAGCTCGACAATTTCCTCAACAAGTTGGCACGCTGATGAAGGCTATCCGACTCGCCATTTTCGACTGGGACGGTACCCTGATGGACTCGGTGGGGCGGATTGTTGCCTGCGTCGCGGGCGCGGCGCGCGATTGCGGCGAGCCGGTGCCCACTGCGGTGCAGACACATCAGATAATAGGGCTCAGCCTGGAGGTCGGCATTCCGCTGCTGTTTGACCTGGCGCCGGGCGGCGAGCGGGTCAACGCCCTGATCGCCCGCTATCGTCACCATTATGTGCATGATGGCACGCCCAGCCCACTTTTTGTCGGGGCGAGTGCGCTGCTGCACCACTGGCACGGGCAGGGGATTGCGCTGGCGGTGGCCACCGGCAAGTCTCGCCGCGGCCTGGATCGGGTGCTGGATGATACTGGCCTGCGACCGCTGTTTGCTGCCACCCGTGGCGCGGACGAGGCCAACTCCAAACCCGATCCTCTGATGTTGACGCAAATTCTGGATGAGCTGGGCTTTGCTCCCCATCAGGCAGTGATGATCGGTGACTCCATCCACGACATGGCGATGGCAGAAGCGCTCGCCATGCCGCGGATCGGCGTAAGCTGGGGTGTGCACGACAAGAAGCGCTTGCAGACACATGATCCGCTTGCGGTCGTCGATACCATGGACGAGTTGAAGCTGCTGCTGGGTTAGTCTTGCCATATGCCAGTTGAATAAATGACGAAACGGGAGCCTGGGCTCCCGTTGTTCGTTTAGCTCGTCGTGGATAGGCCATTCCCGTCAGGGCAGGGCGAGGCCGTGGCGTTCCAGCAGCTCGATCAGACCGATCAGGGGCAGGCCGATCAGGGCGTTGGGATCGCGCCCCTCCAGCCCCTTGAACAGCACTATCCCCATACCTTCACATTTGAAACTGCCCGCGCAATCAAGGGGCATCTCCGCTGCCACGTAGCGGCGAATGGCGGTCTCATCCAGAGTGCGGAAGTGCACAGTGAAGGGCTCCACCAGCTGTTCTGCCTTGCCGCTGGCGGCATCCAGTACGCACAGGCCGGTATAAAAGGTGATGCTGCGGCCCCGTGCGGCCATCAGTTGTGCCACAGCCTTCTCCACAGTGCCCGGCTTGCCCAGGATCTGACCGTCGCAGACACACACCTGATCGGACCCTATGATCAATCCCTGATCACGCTGGTTGGCAATGGCATTAGCCTTGGCATAGGCCAGCCGCGCCACCAGCGTCTCGGCAGATTCGCCGGGCAGGGGAGATTCATCCACCTCGGGCGCTGCACATGCAAAGGGAAGGCCGAGTTTTTCCAACAGGGTTTTGCGATAGCGGGACGTGGAGGCGAGGATAAGCTGTGTTGGCATTGTGTTGTGATGTCCTGATTCGATGCAGTCAGATGCCGATGGTATCGTCACGCCGTGAGCTGGGCAAATCTCCGATAAGGTTTCCATGCTGGACCAGCAATGATGTGGATGGCACTTGGGTTGTCATTCTGGGTGAGCAGTAAATCCGGACAGGATCCTGTGTAGGATCCTGCTGTTTATGGCATAATCAGCCACCGATGAGAACAAGTCCCGGCATCTCAGGGACTTGTATGGTTAAAATCATCGGCGGTAAGGACTTTTTCCTTTGACTATCAGTTGTTGGACCTATAATATTCGCGCCCTATGCAAAAGGTGAAGTTGCCCGTTAAGGTTGATCCAGTCCGTAATGCCTTGAAGCTGCTCGACTATGTCGGGATAGTGGAAAAGTCGCAGATGCCCAGGCTGGAGGAATCAACTGCAGGCTTGCAGAGTGATGTTGATGTATCACTGCACTTTGGCAAAGATGTCCAGAAGTTGACCGTTATGAAAGGCACTGCCCATGCCAAGGTTGACCTGGTTTGCCAGCGTTGTGGAGAGACATTCGAGCACCTTTGTGAAGCTGATTTTATCTACACTCCGCTGTTTGAAAAAACAAACGAGGAAGAACTGCCGGAAGCTTATGAGCCCATTGAGTTGGACGAAAACGGCGAGATAGATCTTCATCAAGTTCTGGAGGATGAACTCATCCTCTCGTTGCCTCAGGTGGCAATGCATCCAATGGATGCGTGCCCTCGCGGTAACATGGACATGACTTGGGGTGATATCGAACCTGCTGATGAGCGGCCGAATCCCTTTGCAGTTCTTGAAGAGCTTAAACGTAAGTGAATCTAGGAGTTAGCCTACAATGGCCGTACAACAGAACCGTAAAACCCGTGCCAAGCGTGGCATGCGTCGTTCACACGATGCGCTGACCAGTGCAGCTCTGACTGTTGATCAGACCAGTGGTGAAATTCATCGTCGTCACCATGTGACTGCCGATGGTTTCTACCGCGGTAAAAAGGTAATCGCTTAAGGATTGCCTTTGTCTACGCAAACTGTCGCGCTAGACATAATGGGGGGAGATATTGGCCCCTCGGAAACAGTGCCTGCCGTTGTGCAGGCACTGTCTCTTTTGCCCCAGCTAAAACTCATTCTGGTTGGTGATCAACACCAGACCACTGCCTTATTGCAGCAACATGGCTTGCTGACTCATCCTCGCGTTCGTTTCGTACATGCATCCCAGGTGGTTGGCATGGGCGACAAGCCGATCGTGGCGCTGAGAACTCTGAAAGACTCCTCCATGCGGGTTGTGCTCAATCTGGTGAAAGCCGGTGAGGCCGATGCCTGCGTCAGTGCCGGTAATACCGGTGCCCTGATGGCCATGGCCAAGTGTGTGCTCAAATCCTTGCCCGGTGTCGACAGACCTGCGCTCATCAAGGCGCTGCCGACCTTGAGCGGCAAGCGTACCGTGATGCTGGATCTGGGGGCCAATGTCAGTTGCGATGCCGACACCCTGTTGCAGTTCGCTGTGATGGGGTCGGTGGTGGCCGAAAAGGTTGAAGGCATTGCGTCGCCCCGGGTTGCCTTGCTCAACGTGGGGGAGGAGGAGATAAAGGGCAATGACCTGGTGCGTCACAGCGCAGAGTTGCTCCGTCAGTGCAGCGCACTCAATTTCGTTGGCTTTGTCGAGGGGGATCGCATCTTCAGCGGCGAGTGTGATGTTATTGTCTGCGATGGTTTTGTTGGCAATGTCGCCCTCAAAACGGCGGAAGGGGTAGTGCGGATGATGGCCCAGCTGGCCGGATATCCCCGCAAAAAACGCAGTTTTCTTGGCCGACTCGCCGGATTTATGTTCAAACGACGTTTTTCTTACCTGAACCCCGACCAGTATAACGGTGCAAGTCTGTTAGGATTGCGCGGCATTGTGGTAAAAAGCCATGGGCGAGCCGAACGGCACGCTCTGTGTAATGCGATCCTGCTGGCCGCACAAGAGGCCAAGCATCAACTTCCATTGCAAATAGCAGATCGCCTTGAATCTGTCTTTTCCGACAGGGATCTATAAGAACTCTATGCATAGCAAAATTCTGGGTACTGGCAGTTATCTGCCGAGTTCAGTGCGTACCAACGCCGATCTCGAGCAAATGGTTGAAACCAGTGATGAGTGGATCGTGGAACGTACCGGGATCCGTGAACGCCGTATTGCCGGTGCCGACGAAACTGTCGCCACCCTGTCTCACCAGGCCGCCCTGCGCGCCCTGGAAGCCGCGGGTCTGACCGCTGTCGATCTCGACATGATAGTGCTGGCGACCACCAGCGCCGAAAACGCCTTCCCGGCTGCCGCCTGCGAGCTGCAGGGATTACTCGGTGTGCCAGGCATTCCTGCATTTGACGTGGCCGCCGCCTGCGCCGGTTTCACCTATGCGCTCTCCATTGCCGATCAGTTCGTCAAATCCGGGGCCGCCCGCCATGTGCTGGTTGTTGGCGCCGATGTGCTGTCCCGCATGTGTGACCCGCAAGATCGCGGCACCATCATACTGTTTGGTGACGGGGCAGGGGCTGTGATTGTTGGCGCGAGCGAGATGCCTGGGATCCTGTCAACGCACCTTCATGCCGATGGCCGTTATGGCGATCTGCTCAAGCTGCCACACCCTCGTCGCGGCATGCCGGGCGCCGAGCTCGAAGCCTACATGTATATGAAGGGCAACGATGTGTTCAAGGTCGCGGTGACGCGGTTGAGCGAGATCGTGACCGAGACGCTGGCAGCCGCTGGCATAGCGCCGAGCGAACTCGACTGGCTGGTACCGCACCAGGCCAACTTCCGCATCATCAGCGCGACCGCCAAGAAGCTCGGCATGAGCCTCGATAAAGTGGTGCTGACCCTCGACAAACACGGCAACACTTCTGCAGCCTCCGTGCCCATTGCCTTTGATGAAGGGGTGCGTGACGGCCGGATCAAACCGGGCCAGTTGGTACTGCTGGAGGCCTTCGGCGGTGGTTTCGCTTGGGGTTCGGCACTGATCCGCCTCTGATCTTCAGCGGGATGGCGCCAAGGCATCATCCCGTGACCGATTTCGTTTTGTCTTACCTTAAAGGAATCAATGATGACCCAATTTGCCATTGCCTTCCCGGGACAAGGCTCCCAAGCCGTTGGCATGCTGGCCGAGCTGGCCGAGCAACACGCCGTGATCAAGGAAACCTTCGCCGAAGCGAGCCAGGTGCTGGGTTATGACCTGTTTGCCCTGGTCATGGATGGTCCGGTTGAAGATCTGAACAAAACCTGGCGTACCCAGCCAGCGTTGCTGACGGCCTCCGTCGCACTGTGGCGTCTGTGGCAACAGCAGGGTGGGGCCACCCCCGCCATGATGGCCGGCCACAGTCTGGGTGAGTACTCTGCACTGGTGTGCAGTGGCGCGCTGGATTTCGCGGATGCGGTCAAACTGGTTGAACTGCGTGGTTTGGCCATGCAGGAAGCCGTACCGGAAGGGACCGGTGCCATGGCGGCCATCATAGGTCTGGATAACGAAGCCATCGCCGCCAACTGCGAAAAAGCGGCGCAAGGTCAGGTGGTCTCTCCGGTCAACTTCAACTCCCCGGGCCAGGTGGTGATCGCCGGTCACAAGGAAGCGGTTGAGCGCGCAAACGTACTGATGAAAGAGTCTGGCGCCAAGCGGGCATTGCCGCTGCCGGTCTCGGTGCCATCCCACTGTGCACTGATGAAACCTGCCGCAGAAAAACTGGCGGCTGCGCTGGACGGGATCGAGATCAAGGTTCCAACCATCGCAGTCATCAATAATGTCGACGTATCCTGCGAACAGGATCCGGCCGCCATCAAGCAAGCGCTGGTGCGTCAGCTATTCAGTCCGGTCCGTTGGACCGAGACGGTGGAGCGGATGGCCAATGAAGGTGTCACCCTCGAGATCGAGATGGGGCCGGGCAAGGTATTGACCGGGCTGGCCAAGCGCATCGACAAGCGCGTGGAAGGTATCCATGCCAACGATGTAGCCTCTTTCGAGCTGGCGCTGGCCCAGTCCAAGTAAACAGGAGCAGATAATGAGTTTTACCGATAAGGTTGTGTTGGTGACCGGTGCCAGTCGTGGTATCGGCCGTGCGATTGCCGAGACATTTGCGGCCCGTGGCGCAAAAGTCGTCGGCACTGCGACAAGCGACAGCGGCGCAGAGGCTATCAGCGCCTATCTGGGTGAGCAGGGTTGTGGCATGGCACTGAACGTGACCAGTCCTGAATCCATCGAGACTGTTTTCGCGGCCATCAAGGCGCGTTTCGGCGACATCGATATCCTGATCAACAATGCCGGCATCACCCGCGACAACCTGTTGATGCGTATGAAAGATGACGAGTGGAATGAAATCATCGACACCAACCTGACTTCCCTCTATCGTCTGAGCAAACCAGTATTGCGCGCCATGATGAAGAAGCGTCATGGCCGGATTATCAGCATCGGCTCCGTGGTTGGAACCATGGGCAATGCAGGCCAGGTCAACTATGCAGCCGCCAAGGCGGGTCTGGTTGGCTTTACCAAATCGTTGGCTCGGGAAGTGGCATCCCGTGGTATTACAGTGAATGCGGTTGCGCCCGGTTTTATCGAGACCGACATGACCCGGGCACTGAATGACGAACAACGTGCCGGCATCATGAATCAGGTGCCAGCAGCCCGTTTGGGTGATCCAAAAGAAATTGCCGCAGCTGTGGTATTCTTGGCGTCGGATGATGCCGCCTATATCACTGGCGAAACCCTGCATGTTAACGGCGGGATGTACATGGTGTAATCAATTTGTCGTGAGATCTGTTCAAATTTGCGATAGTACGCCGAAGTTTGGCGAATTTCGTGGTTTGACCAGAGGCAAGCTACTTGCAAACTGACGTTAATTGAATAAACTACCCCAACCAGACGCAATAGCGTATTTTTAAAGGAAAATTCAGGTCATGAGCAACATCGAAGAACGCGTAAAGAAAATCATCATCGAACAACTGGGTGTTAAAGAGGAAGACGTCAAGAACGCTGCCTCCTTCGTCGACGACCTGGGCGCTGACTCTTTGGATACCGTTGAACTGGTAATGGCGCTGGAAGAAGAATTCGATACCGAAATTCCTGATGAAGAAGCCGAAAAGATCACTACTGTTCAAGCGGCTATCGATTACATCACCGCTAATCAGGAATAAGTTCCTGTTCTGAAAGAAGCGGCCCAAGGGCCGCTTCTTTTATGTTTACTCCCTTTCAAAATACCTCTCGGAGACTACCTCAGTGTCAAAACGCAGAGTCGTGGTGACCGGCTTGGGGATGCTTTCCCCGGTGGGCAACACTGCCGAATCCAGCTGGCAAGCCCTGCTCAACGGGCAGAGCGGCATTTCTCCTATCGAACATTTTGATGCCAGTGAGTTTGCGACCCGTTTCGCAGGCCAGGTCAAAGAGTTTGATCCCGAACAGTACGGTATCAACCGCAAAGAAGCCCGCAAGATGGATCTCTTTATCCAGTACGGCGTGGCGGCGGGGATCCAGGCGCTCGATGATGCGGGTCTGGTTGTCAATGAAGACAATGCAGAGCGGGTCGGTGTGGCCATAGGTTCCGGTATCGGCGGTCTGGGTCTTATCGAACAGAACCATACCGGCCTGATCAACGGTGGCCCGCGCAAGCTAAGTCCTTTCTTCGTGCCGTCCACCATCATCAATATGGTGTCCGGTCATCTCTCCATCATGAAGGGACTGCAAGGCCCCAACATAGCGGTGACTACTGCTTGTACCACAGGCACCCATGCCATCGGCATGGCTGGCCGCATGATCGCCTACGGTGATGCGGACGTGATGGTAGCCGGCGGTACCGAAAAGGCTTCTACCCCCATGGGAATGGGCGGTTTTGCGGCGGCCAAGGCACTCTCTACCCGCAACGACGAGCCCCAGAAGGCGAGTCGCCCGTGGGACAAGGATCGCGACGGTTTTGTGCTGGGTGATGGCGCCGGTGTACTGGTACTGGAAGAGTATGAACACGCCAAGGCCCGTGGCGCCAAGATCTATGCCGAGCTGGTTGGCTTTGGCATGAGTGGCGATGCTTATCATATGACGGCACCTCCCTCTGACGGCAGCGGTGGCGCGCGCGCCATGAAAAATGCCATCAAGGATGCCGGTATCGCTCCCGAGCAGATCGGCTACATCAATGCCCACGGCACCTCTACCCCCTTGGGTGATGTGGCCGAGCTGCGCGGCATGAAGCAGGTGTTTGGCGAGCATGCCAGCGCCCTGATGATCAGCTCCACCAAGTCCATGACCGGCCATCTGCTGGGGGCGGCGGGTGCTATCGAAGCCATCATCACAGTGCTGGCGCTGCGTGATCAGGTGGCACCACCCACCATCAATCTGGACAATCCGGATGAAGAGTGCGATCTGGATCTGGTGCCCCACGTAGCCAAACCTGGTCACTTTGAGTATGCCTTGTCCAACTCGTTCGGTTTTGGCGGCACCAATGGCTCACTGATCTTCAAACGCGTATAATTCGCCCCAGGGCGGATGACACGGGCCCGATACTGCCGGTATCGGGCCTTTTTTATCGGAGGGATCCTTTTGCTTATCAATGGAATGCAGACAGATGCTGTGTCCGCCAGGGATCGTGGGCTGGCCTATGGGGATGGTCATTTCACCACCATGCTGGTCAGAAACGGTCAGGTTGTCTGGTGGTCTGCCCATCTGGCACGGCTGCAGCAGGCCAGCGCCAGACTCGGATTTGCCGGAATGGACTGGTCAACCTTGACCCGAGAGGTGGCGCAATTGGCTGCTGGCCAGACGCAGGCTGTCGCCAAGGTGATGCTGACCCGGGGAACTGGCGGGCGCGGTTATGACGGCAGTGCCTGCGAAGCGCCAACCCGTATTGTCTCCCTTGCCGATTACCCGAGCCATTATCAGGGTTGGCAGCAAAACGGCATTCCCCTGCTGGTTTGCCAGCAACGGCTCGGTGATGCCCCCATGCTGGCGGGACTCAAGACCCTGAACCGGCTGGAACAGGTCTTGCTGAAAAGCGAACTTGCGGCGCGTTCGGGAGTCGAAGGTATAGTCTTGAACAGTCGGGGATTTCTGGTAGAAGGTGTCAGTGCCAATCTGTTTTGGCGCCGTGGCAAGACGGTGTTTACACCGGATCTTTCCCACTGCGGTATTGATGGCATCATGCGGCGCCATGTGATGGCGATGCTAAAACAGATGAGTATTGAACTGCGTGTCGTGGAGGCTCCGCTGGAGTCACTGTGGCAGGCCGAAGAGGTATGGCTGACCAATACCCTGATGGGCATAGTGCCGGTGACCGGCATTGGGGATACTCAGTATCCGAGCCCGGTATTGATCCGCCGTTTACAGGAGCGTTTGGTCATTGAAGTTTAATCGACTTTACACCTTGCTCGCGGGCGCGGCGCTGACAGTTGCCGTGGCCGGGGGCTATGTATATCACAAGTGGCAGCAGGTGGAGACGCTCACCAACAAGGGGCCGACACGCCTCTTTACCGTTGAGAAAGGGGCCCATGCTGCGCGCCTGATCGCCGAGCTGGGGGAGGGGGAAACCAGTCCCTGGGCCGTGCGGCTTTGGCTGCGTGGTCACCCCGAGCTGGTTGCCATCAAATCCGGTACCTACGAGATCAAGGAAGGGGCACCACTTAAAGAGACCCTCTCTCTGTTTGCATCGGGCAAGGAGTTTCACTTCAGCCTCACCTTCGTCGAGGGCTCCCGCTTTGAGGACTGGCTGAAGCAGCTCTCCGGCGCGCCCTATCTGGAGCGGCTGACCGTGGAGCAATCTGAAGCCGACCTGGCCCACGAGCTTGGCATCGACAATGGCAAGCTGGAGGGCTGGTTCCTGCCGGAGACCTACGCCTATACCACCCATGCCAGCGACATCTCCATACTGCGTCGCGCTTATCAGGACATGAAAGTCTTCCTGCAACAGAGCTGGGACAAGCGCCAGGCCAATCTGCCCTACAAGACCCCTTATGAAGCGCTGATCATGGCTTCCATCATCGAAAAGGAGACGGGCCAGCCGGACGAGCGGGCGCAGATCGCCTCCGTGTTCGTCAACCGCCTGCGTCTTGGCATGAAGCTGCAGACAGATCCTACCGTCATCTACGGGGTCAAGGATCGTTACGATGGCAATATCCGCCGCAGCGATCTGACGGACGTGAATCCGTACAACACCTATGTGATCGATGGCCTGCCGCCTACGCCCATCGCCATGCCCGGCAAGGCTTCCATCGAAGCGGCCCTCAACCCCAAGTCGACCGACTATCTCTATTTCGTCGCCAAAGGGGGCGGTGCCCACTATTTCTCCAAGACCCTCGATGAACACAATCGGGCGGTTCGCGAATACATATTGAAGAAACCCTAATGTCTAAATTTATCGTGATTGAAGGACTGGAAGGGGCAGGGAAGAGCTCCGCGGTACGTTATGTTACCGATTATCTGCAACGCCACGGCATCGACCAGATCGAATGCACCCGTGAGCCCGGGGGAACCCCGCTGGCCGAGCGGATGCGCGCCATCGTCAAGGAGGTGCACGACGAGCGCCTTACCATCGAAGCCGAGCTGTTGCTGATGTATGCCTCCCGGGTGCAGCTGGTCGAGACCCGGATCAAGCCGGCTCTGGCTGAGGGTCGCTGGGTGGTGGGGGATCGCCACGATCTCTCCTCCCAGGCCTATCAGGGCGGCGGGCGTGGCATCGATGCGGCGCTCATCGGCGCCATCAAGCAGGCGGTGCTCGGTGACTTCAAACCGGATCTCACCCTCTATCTCGATATCGATCCCGCCCTTGGTTTGCAGCGAGCCCGTCATCGTGGCGAGCTGGACAGGATCGAACTGGAGCAGCTCAGCTTCTTCGAGCGCACTCGCAGCCGTTATCTCGAACTGGCCGCCAAGGATGATTCCATCCGGGTGATCGATGCCGGACAAACTCCGGATCAGGTCAAAACGGCCATCGAGGCCGCACTGGACCACTACTTGTCGAACGAGCACGTATGTATCCCTGGCTGATCCCGGACTGGCATGCCCTGAGTCAGACGGCCCAGGCCGGTCGGCTGGGCCATGCTTGGCTGCTGCTCGGCGATCCGGGCCTTGGCAAGGAACAGCTTGCAGAACGATTGGCGCGCTTGCACCTCTGCCAGCAGCCGGATCGCGGAGAGCCCTGTGGCCAGTGCCACTCGTGCCAGCTGTTTGACAAGGGACATCACCCGGATCTTGGTACCGTTACAATCGACAGCAAGACCATAGGGGTCGAAGCTATTCGCGAGATCTGCGCTCGCTTGCAGAACTCGGCCCAGCTTGGTCGGGGCAAGGTGGTGATCATCCCGGATGCGGAGCGCATGACGGAGTCCGCTGCCAACGCCTTGCTGAAGACATTGGAAGAGCCGGCCGGCGATAGTCTCTTGCTGCTGATTGCCTCCCAGGTTTCCCGTCTGTTGCCCACTATCCTGAGCCGCTGTCACAAGCACGTCTGCCAGTTGCCGACTGAAGGGGAGACGGTACGCTGGCTGGCCGAACAGGGTCACCAGGCCACATTGGCTCAGGTGCGGATCTGCCAGGGGGCTCCACTGCGGGTGCTGCGTTACATCGAAGAGCAGCAGGATGGCAAACGCCGGGAGTTGCTGGAGAGTTTCGTCTCCCTGTCACTGACCCCGACTCGGGCCACCCATGTCTGCAGCCAGCTGGCGGATGAAACTCAGGTCAGGCTGCACTGGTTGCAGCTGTTTTTGTGCGATGCACTCAAGACTCAGGCCGGCTGTGGTCATCATCAGCTGGCGATGCCGGATCTGGCGGCCCTCAGCCAGCAGTTGGCCGAGGGCAACTCCAGCGAAAAGTTGCTGGAGGCGGAGCAGCAGCTCGTGGCGCTCAAGGCCGCCTGCCAACCTGGCAAGCTCTCCAATTCCACCATTCATCTGATGAACTGGCTCAGCCGCTGGTTATAAATCTGACAAGACGCAAAGGTTCTTTATGTTACTCGTTGATTCCCATTGCCACCTCGATCGCCTCAGCTATGGCAGCAAGCAGACCGACATGGCCGACGTGCTGGCCAAGGCTGCGCAGCAGGACGTGGGATACTTTCTTTGTGTGAGCGTGACTCAGGCACAGTTCCCGACCATGTTGGCGGCGATCGCCCCTTATCCCCAGGTGTTTGCTTCCTGTGGCGTGCATCCGCTCAATCAGGAACCCGGTGTCGATGCCGAGCTGTTGCTGGCGCAGGCCAGCGATGAAAGAGTGGTAGCCATCGGCGAGACTGGTCTCGACTACTTCTACTCGCCGGAAAACAAGGAGGTGCAGCAAGCCTCCTTCCGCGAACACATCCGGGTCGCTCGTGCCTTGAACAAGCCGCTGATCATTCACACCCGTGATGCCCAGCAAGATACCCTGCAGATCATGCGTGAAGAGGGGGCCGACCAGGTGGGCGGTGTGTTGCACTGTTTCACCGAATCCCTGGAGATGGCCCAGGCCGCGATGGAGATGGGTTTTTATATTTCCATTTCCGGCATAGCGACCTTCAAGAATGCATCCGCGCTGCAAGCTGTGGTCAAGGTGTTGCCGCTTGAACGCTTGCTGGTTGAAACAGACTCTCCTTATCTCGCCCCTGTGCCTCATAGGGGGAGAGAGAACGAACCTGCCTTTGTGCGAGATGTTGCCCAGTTTATTGCCGACCTTCGTCAGATGCCGCTGAGCGAGTTGGCAGAGGTGACCAGCCGAAACTTCTTTGAACTGTTCAAGTTGGCAAAAAAATAGATGACTAGGCCCCGGATAAAGGGGCCTCTTTATTTCAAATCATCCGCATACTTTCCCTCGTTATCACTGCCTATCCCACTTGTTATCTCTCACTTCTCATTGAATGTCAGCGCGATGAAGTCGTTGAATACCTGTTCATTACAGATGATGTTGCTGCAGGTGAACATCGAGGTTCAGGGGTTTTAATTAGCGGTTCTATAAGTATCGATAATATTCATTATCGATACTTGATGTATATGAAGGATCCTGTAAGATCCTCCCAAACTCCGCATTGAATCATAGACTTACGTGGCTTACCCAACCGTTTCACCCCCTGTTTATCAGTCATTGCAGACTGTGTTCGATCCTCAGCTCAATAGTCGGGCGAGACGCTTCTTGCGCAGTGCCAAAGCGGATTCCACCCTCAATGCCTATCAGGCTGATACCCGTATTTTCGTATTCTGGTGCCAGCTCCACGGGCTTGACCCGCTGCAAACCACTCATCACGACATCATGAATTTTCTGGCGGATCAGGCCGATGGCATATTGGCGGACTGGGTGTGGCTGGATAAAGAGGAAGGGGAAGGGGAACTGCGCAACGGTGAACCACGTAAACCTGCGACCTTGGTCAGGCGACTGGCCGGGATCCGCTACGCCTTCAAGCAGAAGGGTATTCATCCCATGCCGACCGAGCATGCCGAAATCAAGGAGATGATGCGTGGCATAGTGCGTCTTGGTGATAACCGCAAGCGCAAGACGGGGGCGCTGACCCTGCAACCGCTGGGCAGGGTACTCGATGAAATCGACACCTCCAACCTGGCCGGTTTACGGGATCACACCCTGCTGTTGTTGATGTTCAGTGGTGCCTTGCGCCGCTCGGAGGCGGCTAGAATCGAGGTCAGCGATCTCGATTTTGTGGGGCAGGGGATCCGGCTTCGCCTCAAGCCGAGCAAACATCAGCTCCATGAAACCGAGATAGCGCTCATTCCTGGCAAGCAGTATTGCCCCGTCTCGGCGCTGCACACCTGGCTTAAAAAAAGCCGGATCGGTGAAGGTGCGCTGTTTCGTCGCATGAACCGCTGGGGTCAGCTTATGTCGGAACCCCTCGGCCCCCAGGGAATAAACCTGATGATCAAGCGGCGTACCGGCCAAGCCATCGATGATCTCTATGTCAGTGGCCACAGCCTGCGACGGGGATTTATCACCTCGGCCGTCACCGCCGGCAAACCCATGAACAAGATCATAGAGGTGACTCGCCACAAGGACATGCGTACCCTGCAGGAGTATTTCGACGATGCCCACAAGTTTTCCGATCACGCCCTGGATGGCTTGTTGTGACACTCCGCGTCACTGCATTTTTTATGTTAAATTGCATCTTGTTGATCTAATGATATATTTATCGCACTTTGCAAAGTGCCTGATGGGAGGGGAAAGCCTTCTTGTTCAGGCAACAATGCGCCACAGGTTAGAGATAACAAACGTTAAAGCAGAACATTGCAAGGTCATATGAGCCAGGAAATAAACGTGAATGAGCCCCAAGCGGCTGCCCCACACAACAATGCCGAACGACAGCGCCAGCATGTGAAACGCAAGCAGGAAACCCATAGCCGGTTGCAGTGCTGGATAAGCAATCGCCACGCCGAGCGGTTACAGGAATTGGGGATGCACCTTGAAGACAGTCAGGCTTCGCTCATCGAGCAGGCGATCGATCTGCTCTATCAGCATGAGTTGTCATCCCAACCCCAGGTTGAGAAAGAGATGGCGGATGTGCTTGAGTGAAAGGCAGAAAACAGAACGTCCGGACATAAAAAAAGCCAGGTACGAATTCCTTGTACCTGGCATAGGGGAATTGGCTCTTTGCAGAGCCGTGCGCTAACTGGTGTTCGGATAGCCTTAAGCTTAGACAAGGCTCAAGGCTTTTCAAGATCCGAATAAAAGTTCAACTGAAGTGTGGGTTTTCCAGACTCGATCAGGCGCGGCGCTTATGCACCGAACAGATTGTTGTCTCGCACCAGCTCACGGGGCAGGGCGTTCTTGACCCGGCTACCGACCCACTTCCCCATGCCCAGGGTGTGCCCCTGATAACGAACGATCACCTCGCCAGTGCCAGCCTCCTGCTCGGGCCAGACGTCCCGCCCCATCATGAATTCTCGCGCATTGGCACTGTCGAGTTCGACAACTCCTTGTGTCGCCTTGTCGCCATAGGCCAGCGCCCACTCATGGGTAAGGCGATAGCCCTTCTTGAAGGTCTCCGCCAGCTTGATGCCGATGCGATCGAAACGCAGCTTGCCCTGCACCTGCCCAAACAGGTGAGGGAAGAGCCAGATCTCGTCATTGCGACCAAACAGCTGACCTTGAGGTACCACACCAAAATTGGCTTCAATCTTGCGCAACATGGGCTCTGCCTCTTTGGCCAGCAGTGGCGAGAAGGGGAACTTGCCGAGTTTGCCCGGCTTGAACATGGTGTTGGGCACTGAGTGATGCTTGCGCAATCTGGCGACGAAAAAGCCTTCACTGTCGAAGATCTGGGGCCAAACGTGCAGATATCCTTCGGGCGTACAGGCCTGCTCCGCATTGGGGAACAGGTCGGCCAGCGAGTCAAGGGTCAGGGCATCGCCGAACTTGTCCAGCAGAGACTGACAGACCGCCTGATTCTCCTGCTGGCTCAAGGTGCAAGTGGAGTAGACCAGCACACCGCCGGGTTTGAGGGCGTGAAACGCGCTCTCCAACAACCCTTGCTGCACCGCAGCAATCTCGTCGATGCTCTCGATACTCCAGTTACGCAAGGCATCTTCATCTTTGCGTACCGTCCCTTCGCCGGAGCAGGGGGCGTCAAGCAGTATGGCGTCGAAGGTCTCCGGCAACCACTGGCCAAACACCTTGGCGTCGAAGTGGGTCATGCCCACATTGGTGACACCGCAGCGCTGAATGTTGGCACTCAGCACCTTGAGCCGGCTGCTGGAATATTCATTGGCAACCAGCATGCCCTGATTGTTCATCAGCGCCGCTATCTGGGTGGTCTTGGAGCCGGGGGCAGCGGCCGCATCCAGCAGCATGCCATCCCGCTTGACCTGATCGCTGGCAAATAGCGCCGTCACCGGCAACATGGAGCTCGCTTCCTGAATATAGAAGAGACCGCTCAGGTGCTCTGCCGTATTGCCAAGGGGCACGGACTCATCGGCCCGAGTCAACCAGAAACCGGTCTCGCACCAGGGAACGGCATCGAGTTGCCAGCCAAGTGGCTGCATCTGCATCACAAAATCGGAGACAGATATCTTCAGCGTGTTCACCCGGATGCTGCGCCGCAGCGGCCGCCGACAACTGGCTACGAATTCATCCATGGAGAGATGAGCCGGCATGATCGCCGCAATATGGTGCAAGAAGTGATCGGGAAGATAGGTATTGTCGTGCACGGCGCCGTCTCGTTGACCCAAAATAAGGGGCGATATCCTATCACAAGGCTAGGAATTTTCTTAACAGTGCCGACCGGCAACATAAAAAAGCCCGGCGTCATGGCCGGGCTGGTGTGATAGGAAAGAGACGATCAGGGGAGAATGCGAGGGCTCCACTCCAGCCACTCTTTCTCTGCCTTGCCATGCAAGGGGTAACGATGGCCCGCCTTGACGGTCGGCCCCATCTCCCGCTCGGGGGTATTGAAGGCGATGCCGCCCGCCAGCAGGCTCTGCACGGTTTCCACTTCGATGGTGCCCCCGGTCAAACCTATGTCGGCCTTGACGCCGGAGACGTTCCAGAAACGGGTGTTGGCCCGAACCAGGTGGGCATATTCCTGATCCACGCTCACATCGATCAACACTTCGCTGCCATCGCGTGCCAACGCCACGCCTGTGACGCTGCCCACCACCAGTTTGCGAAACAGCAAGGGGCTGCCAACACTCAAGCCGCTGACCGACGGGCTCTTGAGGGTCAAGGCCAGCCCAACCGGGCCCGTCTGACTCAAGGGAAAACGGTCCTTGCCCGCCCCCTGGCCTGGCTGAGCCTCCACGAAGGCTCCCTTGATCAGGGTATCGAGGTGAGCTATGCCGCCCAATCCCAGCTTGGCTTGTACCAGGGTAAAGCGGGCGCCGGATTGCATAAAGCGCTCCGCATACTGACCATCCAGCTCGGCCTTGAAGATCACCTGACCCAGCGATGGCTCCAGCTCGATTTGCTCAATCTTGCCGATGTCGACACCGCGATAGCGGATCGGGCTGCCGACCCCCAGACCCGGATTGTTGTCGGCCACCAGGGAGAGGGCGCGCACTTTCGCCCGTGCCTGCTCTTTGCTATCAAACAGTTGATGGCTGCTACGGCCGGTTCCAAGCCGGTCAAACTCGATGGCACCGCGCAGCAGGGTAGCAAGATTGCCCACCTTGACGTGTACGCCATCGACGCGCACCCGGGTATCCAGGGCCGGTTTTTTCCAGAACTGCGGCTGCCGGGAGAGCAGGGGAGCATAAACGCCGTCAATCTCCAGCTCGATCTCCACCCCTTGTTTGGCCGCGCGCAGTTGCTTGACCTTGCCCGCCTCAAGCCCCAGATAGAGCACGGGTGAGCCGATGCCGATACCATCTGCCTGCTCTGCCTTGAGCAACCAGCGCTGAGGCTTGGCGTCCCGGGTACCGAGCAATGCCAGCTCCTGGCTCGGGTAGAGGCGGTTGATGCGTTCACCGGTGACGGCCTGCACCAGCTTGATACCGCCGCCAATCCAGGCGCTTGCCGGGCTGGTTTCCACCTTGATACCGCTGAGATCGGCGTCGATCTGCAGTGGTGACGCCCGATAGAAACGGGCCCGTTTCAGCAAGTGCTGATATTGCGTATTGACCACCAGAGCGACGCTGGCATTGCCGTTTGCATCCAGGCTTAGCTGGTTTATCTGACCAATCTGCAACCCCTTGTACCAGAGCGGAGCCCCTTCATTGAGGCCCGCCAGATCATCGGCCAACAGTGTGAGTCGGGTGCCGCTGACCTGATCCTGGCCGCTCAAGGTGATGGCTTTGACCCTTTCCCCCGCCACATAGTCGAGGCGAATGGCAGGCCCTGCCAGCAGGCGATCAGCGTGCTTGAGACCACTGGCGCCGAGGGAAACTGTCTCCCAGACCAGCCGGCTTTCGCCGGTGATCCGAAATGCTTGTTCCGGGTTGATCAAAGCCGTCACGATCCGGCCTTTGTCGGTCAGGCGAATGGGGTCAATACGGCCAATCTCGATCCCCTCATAGAGGATGGGCATTCCCTCCTTGATGGGCAGATCCCCCGCGGCTATGTCGATCCGCTCACCACGGGCGGCCTCGGCCAGCCCCTTGTAGAGGGTGAAGGTCTGCCCCTTTTGTGGCTCTGGGGATGCTTTGGGAGAGTCAAATGCTATGCCGCCGCTGAGGATGGAGGTGAGGCTGCCCGCCTCCACACTGACGCCGGCCAGACTGAAGGACCCCTTGATGCCGCTGATGTTCCAGAAACGGGTGTCAGCCTTGACGAGGTGCTCGAAGCGCGGCTCGATCACCAGATCCAGGATCACGTTCTGGTTGTCCTGGCCCAAGCGGGTATTGATGACGCTGCCCACCTCGATACCACGGAAATAAAGCCTGGCGCCAATCCCGACCGACCCCAGCGAGTCAGCAGTCAGGTGCAACATGCGCCCTTGAGCCTGATAACCCGGGGGAGGGCCGTCCAGTGCATCAAACTCCTCTTCCAGCGGATTGTTGTCCCGGCCGGGCTGCAGGTTGATGTAGTTGCCGGAGACCAGGGTATCGAGGCCGGAAATTTCGGTCAGCGATGCCTTGGGGCTCACCAGCCAGAAGTCGGAGCCTTTGCGGATAAGCGAACGGGCTCGGCTGTCTATCTTGGCCAGTACCGCTATCTTGTGGCCATCTTCAGCCAGCTCCAGATCCTGCACCACCCCGATGGCCACCCCCTGATAGCGCAGCTGGGTCTTGCCCGGCAGAATGCCGTTGCCCTGGGCAAAATTGATGCGAATAAGTTGTCCACTGCTCGCAAACTGCTGGTAGATGAACCCGACCGCCAGCAAGAGGGCAATGAAGGGCAACAACCAGACTGGCGATAACCAGCGACGCTTCTCAATGACGGGTTCAGCCCCGATCATACCGACTCCTTAATTGGCTGATGTGAACAGCACTTCAGATACAAACAAATCATCAACAAGTCACCTTGTCCAAAAACAGAAAGGGAGATTATCCAAGGGGTATCAGCGGGCCGCTTTGTCCCACAGCAGCCGGGTATCCAGCATCCTGGCCGACATCATGGTCAGCACCACTACGCAGGCAAACGCCGTAGCGCCGGGGCCCGCCCGCACATTGAGCAACACGCCGCGATCAACCAACGCCACCATCAGCGAGATGACAAACAAATCCAGCATGGACCAGCGGCCGATAAAATCGATGATGCGATACATGATGAGCTGACGCTTGCGCCGCACCGGTTTGGTGCGCTGCAACTGCCAGCAGATCCAGCCCAGCCCCAAAATTTTACCCACCGGCACTATGATGCTGGCGGTCAGCACTATGGTGGCGATCCCCGACATCTTGCTGCGATAGAGCATCATGATACCGCTGAAGATGGTATCGGACTGCAATAATCCCTTGTTATAGAAGTGGGTGATGGGCAGCAGATTGGCGGGCAGCAACATGAAAGTGGCCAGTGCCAGCAAGCCCCATGACCAGGCCAGCGAATGGGGGATGCGCAACTGCAACTTGCTGTGACAGCGGGGGCAAACTGCGCCGGCCTGATGGCGCACCAGCAAACCGCAGCTGTGACAGCGGCAGAGCCCCAGCTCACGGGCGCTGGTCTGGGTCATGTCCCGGCTCCTCCAGTGGCACGCGCTCCCAGTAAGGAGCGGGATCAAACAGGGTCAGCAGTGTCATGTTGAGCAGCATCAGAATACCCAGACTCAACAAGCCGCCCCCCAGGCGCACATCGGCAATATCGATCAGTTTGAACAGCGCGACCAGCAGGCTGACGATGTAGACCTCCAGCATGGCCCAGTGACGAAACACCTCCACCGCTTTCAGGGTCGGGGCCAGTATGTGCCAGCGCTTGGCCAGGCCACAGGACAGCAAAAAGATACCGAGCAGCAGGCCCACCGGTGCCAGCACGGCGCACCAGAGCACCAGTCCCGCCACCCAGAATTCGTGTTCGACCATCAGCACCAGGATACCCTTGAGCAAATTGGCATCCGAGTTCACCCCGGCCAGACGCAGGTAGATAAGCGGTTCGAAGAAGGCGGAGGGCAGCAGCAGAAAACCTGTGATGGTCAGGGCCATCAACTGGGAGGGGCGAAAGGCGTATCGTCCATACAGATGCTGATGGCAACGAGGACAGTGAGCGTGGCGTCGCATTGGCAATAACTTGCGTTCGATCAGCAAGTCGCAAGCCGGGCAGACGATCACGGGATTGGGATCCGACATACGATTCAACCTGTTGAAGGAATTGGTGAAATTTACCCTAAAACCCGCGCCCTGTCTTGCCTGGCGCCGTTCTGCCACGAAAGTATGATTGACGTTAACGTAAACGTGATATTAGATAGTCAGACCAGACAAATGAAAGGAGTCATGATGTCCAGCCTTACCCCTTCGGCAGGCCTGCGTTTTCGCACCGCCCTTGCCAACGAACGGCCACTGCAGATCGTCGGCACCATCAATGCCTACATGGCCCTGATGGCCGAACGTAGCGGCTTTGCGGCCCTCTATCTCTCCGGTGCCGGTGTGGCCAATGCCTCCCATGGCCTGCCGGATCTCGGCATGACCTCCCTCAATGACGTACTGATCGACGCAGAAAGGATCACCGCAGCCACCAGGGTGCCCTTGCTGGTCGACATCGACACCGGCTGGGGCGGCGCCTTCAATATCGCCCGCACCATTCGCGCCTTCGAGCGGGCAGGGGTGGGGGCTGTACACATGGAAGATCAGGTCGCCCAGAAACGCTGCGGCCACAGACCCAACAAGGCGGTGGTATCCCTCAATGAGATGTGCGATCGCATCAAGGCGGCGGTAGATGCCCGTGAGGATCATGACTTCGTCATCATGGCGCGCACCGATGCACTGGCAGTGGAGGGGATTGGCTCTGCGCTGGAGCGCGCCGCCGCTTATGTGGCCGCCGGAGCAGACATGATCTTCGCCGAGGCGGTGACCGAGCTTGGTCAATATGATCGCTTCAAGCAGGCGGCCGGGGTGCCCATCCTCGCCAACATGACAGAGTTCGGCCAGACCGAGTTGTTTGATAAAGAGGCGCTCGCCAAGCATGGGGTCGACATGGTGCTCTATCCCCTGAGTGCCAGCCGGGCAGCCAATCAGGCCGCGCTCAACGTCTATCAGCACATTCGCCAGGATGGCCACCAAAGAGCCGTCGTGGACACAATGCAGACCCGGGAAGCCCTGTATGACTTCCTCGGCTATCACCATTACGAGCAGACACTGGATCGTCTGTTCACATCCAGGGATTAGGAGGCAAGGTTATGGGACAACAGAAGCCATTGGGCGGCGCTGGCCTGCGGGGTCAGAGCGCGGGGGAAACCAGCATTTGCACCGTGGGCAAGAGCGGTACCGGGCTCACCTATCGCGGCTATGACATCAAGGAGCTGGCAGAGGGCGCCCAGTTTGAAGAGGTCGCCTATCTGCTGCTCAAGGGAGCCTTGCCCAGTGAACAACAACTGGTGGACTACAAGCGCGAGCTGCGCCGCCTGCGCACCTTGCCCACCGCCCTGCTGGAGGTGCTTGAGCGCATCCCTGCCACTGCCCATCCCATGGATGTGTTGCGTACCGGTTGTTCCATGCTCGGCGATCTGGAGCCGGAAGATGGCTTCGAGCACGAGCATGAAGTGGCTGATCGGCTGCTGGCGGCCTTCCCTGGCATACTGCTCTACTGGTACAAGTTCAGCCACGAAGGGCTGCGCATTGCGCTCGACACCGACGAAGAGTGCATCGGTGGCCACTTCCTGGCCCTGCTGCACCAGAAAGCCCCGAGCGAGCTGGCGCGCCGCGTCATGCATGTCTCCCTCATTCTCTATGCGGAGCATGAGTTCAACGCCTCTACCTTCGCAGCCCGGGTCTGTGCCTCCACGCTTTCCGATATGTTTTCCTGCATTACCGCCGCCATCGGTACCCTGCGCGGGCCGCTGCACGGTGGTGCCAACGAGGCCGCCATGGCGATGATCGAGCCCTGGCAGGATGAAGCCCAGGCCCGGCGCGAGCTGCAGGCGAAACTCATCGCCAAGGAGAAGATCATGGGCTTTGGCCACGCCGTCTATCGCACCTCGGATCCCCGCAACGTCATCATCAAGGAGTGGTCGGCAAAACTTGCCGATGCGGTGGGAGACTCACGTCTTTATCGCGTTTCCTGCGAGGCGGAGAAGGTGATGTGGGAGGAGAAAGCCTTGTTCCCCAATGCCGATTTCTTCCACGCCAGCGCTTACCACTACATGGGGATCCCGACCAAGCTGTTCACGCCTATCTTTGTCTGCTCACGGGTCACCGGCTGGTGCGCCCACGTGATGGAGCAGCGGGAACACAACAGGATCATTCGCCCGAGCGCCGATTACGTCGGCCCGGCCCCCCGTCATTTCGTCTCTTTGCAACAACGATAAGGAAATCACGATGTCCGCCAACGTCGACGTCAACCACAGACCTTCTCCCGATCAGGTGCTGGTCGATATTGCCGATTATGTCTGCAACCACCCCATTACCAGTCAGGCAGCCCTCGATACCGCCCGCTACTGCCTGATGGATACCCTGGGCTGCGGCCTGCTGGCACTGCGTTTTCCCGAGTGCACCAAGCATCTGGGGCCCATCGTGCCGGGCACGGTCGTACCCTTTGGTGCCCGGGTGCCCGGCACCCAGCTCTGCCTCGATCCGGTCAAGGCGGCCTGGGACATTGGCGCCATCATTCGCTGGCTCGATTACAACGACACCTGGCTGGCCGCCGAGTGGGGCCATCCTTCCGATAACCTGGGGGGTATTCTGGCTACCGCCGACTGGTTGTCGCGCACTCGTGTCGCCGAGGGCAAGGCGCCGCTCACCATGGCCGATGTGCTGACCGCCATGGTCAAGGCTCACGAGATCCAGGGCGTGCTGGCGCTGGAGAACTCCTTCAACCGGGTTGGCCTGGATCACGTTGTGCTGGTGAAGGTCGCCAGTACCGGCGTGGTGACCCATATGCTGGGGGGCAATCGCGATCAGGTGATCGATGCCATCTCCCAGGCCTGGGTCGATGGCCAGAGCCTGCGCACCTATCGCCACGCCCCCAACGCGGGGTCGCGCAAGAGCTGGGCGGCCGGGGATGCGACATCCCGCGCCGTGCGTCTGGCGCTCATCACCATGAGCGGCGAGATGGGCTATCCCGGCGTACTGAGCGCACCCAAGTGGGGCTTCTACGATGTGCTGTTCAAGGGCAATCAGTTCGCCCTGCATCAGGGCTATGGCAGCTATGTGATGGAGAACGTGTTGTTCAAGATCGCCTATCCGGCCGAGTTCCATGCACAGACAGCCGTCGAGTGCGCCATGAAGTTGCATGAGGAGGTGAAGGGTCGGCTCGACGAGATCGACCGTATCGAGCTCACCACCCATGAATCGGCCATTCGCATCATCAGCAAGGTGGGGGCACTCAACAACCCGGCGGATCGGGATCACTGCCTGCAATACATGGTGGCCGTGCCGCTCATCTTCGGGCGCCTGATAGCCGAGGACTATGAAGATGACGTGGCCGCCGATCCCCGTATCGATGCCCTGCGCGCCAAGATGGTGGTACAGGAAGACAAGCGCTACAGCCGCGAATATCTGGAGGCAGACAAACGCTCCATCGCCAATGCCATCCAGGTCTTCTTCAAGGATGGCAGCCACAGCGCCAAGGTGGAGGTGGAATATCCGGTTGGCCATCGTCGCCGGCGGGAGGAGGGGATACCCCTACTGGTGGAAAAATTCCAGCACAATCTGGCGACACGCTTCCCGGCCAAACGGGTGCACGATATTCTCGCCCTCTGCCAGGATGGCAAGCAGCTGGCCAGCATACCGGTCCATGCCTTTATGGATCTGCTGGTGATCTGATCCGCAGGTTTTCCCACCAGAAATAGACGCGGGCCGCAGGGGCCCGCTTCTTATTGGAGCGTCATGCGCCGCCAGTCAGGCCAGCACGCTGGCATCCCCGTCAAACAGCGCTTCCATGATGGCTGTTTCCCGGCTGGCGATGGTTTCCAGAAACTCGTTGGCCCGCCCCATCTGATGACAGACCCGATAGCCGCGCTCGACAAAAGAGAAAAGCTCGCCGAGCCCCGCCAGATGAGCCGGCCCAGAGACAAGTTTGAGGGTGGTGCCGAGGAAAGGCTTGCGGGCCAACCTGTCAAGCGTCATTCCCAGCTCTGTGACCAGGGTTATTTGATGGGCGCGCCGCCCGGGTTCGCCCACTTCCCGATAGGCGAGGGCATACGCTGTTGCCGTCAACCGACCTATGGCGCCACTGCGACGCAGCGCCACCACCATCAGGTAGTCGAGCTCCTCGGAGAGGGCGTCAAGCTCAATCGCCTGGGCCAGCACCTTGAGGCCCGATTCCGGCAGCAATCGCTCGGCGGTCGGCATTACCCGCATCACGTCCGCATCGCGCCGGGCACAATCCCCGGGGCCATAGAGATCCGTCAGGAAAAATTCGGCGGCCGGGCCGTAGCGCTCGCTCTCCAGCAGATCCCTGTGGGTGCGGCCCAAGCGATCTGCCTGCCATTGACGCAATCTGTCTCTGTCTAGCTGATCTTCCGGGTGATTACGCATCTGCTCGCGCAAGGAGGCGACCCGATTGAGCTGACGATAGAGCCGCCCCAGAGTGCTCTCGTCTTCGGACTGCGGGTCATCGGATAGGAGTGTCTCTTGGGTCATATTCAGCTCTCTGGTGACCTGCAACGAACGGTTTGGCGAACGGATAAAAACAGGGCACATGATAAGTGGATAGTGAGACGGATAGTAGCGTGCACTACCGCGCCGATACATCCTTCTCCTTGAGTGTAACTCGCGGGCGGGCAGGGGATAAATGCGTGGTGCCCTTGCTCAAGCGGCTTTGTTAAGTGAGTCCCAATTATGTTGCAAATGGCTTTCACTTGTTTGATTCATGTGTTTAATATCAATAAATGTTGTCATCGCTCAGAGAGTTAGCATGTTCCTATACGATCCCCTTGTCGGCAGCAGCCTGTCGACCATCCAGGTCAATCGCCAGCACCCTCTGGGGCTGGCCGGTGTGCGGCTCGCCGCCGAAGCCATTGCACAAGACATGAGCGAGGAGTACCAACTCGACTGTGAATGGGAAGATGAGGAAGAGACCCGGTTGCTGTTTCGCGGTGCCGGGGTCAATGGCTTTCTCTGCCTGACCGACACAAACCTGCAACTGGAGGTGCGTCTCGGCCTGATGCTGCTGCCGGTGCGCAGCGTGCTGGAGCAGGAGATCCTCGAATATGTCGATAACCGCCTGCCTTGTCCCAGTCAGGGATAAGCCGCACAGAAACATCAACACTCGCTCTGTCTGTCTGTCTGTCTGTCTGTCTGTCTGTCGCCGAAAATAGATGCCAGACAGCACACCTGTATATTAACTGAACGATGCGATGACCTCCGAATAACAAATAAACCGGAGACAAGACGAGCGGAACAATTATTTTTTACGATGCCATGTTCACGTCGCCACGTTTCATTCTGCCCAGGCAGAAATAAATTAATCGAAGCGTATTGGCACCAACATATACGACTCCTGTTTGTTCGCCATCGATATTGCAGTCTTCATGGGAAGATGGCGGACAAATAAGCGAAACGGTAGGGAAAAACCATGTCACCGTGTGAACTTATCTCCTGTGTCGATACCGCCTGGCTGCGGATGGACAGACCCAACAACTTGATGCAAATCGTCGGTGTGCTGATGTTTGACGGTCAGCTCGACGAGGCCCAGCTGCGTACCAGTCTCGAGTACACCATACGGGTACAGCCCAGATTTCACCAAAAGGCCAGCCTGGAGGGGGGTGAGTACTACTGGCGTGACGATCCCGATTTCGATCTCGATTTGCACCTCAAGCGGGTGATCCTGCCGGGCAAGGCTGGCAAGGCCGAGCTGGAGCGGCTGGTGGCCGACTTTGCCTCCACCCCGCTCAACCATCAGCGCCCCCTGTGGGAGATGCACCTGGTGGATACCTCCCTCGGTGGTCAGGCGCTGGTGGTTCGCTTTCATCATGCCATGGGAGATGGATTCTCCCTGGTGCGCGCCCTGCTCACCATGATGGATGAGAGCCCGGTGTCCGCGCCGCGCCCGCAGCCCGAGCCCCTGGCCAGCGACCATGATGACGACCAAGACGCTCATCAGGGCAGTCGCTTGCTGCGAGCCGGTCTCAAGCTGACCGGCACCCTCTGGTCCAAGTATGTCGAAGTGCTGACCCATCCCACCAAGGCGATGGACTACCTCAAGATAAGCCGGGATGTGACCGCCGAGCTCTACACCATCGCCACCCTCTCAGACGATGCCAGGACTCGGCTGAAAGGGGAGACCGGCAGCACCAAGCGGGTAGCCTGGTCTGAACAGATACCGCTACCGGATGTGAAGGCGGTAGGACGGGTGCTCGGCTGTTCGGTCAACGATCTGCTGATTGCCGCCACCGCAGGAGCGCTTCGCCACTATCTGATTGAGAAAGGGGATGACGCCGATGGTGTCGCAATACGGGCCCTGGTGCCGGTCAACATGCGCGCCCCCGACGACAACGGTGCCCTTGGCAACCGGTTCGGGCTGGTGGCCCTGGACTTGCCTCTGGATATCGAACACCCGCTGCAACGGCTGCATACGGTGCGAGAGCGGATGCAGGCGCTCAAGTCCTCCCTGCAACCAGCCGTGGTGCTGAACCTGCTGGAGGTAATGGGCATGGCCCCCAAGGCCTTGCAACAGCAGACCATCGATATTCTCTCGGCCAAGGCCAGCGCCGTCATCACCAATGTGCCCGGTCCCCAGCAGACCCTTTATCTGGCCGGTGCCCGTCTGCGCCAGCCCCTGTTCTGGGTGCCCCAGGCGGGTGACATAGGTGTCGGTGTCTCCATCCTCTCCTATGACAACAAGGTGCAACTTGGCCTCATCACCGACAAGAAGCGGGTGCCGGACCCTGACCTTATCGTCGACCGTTTTGCCGTGGAGTTTGAACAACTGCTGTTGCTGGTGCTGATGGAACCGGATCTGGTCTATGACCCTGCGGTACTCGAGCAACTGCTGCAAGGAGACTAAGCGTACCGAGCAAGCTGTCTTACAGGAAAACAAAGAGGCCAACCCTTGGGTTGGCCTCTTTCATGGCCACAAGGCGGCGTTATTCGTCCTCCAGCTCCTCACGGGCTGCTTCCACATCGAGTCGCTCCATGGCATCCATGGGTTCACACTCGGCAGCCTCGGCATAGAGCGCTTCGGCCGCCGCCATCTTGCTCTTGCCATGCATCATCACCATGGCATTGGCGTATTCCATGCGGGCGATGGCGGAGTGGGGCACTATGGCCAACGCAGCCTTGAAGTGACGCTCAGCTTCGTCTTTTTTGGCACCATAGGTGATCCCGCCGATCATGGCGCCCAGCTTGTCGATGATCTCCGCATGCCAGGCACCGAAGGCGATGTGGGCCTCGGCATGCTCGGGGGCCAGTGTCAGTGCTTTTTCCAGACTGGTTTTTATCTTGTCACCTATCCCTTGTGACAGGGCCTTGGAGACCGAGATCACCTGGCTATAGCGACCCAGCGCCAAGGCGTGGAAATACCAGCCGTTGGCATTGTTGGGCTGACGCTTTTGCAACTGTTCGGCGTTGCTGGCGGCCAGCTCGAACGCCGCCCGCTTGGCGTACTTGTCATCCAACAGGTAGCTGGCGTGGATCACCAGGGCCTTGTTCACCACGTTGAGGCCAGCGTCCCCCGCCGCATTTCCCAATGCCACCGCCTGACCGAAGTCACCGGCATGGTAGGCACGCCAGGCCGCCTGCACCTGAGTATCCTGAGGCCAGGGTTCTGCATCCCCTTGATGCAGGCGAGCCCAATGTTGTTTGAGGCCCGCCCCCGCGTAGTCATAGGCCGCGTCCGGCCAGGGGAACGGGGTGAACTCGGACAATTTTTGCTGTGAAATGGTCATGTTATGCTCCCTGTTAAAAATCGGAATTGGGTGCCCGCGTCGCAAGGGACGGGCAGTAATGCATGGCGATGGCATCCAGATGGGCACGGGCATTGGGCCGCAGACGAGGGGCCACCAGCTGCATTACCTGAAACACCCCGAGGGCGATGTCGGCATCGGCCCGCGGGTGCAGTGCGCGCTGATAAGAGATCCAGAAAGTGCCCACCAGCGCGATATTGGCCGCCAGGGCCGCGATCTGGGCGTCGCTGCCCTGCAGCAAGCCACTGCCGGACAGGCTGTGACAAATGGCGGCGGCGGTCTGTTCCTTGCGCCGCAGCAGAGCAGAGAAGCGCAGCTCCACCTTGTGATTGCCGCTCATCAGGGTGCTGATGTCGTAGTAGAAGAAGCGATATTTCCAGATGAGTTCGAACATCAGGTGCAAGAAGAACCAGATATCTTCTGTTTCATCCAGCGGAGGGGTGACGGTGTCGAGCAGATGAGCCATCTCCTGTTCGAACTCGCCGAACAGGGCGTTGACTATCTCTTCCTTGTTGTGAAAGTGGTAATAGAGATTGCCCGGACTCATCTCCAGCTCGGCCGCGATGGCGGAGGTGGTGACGGTCGGCTCACCCAGCAGGTTGAACTGGGTGAGGGCGGTGGCCAGGATCCGCTCCCGCGTTCGCCGCTTTGGTTTGCTCTCCATGCTACTCCTTCGGTTGCCGGCGGCTCTTGCCGCCATAACGATGGGTCAACCAATGTTGCAATTGGGTCAGGGAGGCATCCAGTGCCGCGACCGAGCCAGTCCCCGGAGTGAGCAGGGAGCGCTGCTGATCGGCCAGCGCCCCCAGATTGAGCTCAAGCCCATGCTTGGCGAGGATGGGGCCAAGTTCAGCCCGGCGCTGCCACAGATCACGACGGGTATGCTGGAAGGCGTGCTCGCACAGGTGGCGGCGATCCCGATAGCTGAACACATTGGCAAAAAACATTTCGCCATCAGCCTGGGAGGGCTCGAACAGCAAGGCGTCGGCATCCGGGTACTGATGCTTGTAGCGATCCATCCCCACGTGCATGCGCGAATGTATGATGGCGCGAAAGGTCTGGGCCAGCACCACAGGCAAACCACTGTCCACCAGATTGGCGGGGCGCTCGCTGGCGATCCCCGCATCGAACGGCACCAGCGGGTTGATGCAAAACACCAGATCGGCTCCCTCCTGCAGTGCTACCGAGGCATGCAGCGTCTTGATCAGCGCACCGTCCACATAGTGACGGCCATTGATCAATGACGGTGGAAACAGGCCGGGCAGGGCAGCAGAGGCTTGTACCGCCGCCGAAATGGGCACATCGTCGAGCCCCGGGCTGCCAAATGCCACGGCGCGGCCTGTGTCGAGCTCGGTGGCGATGACGAACAGGCGGCTCTTGAGTTTGCGAAAGTCATTGCTGCGGCCACGGCGAGAGAAAAATTGGGTCAGGAAGCGATCCACCCCGCGGCTGTCAAACAAACCTGTCGGGATCGCTTTGGACATGCCTTGCAAGGAGCCGAGCAAGCTTTTGTTCCAGGGGGCGGAGAGGTAATCGGCCAGGCACTCCCACGCCAATGGCGGCAGTGAGGTCAGTCGGTCAAGGTATTCACCGAAAGCGGGGCGCAGCAGAGTCGAGGGGTCGAAAAACTCGCTGCTGTCATCGCTGAGCAGGATCCGCACCAGCTTGTCGGGGGAAATGCCATTGGCCAGCGCCGAGGCAACGACGGCTCCTGAACTGACCCCCACATAAATATCGGCCTGTTCGAAACGCAGCCCCTTGATACTGTCGGCCAGGGCGGCGCAGGCTCCGATCTCGTAAATCCCCCCCAGAGGACCCCCTCCAGCGAGGGCAATCGCAATCGTGCTCATGACACAGCCTCCCTTCTCAAGCAAAACCGGCCCAGCAAGAGGGCATGGGCCGGTCAATCACTATGCCAGGCCAAGCAGGTCTGGCCGGTCAGATCAGGAGGGGGTGGTCTCGCCCTTCTCCTTGACATCCTTGGCGACTTTTTCTACCTCGGACGCCAACGCCTTGACCTCTTCTTTCACCTTGGCGATGGGGGCTGCAGCCTTTTTCACCGGTGGCTTCCTGGCCGCCGGTTTCTTGGCGACAGTGGCGGCGGCAGGTTTGGCTTCGGCAGCCGGTGCAACCGTGTCATCCTGTGCATCGACCAGTTGCTGTACTACTTCGGTCAGCTCGGCCATGCGCTTGGAGAGCTTGTCGATATCCTTGCGGGTCGGGATACCGAGGCTGGCAACGGCGCGGGCCACGCGATCCTCGAACACTTGTTCCAGACGGCCCCAGGTACCTGTGGTCTTGTCAGTGATGGCCGCGATCTTTTCGTCGGCACTCTGACGGGTGCGGGTTTGCAATGCTTCGCCTTCCTGCACCAGGGCTTCGAAGATCTTGCCCCCTTCCTCTTGTGCCTTGGCATAGGCACCCAAGCCCGCCAGCCAGATCTGCTGGGTGGATTCTTTGATGGTCGAGGTGAGCTGGTTATCGGTCACCGAGCTTGCCAGCGATTTCAATTTCTTGGCCATGATTGCTTCCTTACTGGAGAGTGGGATGAGGTAATGACAACAACCTTGGAACATTCGTTGTGGCATTACTGAGCTTTCATTCTCAGTCTATGGGGAAAAAATAGAGGGTTCTACCTAATAACGAAACAGGCAGTCGTGGTAATTTTGGTCTCGGTCACGAAGATGATGTTCGAATGCATATTTCCAATTGAAGCGTGATATATCTAACGACAACTAACAGCCCAATCAGTAAGGGAATAAATACCATGGACTATTTCATCACGGGGGGCAGCGGTTTTATCGGCCGCCGACTGATAAAAAAACTGCTGCAGCGCCCGAATAGCCGGGTGCATTTCTTGATGCGCGCAGCCCATCTTGAGCGGGTACCCGAATTGCTGGCTTACTGGGGAGTCGACGAGCAAAGGGCAATCCCGATCGTCGGAGACATGACCCATCCCCAACTCGGAGTGAGCGCCACCGAGCAGGAACCACTCGTCGGCAATATCGATCACTTCCTCCATCTCGCTGCCATCTATGACCTCAACGCCAAGGCGGGCATTCAGCAGCAGGTCAACACTGAGGGCACCCGTCAGGCGCTGCAACTGGCCGAACGACTCGGCGCTCGCTGCTTCCATCATTGCAGCTCCATCGCAGTGGCCGGTCTGTTCGACGGCCTGTTTCGTGAAGACATGTTCGATGAGGCAGAACACCTCGACATGCCCTATTTCCAGACCAAGCACGAGGCCGAGGGCATAGTGCGCAAGGAGAGCACCATCCCCTGGCGCATCTACCGACCCGGTATAGTGGTGGGGGATGCCAACACAGGCGAGATGGACAAGGTGGATGGCCCCTATTACTTCTTCAAGACTATCCAGAAGCTGCGGCGCCTGCTGCCGCCCTGGATGCCCGCCATCGGTGTCGAGGGGGGGCGCATCAACCTGGTGCCGGTCAACTTCGTGGTGGATGCCATCGATCACATCGCCCATCTGGACGGAGAGGACAACAAGGCATTTCACCTGACCGACTCCCATCCGATGCGGGTTGGCGACATGCTGAGCACCTTCTCCCGCGCGGCCCACGCGCCCGAGCCAGCTATTCGCATCAATGCGGCCCTGTTCAGCTTTATTCCCCGCCACCTGATGGCCATGCTGATGGCACTGACGCCGGTGCGCCGCATTCGCGATGCCGCCATCGCCGATCTCGGTCTGCCCAAGGATATCTTCCGGCTCATCAACTATCCCACCCGCTTCGACAACCGCGAAGCCCAGCGGGTACTGAAAGGAACCGGCATTGAAGTGCCGCCGCTGCACAGCTACGCCTGGCGGTTGTGGGATTACTGGGAGCGTCACCTCGACCCCGAACTGTTCATCGACCGCACTCTGCGCGGCCGCGTCGAGGGCAAGGTGGTGCTGATCACCGGCGCCACCTCCGGCATCGGCAAGGCCACCGCAAGAAAGTTGGCCGAGGCGGGCGCAACAGTGCTGACCATTGCCCGGGACGAGCACAAGATTGCACAGACCCAGGCCGAGTTTGCCGAGCAGGGCTTGACCCTGCAGGTCTATCAGGGGGATCTGGCGGATCTCGCCCAAGGGGAGGCGATCACCCGGCAGATAGTGGCCGAGCATGGCGGAGTGGACATCCTCATCAACAATGCCGGCCGCTCCATCCGTCGCGCCATCGAGGACTCCTTCGATCGTTTCCACGATCTGGAGCGCACCATGCAGCTCAACTACTTCGGTACCCTCAAGGTGATCATGGGTGTGCTGCCCACCATGATCGAGAAGAAGAAGGGTCACATCATCAACATCTCCTCCATCGGGGTGCTGACCAATGCGCCACGCTTCTCCGCCTACGTGGCCTCCAAGTCGGCACTCGATGCCTGGGTGCGCACCGCGGCGTCCGAGTTTGCGGATAAAGGGCTCAACTTCTCCATCATCAACATGCCGCTGGTGAAAACCCCCATGGTGGCGCCGACCAAGGTGTATGAGCAGGTGCCCATGATGACACCGGAAGAGGCCGCCGATCTGGTGTGCGACACCATCATCAACAAGCATGTACGGCTGGCTACCCGCCTCGGGGTATTCGGTCAGGTGATCCATGCCCTGGCGCCACGAGTGGCCCAGGTGATCATGAACACCAGCTTTCGCACCTTCTCGGATCCCAAAGAGGGCGGCGAGTCCAAGGCCTCTGCGGATCAGATGGCGGTCTCTACCCTTATCAAGGGGATTCACTTCTAACCTGCTTTCATCGATCAAGAGAGAGCACAAACACCAAGGGCCCGAACAATCAGGCCCTTTTCGTTTCTGGCTGGGCGCGGGCAAGCAGGGTCAGCAGCAGGGCCGTGGTACGGCGCGAGTAGATAAGGGAGAGGTGGCCAAGGGCTGCGAGCTCTATGTCCTCCATGCCCGCCATCAGCTGACGGGACTGGGGCAACACAAAGTTGTCATGACTGGTGCGCACCGAAATTCCGGGCACACACAGCGGCACGGCGGCAAAGCGTTGCAGCCAGCCGGAGCCTGGCTCCATCTCCCGCGCGTTGTCACCCAGTGCAATGGTCGCCAGCTGGCTGCCCTGATGGGGCGTCGCCAGGGTAATAAGCTGCGCCACCTTGCCACCGCCGGCCAGGGCAAGATAGTCACGGCACACCAGCCCCCCCATGCTATGGCCAATCAACACCAGCTGAGCGGCACCCGTGGCAGCCAGCACTTCATCGATACGCTTGGCCAGCAGGGGTACCATGTCATCGAGATGACCGAAAGGAGGAGTCAAGGTAACGGTGGCGACCACGTGACCGGCCGCTTCCAGACGGGCTCTTTGTACCCGCCAGATCCCGCGACTGCAACCGTAACCGTGAACCAGCAGCAAGGGCAGGGGGGAGGGGGTAAGCCTGTCCGGCGTCATCAGCAGCCGCTCAAATGGTAGCAGCCAGGTGAAGGTAAACAGATAGGCGAGCATCTCCCAAACCACCATGCGTAACCAGGCCCGCAAGCCGATGGCCGGTGCCGGATAGAAGCGGGAGAACCCCCAGGTCAGCAATACCACCAGGCAGCGCAGCCCCAAAAGCGTCAATACCACAAACAGCAGGGAGAGCAGGGGGGAGAGGCCAATGACCAGATGCGCGATGCCCCCAAGGAGCATCACCTCAACCAGCAGCAGTATGAGCAGTTGTCTTGTGATCGTCATGAGCCCATCATCCAGCTTGCTTAAAGCGGATGTCAAATGACCCTTTCATCAATGTGATAATGGCCGCGTAATCGGCCACAGTCTCTCATCATCACCCGCTTGATCTGGATATTTGCAATACTGTATATCCGTACATATACTTGTGTTCACCATCATGAGGAGGACGCCATTATGGCTGTTGAAATCAAATATGTTGTCGTGCGTGGGGGAGTGGAAAAGATGACCTTTGCCAGCAAGAAAGAGGCGGATGCCTATGACAAGCTGCTGGATACCGCCGACGAGTTGATGACCTTGCTGGCGGGGGCACCTGTCAATCTGGAACCCGAACAGCAAGAGACCCTGGCCTTCTACCTGGCCGAACAGCGTGACGTACTGCAAAACGTACTGCGCGGTGGCAAGGCGCAGGGGAGTACCAAAGAGGATCCCCAACCAATGGAAGAGAAGGCTGACGCTGACAAACCCAAGGGAAAATCCCTCAAGAGCGTGGCGTGAAGGCAAGGGGAGTAGGGCGCTAGGTTGAAGCAGTGAAACAGCAAGCTCAAACACCCCAAGATATTCACAATTTAAGAATTTACAGTCAATTTTACGGATATTTACCCCGAGAAATTTCGAACAAGGGTGCATATCCATTGAATAAACATAGAAAGTCGCCCAAACGGGTTACAACAGCCGATGCGGCATCGTACACAGCTGGATTTTTTGTCATATCATGATGCCGATAAACCCATTTATCGGCATCAGCTTTTGAACAGAGCACACGGCTCCCATCCTATAGACCAAGCAAGTGCCACCATGACCTCAATGTTACTTCCACCCGCCATGCCGCTGTTTGACGGCCTGGCTCACCTGGAGGCGGGCAATCCCCAGGTCAATCAGTATCTGGCCAACCTCAGCCTGAACGACGTGCCCGATGCAGGCCTCGTCTACGAACTGGCGGTCGACTGGCTGCTGGAGCAACGCCATAACGAGAACAACTACAAAACGTACCGTAGCGAGCTGACGACATTTCTGCACTGGTGTTTCAGCGAGCTGGCCATCAGCCCGAAAGACCTGACCCGGCGCATCATGATGCGCTATCTCGACTATTGCCAGGCGCCACCAGACCAGCTGATTGCTTACCGCAATGTGGCGCAGTTCATCCTCGACAAAGAGTGGGGAGAACGGCTACCCAATCCCTTGTGGCGGCCGTTCCTCGGCAAACGGGAGCTGGGACGTGAACTGCCGTATCGTCTGAGTGAGCAGGCAATGAAGACCAAACTCGCCATTTTGTCGGCCTTCTTCCAGTTTCTTATCCAGGAAGAGTACATGGACAGGAATCCGGCGTTGCTGTTGCAACGAGTCAAGCGACCAGTCCAGCAGGAGACCGATGAGCAGAGCCAGGCCTTCACCGAGCTGCAGTGGTCCTATGTCATGCAAGCGGCCGAGCGACTGGCAACCGAATCACCGGATCAGCACGAGCGCAGCCGCTTTCTGATAAGCCTGATGTATGCCTGCTATCTGCGCATCTCGGAAGTGGCAGCCAGACCCGGGTTCACGCCCGTCATGGGCCAGTTTCGCCGTGACGGTAAAACCGGCGTCTGGGGCTATTACATTCCACGTAGCAAGGGCGGAAAACGACGCACTGTGGCGGTGTCTCAGGCCTTGCTGGAAGCACTCAAGCGCTATCGCACTTTCTTGGGGCTAGCGCCATTGCCGGCCCCAAATGAACAAACACCACTCTTTGTACGCCATAAAGCCGCTGCGCATGGCCGTGAACAGGGAGAGCTCAATGCCAATCTCGGTATCCGTCAACTACGTGAACTGGTAATGACGGTGATCCAGACTGCCGCCAATCTGGCCGAACAGGACGGCTTTACCCAGGACGCCGCCGAGATGTGCAATCTGACGCCGCACTCCATTCGCCACACCGGCATTACCCATGACATCAATCTCAATGGTCGACCCTTATCCCATGTTCAAGCTGACGCGGGTCATGACAGCATAGACACCACCTCCAAATATCTGCACACCGGCAACAGTGAACGGCACGAAAGCGCCAACCATAAACCGCTTGATAGGTTGCATGAATGAACGTGTATTGGTGTGTCGATGAAAGGTGAGAGATAACAAATCAATGTGAGTGATACAGTGGCCAACCGAACACGCGCGCTGATAGGAGCAAGAGCTGACGTCATGAACCATGATGAGCACCAACTCGGTATCGTGTTTCATCTCATAAACAAAACCGCGCATAATGTATATTATGTTAAATTGAGTATCTTGTTTTCTGTTCCCCTAAATTGAACTGTGTATAATGGAAACAAATGATCCTATCTCCGACCGGATATCTTAAGTGGCTGAATTAACATCAGAACAACTAAAACCCGCTTTCGCGATTGAACAGTTCCCTGCACTTAGCGAGCTAGAACCCATTCCCTTCGCTGCCTTGCAACCCAGAGTGATTTCCGGCATCAAGCGCCTCGCCAGTTTTGATGGTGATTGCCCGGTCATGCTGCTCAATGGTTTCCCCGGCGCTGACTATGAAGGTGTGTGCCAGACATTGATCGCCGCCTCCAATGGCAAGGATGGTGACCTGTTTGATCTCTGCTATACGGAAAACCTGAACAACCCGTTCAAACCGATCTGGTTGCGTCTGCAACCTGGTACCGGTATCGAGTTTTGCGAAATGGTGGGTGAACTTCTCAAACTGATGAGCCACCATCTGGATGCCGAGCGTCTGGTCACTCGCATCATGCGCAAGCAGAACAACGATCCCAAGATCGATGACTTTCTTTCCGATCTGGCTGCTCATGTGGCTAAAGGACTCGAATTCCAGCACCCTGTGCTCATCAACCTGCTGATCCACCATGAAGATCAGGAAGCTCCGGTGGTTTATGGCCGGGATTTGAACTGGGATACCCTGTTCGGCTCCATCAACTATCAAACCGAGCAAGGCTCTGTTTATGCCAACCAACATCTGTTGGAGCCGGGTCTGTTGCGTCAGGCCAACGGCGGCTATCTGATATTGCAACTCGACGAGCTGCTGGATCAGCCACACCTCTGGTTCAAGCTCAAGAATGCCATTCAGAAAAGCGAGCTGGATTGGAACGCCTATCAGGAAGGCAAGACTCTGACCCCCTTCTTTACCCCGGAAGCGACCCCCATCAAGCTCAAGCTGATCCTGGTCGGTGACCGCCTCGAGGTATCCGAGTTCCAGATGCTGGACAGGGACATGTCCGAGCGTATCTTCCTTCGCGCGGATCTGGTATCAGAGGTCAACATTGATGAAGACCTGTCCGAATTTCTGCAGTTTCTGGCATGGTTGCGCGAGCGTTGGACATTGCTGGACTTCACCCCGGCCGCCCTCGCCGCCCTCTGTCGCCATGCCAGTCGCCTGTGTGACCATCAGGAGTGGCTCTCTCTGTCCGAGATACAGCTCGGTGCCATCATGCGCATGGCGGACAGCCTGGCCCGTGAAATGGAAGCCGAAACCGTGACTGATGAGCATATCCGGTTGGCCCTTGAAGAGCAGGACTACCGCCTAAATTATCTGGTTGAACAGTCTGATCAGGGCGTCATTGACGGCCAGATCCTGTTGCAAACCGATGGTGAGGAGATCGGCCAGATCAATGGCCTGTCCGTCATTCAGGTCTCGGGTCATCCCTATGATTTTGGCGAACCTGTACGTCTCACCGCGACCGTGCATCTGGGCGATGGCGACATAGCGGATGTCGAACGAAAAGCTGAGCTGGCTGGCCATATCCACGCCAAGGCGATGATGATCATTCATGGTTATCTCTCCAACAAATTTGGTGCAGAAACCCCCTCGCCGCTCTCTGCCAATCTGGTGTTCGAGCAGTCCTATCATGAGATCGATGGTGACAGCGCCTCTCTGACCGGCCTGTGCGCCCTCCTCTCTGCCCTCGCCCGCCAGCCCATCTATCAACACTTTGCCGTCACCGGCGCGGTCGATCAGTTCGGCAATGTGCAGGCGGTAGGTGGTGTGAACGAGAAGATTGAAGGCTTCTTCCGGGTGTGCAAAATCCATGGCATCACAGGTAAGCAAGGCATCATTCTGCCGAGCACCAACATCCAGCAGTTGAACCTCTCAGACGAGGTGATTGCCGCCGTCGAAGCAGGTCAGTTCCACATTCATCCGGTGGACCATGTGGAAGAGGCTATCGAGCTGCTGACTGGCTGTGTAGCGGGTGAGCCGGACATGCCGGATACCCTGTTTGGCCGGATCCAGCAGCGACTGGACGAATTGAATGGCACCGCGTTCAAGGGGGGCTTGATCCGCCGCCTGCTGGGCCGGTTGTTCAGCCTGTAATAAAGAAGAGATCGGAGTTGTTTAGCGCACAAGTGTACGCTAAATTGGCCCGGCTTTGACCCATATGAAGGATAAACAGCGTGACCGTAGACAATACCACCATTGATCCCCGCCTTTCCCTGTGTGAACAAGGCAAAGACTCGTTTACCCGTGAAGAGCTGCTCGCCTGCAGCCGTGGCGAATTATTTGGTGAGGGTAACAGTCAGCTGCCCGCCCCCAACATGTTGATGATGGATCGCATCGTCAAGATCAACGACAACGGTGGTGAGCACGGCAAGGGCGAGATCCTGGCAGAGCTCGACATTACGCCGGACCTCTGGTTCTTTGACTGCCATTTCCCGGGTGACCCCGTTATGCCAGGCTGTCTGGGTCTGGATGCAATGTGGCAACTGGTCGGCTTCTTCCTCGGCTGGAAAGGCGGTCCGGGCAAAGGCCGTGCACTGGGTGTGGGTGAAGTGAAATTCACTGGTCAGATCCTGCCGACCGCCAAGAAAGTGACCTACAAGATCACCTTCAAGCGCGTCATCAACCGCAAACTGGTCATGGGGATCGCCGATGGCGTCGTGGAAGTCGATGGCCGTCCCATCTATAGCGCCAGCGATCTGAAAGTGGGCCTGTTCAAAGATACCACTGCATTCTGATCGACTGATTTAGTGGTAATGAAGAGATAACGTAAAGGGGCCTCAATGGCCCCTTTCCTTTTGTAATGAGTGATGAAGTACCAATTACTTCATGAAGAGGCCTGAACCCCGCCCTTCCATGGCGTCTCGCCAACCACCAAGCCAATGCCCTCGGGCATCCAGGCATTGGTACGGACACGCTTCTTTCTGTTTGCCGACCACGCCAGCCTGATAACCACGAGCGCGAGCTCTTTCCAGACGGTCCCGTTTTTGTCTCTTCATCATCTACGACCCTCTTCGTGGAACAAAAAAAGCGACCAATTTTTCATCGGTCGCTTTCATCTTTACCCCACGAGATGGGCAGGGTCAAACAAAAAATGTCATGCTATCCGGTCATTGTGACACAAGACACTGAACCACATTAATTTTTAGTGACATCCCATTTTATCGTTGGTAACGGCGCAGCCAGGTAAATGGCAGGGCCAGCAGAGTCAGCCAGAACAGGCTGCCACCACCACCACTGCCACCATCCTGACCGGTCTGGTTATTGACCGGCGCATTGGCGACCACATAGCTTGCAGGCTCGTTGTTCTTGTAATCGGCAACGGCTGGCGTCAGCTTCACGCTAACGATGGTTGAATTGGTACGATTGTTGAGATCGCTCTCGCTGTTATAGCGAAAAGCCGTCGCAGCGACAGTACCATCCGTGCTGATGCCGCTGGCATATGCGATGTGATAGAAGTAGCCGTTCTGAGCGCATTTTTTGGCGCCAGCATCGTCGAGACCACAAATCAGGTCGTTCAGATACCAATTTTTACCGGTCGCGGCGTTGAGCAGGAAACCTTCCTGCATGCGGTTGGTGCCATTGACCACAGGTTGGGTCTGGTGACGAGAATCACGCCAGCCCACGACCATGTTGTGGTTGTTGATGGCGGCAGCTTCCGAGCCTGCACCGCTGATTGGGCTGTCTTGCAACGGTACACTCGCCGTCTGTTTGGTATTCAAGTTGAACACAAACATCTCGACCGGGCGGTTTTGACCCTTGTTGATGCGATAGCGCTGGTTGCCAATCACATAACCGTTGTCATTGACCCCCACAGCCCAGCTGTGTTGCAGCTTGGCGTCATCCTTGCCCGGCTCGCCTTCGGCCAGCGGTATGGTCTGGGTGGTACCGACCTTGCCACCGGCCAGATCCAGCGTCCAGTATGCCGCCAGGTTGCGGCCATCCAGGTAGTTGCTGCCAATTTCACCGGTGGAGGAGTAACCCACACCATACAAGCTGCCATTGACGTTGGCGACCCCGAGGGCCGACGCCGTCTGGATCACTTCGTTACGGCCACGGGAATACTCGTTGGCCTGGATCAGCTTGTTGAAGGTGCCAGTGCTGTTGAGCAACCAGAAGCTGGCCTGGGTGTTGAGGCCCGGGCAGTAGCGGTAGTCGCCATACTGGCCGTCGTTACCGGAGAAGCACCAGTTGTAGGTCTCGGAATTGACGGCGATGTTCTTGCCAGTGGCAGCGGTGCCGGTCACCAGGTACTGGCCGTTATCCAGCTTTTTGATGCTGGTTGGCACGCTCAGGCTGTGGGTGCTGGCGCCATCCTTTAGGCTGACGGCGTTACCTTCCTCGACGATGGCAAATGCGGTGCGCAGCTTGCCATCCATCTTGTAGCCCACACGAGTGCCAGCTACGTCACCCAAAGCGGTAACCAAGCCATCAGTTTCGTTGCTGACTAGGTCACCCACGTTGCTGCGCTGATCGGTTTTGGCCAGAAAGTCGACACGCCACTGATACGCAAAGTTGCTCTTGTCGTTCCAGAAGGCGTTGCAAACCGAGTTCGAGAGCATGCAGCCCTGCTCAAAACGGAAACGATCGACCAGGAAGTCAGCAAACCGCACAGTCGAGAAGTGCTCGGCCATGTCGTTTTTGGTGTTGATCCCGACTAGCCCGTTGCCATCGGCACTGATCGCGCTGGCGAATCCCTTGTCAGACCCGTCGACAATGGTGAAAAAGGGGCTTTGTGCCGCCTGGGCGTGCAGGCTGGCGCTGACCAGAATGGCCAGCATGGATAATTGCTTTTTCATCTACTTCCTTAGTCCTGATGTTTCAACGCTTCCAACTCCTCCCAACGGGAGAAGGCTTGTTCCAATGCAGCCTCTGCTGCATTCAGGGCATCCAGTTTGAGCTGGGTTTGATCGCTCGGCAACGCGAAGAAACCGGGATGGTTTACCTCCGCCTGCAGAGCATTCAGCTCAGTCTCCAGCTGTTCCAGTCGGGCCGGTAGATTATCCAGCTCCAGCTGCAACTTGTAAGAGAGTTTTTTGACTTTAGAGGCAGCAGGGCTTGCCACAGCGACAGGCTCTGGCGTTTTGACCTGAGCCGCTTTTGCCGCCAGCTGTGTGCTCTGCTGGGCCCGCGTCGCCATCATGTCGGCATAACCGCCCACGTAATCGCTGATACGTCCATCCCCTTCAAACAACCAGCAACCTGTCACTGTATTGTCGATAAAGCGACGATCGTGACTGACCAGCAACAGGGTGCCAGGATAGTCCGCCAGCAGCTCCTCCAGCAATTCCAGCGTTTCGACATCCAGGTCATTGGTTGGTTCATCGAGGATCAGTAAATTACTGGGCTTCAAGAACAATTTGGCCAACAGTAAACGGTTTTTTTCGCCCCCTGACAAGGCTTTCACAGGGGTACGTGCCCGCTTGGGTTCAAACAGGAAGTCCTGCAGGTAACCCAGAATGTGACGGGAACGGCCGCGCACCATCACTTCCTGCTTGCCCTCCCCCACGTTGTCCATCACCGTCTGCTCGGGATCGAGCTGATCGCGATACTGGTCAAAGTAGGCCACTTCCAGCTTGGTGCCCCCCTTGACCAAACCACGGCTGGGCTCGAGTTGGCCAAGCAGCAACTTGATGAGGGTCGATTTGCCGCAACCGTTAGGACCCACCAGGGCGATCTTGTCGCCACGCAGCACCTGCAGATCCAGCCCCTGGAACAGGGTACGATCGCCGAAGTCCAGCCCCAGCCCTTCGGTTTCGAACACCAGCTTGCCGGAACGATTCACATCGTCCATTTGCAGCTTGGCCTTGCCCTGCAGCTCGCGACGCTGGGAACGCTCCATCCGCATCGCCTCAAGGGCACGTACCCGGCCTTCGTTGCGGGTACGGCGCGCCTTGATGCCCTGACGTACCCACACCTCTTCCTGGGCCAGCTTGCGATCGAACTCGGCATGTTGCAGCTCTTCAACCCGCAGTGCCTCTTCCTTGCCTTGCAGATATTCGTCGTAGTTGCCAGGCCAGGAGGTGATCACGCCGCGGTCGAGATCGATGATCCGGGTCGCCAGCTTGTGGATGAACTCCCGATCGTGGGAGATGAAGACGATGGCGCCGCGAAAATCCTTGAGGAAATCTTCCAGCCAGTTGATGGCTTCGATATCCAGGTGGTTGGTCGGCTCATCGAGCAGCAGCAGATCCGGATCGCAGGCCAGCGCACGGGCCAGGGCCACTTTACGCAACCAGCCACCGGACAGGCTGTCCAGGGTTGCATCGGGATCGAGGTTCAGCAGGGTCAGTACCTGGCTGATGCGGGTCTCGAACTGCCAGCCATTCTGATAGTCGAGCTGTTCTTGCAGATCGCTCATGATGCGTATGTTGGCATCGCTCGGATCGTGGGCCAGCTCCATGGAGATATGGTGATACTGCTTGAGCAGCTCGCCGACACCGGCCAGCCCTTCGGCCGTGTAGTCAAACACAGTGAGGTCACTCGATGCAGGCGGATCCTGCTCGAGGCGAGTCACTTTCAGATCCTGCTGCTGTACCATGCGCCCGTCATCGAGCGGCAGTTCGCCGGCAATGATCTTCATCAGGGTGGACTTGCCCGCCCCGTTGCGCCCGACCAGACAGAGACGCTCACCGCGCTCAATGCTGAGCTCGGCATTGTCGAGCAGCGGGAAATCACTGAACGACAGACAAGCGCCGTGCAATGTTAATAAAGCCATGTTTCTTCCTTTTTACCTGATGAAAAAAGCGGGGCCAGATACTCTCTGCCCCCCTTTTTCTCTATTCGTGCTCAGCCGTGATTGGCCTGGGCAGTTACCCAGACACCGAGTTCTGCCAACGTAAAGGGCCAGCCAAGTTCGCGACCGGCCTCATCGCGCAGCACCGGAATGCGTACCCGATAAGCAGCGAGCCATTCGGCATCATTGATGATGTCACACTGGCGGGTCTGGCTGGCCAATCCGGCCTCCTCCACCAGCTGCCATGCCTGTTCGCACAGGTGGCAGCCGTCGGTGTGAAACAGGGTCAGCATCAAGCCTCCGCTGGCACGTCGGCGTGGGTGATGCTCCAGCAGTTGTGGATATGCTGGTTGCGCTCGAAGTCCTTGGGACGCGTCTTGCTCGTGATGTTCTGCGCCTTGAGGCCAGCGGCCTCGAGCCCGGCCAGATCCATCTTGAAGTGACGCTTGTTGTTGGAGAACACCAGGGTGCCATCGGCCGCCAGCAGACGCTTCAAGTGCTGCATCAGCAGCAGGTGATCGCGCTGCACGTCGAAGCTCTCATCCATCCGCTTGGAGTTGGAGAAAGTCGGCGGATCGATAAAGATGAGGTCGTACTGATCGTCCGCTTCCGACAGCCACTTCAGGCAATCAGCCTGCACAAACTTGTGCTGACGGCCCACCAGCGAGTTGAGACGCATGTTGTCCTGCGCCCAGTTCAGATAGGTGTGAGACATGTCGACCGTGGTGGTCTCGCTGGCACCGCCCAGACCCGCATGCACTGTGGCACTGCCGGTATAGGCAAACAGGTTCAGGAAGCGCTTGCCCTTGGCCATCTGGCCCAGCATGCGGCGAGTCTGACGGTGGTCAAGGAAAAGGCCGGTATCCAGGTAGTCGTAGAGGTTGACCCACAGACGGGCACCGTACTCCTGCACCTCCATCCGGTGCTGCTCTGCGGCGAGCTTCTGATACTGCTGTTTGCCCTCCTGACGCTCGCGCACCTTCAGGATCACCTTCTCGCCGTCCATGCCAGTCACCTTAATGGCGGCCTGCACCATGTCGAGCAGACGCTGGCGAGTTTTCTGGGTGGGGATGTCTTTGGGCGCGGCGTACTCCTGCACCACCAGGTAATCCTGATAGCGGTCGATGGCGGCATTGTATTCCGGCAAGTCCGCATCGTAGAGGCGGTAGCAGTCGATGCCCTCTTTGCTCGCCCATTTCTCGAGGGTTTTAAGATTCTTGCGCAGACGGTTGGCAAAGTCCTGCGCCACCTCTTTCTGGGAGGCCACGGAATCCAGTGCAATCTGGTAGTTGCGCAGCTGACATTCAAGCGCCCCGTTGAACAGACGATATTGCTTGTCGGCACGCAGACGCAGACAGCTCAGCAGCTCGGGCGAGGCAGAGAGAATGGATACGCGCCAGCCCTGGAAGCCACGACGCAAGGCATCGCCGAGTGCCTGATGCACTTCGAGCAAGGCCGGAAACTCGCCGAGACGCTCGCCATAGGGCGGGTTGGAGATAAGCATGCCGACTTGACGGGCTTCCCCCTGACTCACTTCCCCTTCAACAACGGCCGGCATCGGCAGCGGATTTTCAAGCTGGGTCACATCGGCTTGCTTGAAGGTGATGAGGTGGGCCACACCGGCCGCCTTGGCGTTGTCGCGGGCTTTCATGAGCACACGGGGGTCGGCATCGCAGCCAAACAGCTTCACTTCGCAGCGTTGCATGCCACGCTTGGCGCGCACCTGGGCTTCCATCATCAGGCTCTGCCAGAGTTCGCTGTCGTGTTGCAGCCAGCGATCGAAACCGAAGCGCTCGCGGCGCAGCGCCGGCGCCATGTCGGCGGCGATGAAGGCCGCTTCGATCAACAAGGTGCCGGAACCACACATGGGGTCCATCATGGGCTCACCGGCCCAGCCGCTACGGGCAATCATGGCACAGGCCAGGTTCTCTTTGAGCGGTGCTTCGCCTGTGCCCTGACGATAGAAACGTTGGTGCAGCGCCGGGCCTGACAAGTCCAGCGTGATATTGGCCTTGCCTTTGCCCAGATGCGCCATGATGCGAATATCCGGCGCCTTTTTGTCCACATCCGGGCGCACATGACCGCGTTTGGTGAAGCGATCAACGATGGCATCCTTGATCTTCAGCGCACCGTACTGGGTATTGCGAATGGCCGGGTTGGTACCGGTAAAGTCCACCGCTATGGTGGAGGTGCCGGAGAAGTGCTCTTCCCAAGGGATGGTGTGGGCGCCCAGATAGAGATCCAGATCGTCGTTCATCTGGAATTCGGACAGCACCAGCACGATGCGGGAAGCAAAACGGCTCCACAGACAGGCCTTGTAACCAATAGCCAGTTCGCCTTTGAAGTGAACGCCGGCGACAGTCTCACGGACCTGCTCTGCGCCCAGTGTGGTCAGCTCGTCGGCCAACAGGTTTTCCAGCCCCTTGGGGCAGGTTGCAAAAAATTCTTTCATCACGCTCACGGGGATGCCATAAAAATAGTGCCGCATTATACCTTAAGAGCCGATCCGGAGCAGCAAAAGCTTCGCGCTGGCTCTACAAACAGGGCCCGTGGACAGGTACAGGCAAGCCTGCTCCCCACCCCCATTTATCTGACATACGCAAGAAGGCTTGGCCAATTGACATATAGGAACCTGATGGAGATGTGATGCTCATGTGGGTCAGCTTGTGGGTCAGCTATAGACGAGCGGTCATCAGATGGTCCCGGATATTCATTGCCTCGTCAGAGCAAGACGCTAGGTAATGGTACCTATATCCAGGTATGAATGGCCCACCGTTCTTCACAGTAATTGCCATATCTGACAGGCGTCAAACAAGGCTCATTACGTTATTATTTTTCCGACAGAGCAAGTCCTTTCTGTAACCCCGTGTTTTGCCCTCCCGTTATCGTCCGTAAACCGGGAGGGCTATTTTTTTGGGCGCGGCCTGGCGATAGCCTATTTATGCCGGACTGTCATATCTATCAGGTTTCAGAAGAAACAATTCCCTCTAACATGACCCGGCTGTTGAAACAAACCATCCATTCCTTCTGTCGTGTGTGTTTTACGCCCTCTTATCCTGTTTGGTAGGAGGGCTTTTTTGTGGGCATAACATGAGAGGCAAAAAGTACTATGGTGCGACAGAAAAGGGGCTATTCACCAAATAGGATGGGCATTGAGGAGCAACAACAAAGGGGCAAAAAAATATCGGACGAACAAAATCAGACTAAATATTGAGCACGTTTACTTGGATGAGTATCAGCTCACCTGACGATATTGTGTCTGGGTTGCAACTCTGGCGGCCATGCGGTTGTTCATCACCTTGATCACACCAAAGCGCGGCAGGATCTTGCTGGTAGTCAGTATCAGATCTTCGGTCAGATTGAGGCACACGCTGGCCTGTTCACCGGCTTCGATCACCATGAACTCCCCCTTGCCATGAGGTGTATTCATGCACACCAAGGATCCGGTTTCAGGAATAATAAAGGGGTGGACCTCACCAAAGAACCAGCTTTGTGGCATCAGTGGTTTATAAAAGCGGCTAACAGCGATGGCATTGAGTACCAGCTGGACCTGATGTGGCGTACTCCAGTCGAGTTCGACAGCCTTGTCCATCAATTGATAATAGAGGGCAGCATCATCCACACAAAAAGGCTGGGTGGTGAAGGAGCTGGGCACCAATTGTCGCCCTTTATATTCGGTCGCGAATATCATGTGATCGGATAAATCCAGCATCAGACGATCATCATGAGCATCATAATGCCACTGCCAATTGTCATTGGGTTGGATACACATGGGGGTGCCCTTACTGAAAGTCGTTACTCGACTTTATTCCATGTCGAGAATTTCAGCAACTTTAAATAAAGGGCACCCGTTTATTTCTTAAATATGAGTCACAATTTCTTTGACCAGACTCGGGCCCTTATAAATAAAGCCGCTATAAATCTGGACCAGACTGGCACCCGCAGCGAGCTTCTCCCGCGCAGCCATGGCGCTGTCGATACCCCCTACCCCTATGATCGGCAGTGCACCGTCCAGAGCCTTGGCCAGCTGGCGAATAACCTCTGTGCTCTTGTACTGCAACGGACGCCCACTGAGGCCACCGGCTTCACCGGCATGGGGCATGTCATAGATCATCTCCCGATCCAGGGTGGTATTGGTGGCAATCACGCCATCGATCCTGTTTTTGATCAAGGATGCAGCGACCTGATTAATTTCATCCAGACTCAAGTCCGGTGCAATTTTAACGGCGAGCGGCACGTACTTTTTATATTGGGCGGCCAGCTCTTGCTGACGCATTTTGAGGGCTGCGAGCAACTCATCGAGGGCATCACCGTATTGGAGCGAACGCAGGCCCGGAGTGTTGGGGGAAGAGATATTGACGGCAATATAACCAGCATGATCATAGACCTTGTCCATGCAGATCAGATAATCGTCCTTGCCCTGCTCTATGGGAGTATCTTTGTTCTTGCCGATATTGATGCCGATGACCCCCTGGTATTTGGCTTTCTTGACCTGCGCCACCAGATGATCGACACCCTTATTGTTGAATCCCATGCGGTTGATGATCCCCTCTGCCGGAATAACCCGGAACAGACGGGGCTTGTCATTGCCACTCTGGGGTTTGGGGGTGACGGTACCGACTTCTATAAAGCCAAACCCCATGGCCCCGAATGCATCGATGCACTCCCCGTCTTTATCCAGCCCGGCTGCCAATCCGACCGGATTGGCAAAATAAAGCCCCATGACAGTGACGGGGCGTTTGGGCAATGAATGGCGGAAGAAACAATCAAGTGGCGTACCGAGAAGGCGGGGCAAATATTTGATGGAGAGATCGTGTGCCTGTTCGGGATTGAACTTGAACAAGAAATGCCTGGCGAGGGGGTACAACATTTTTGCTCCTTAAAAAAGCCCCGGCAACTGGCCGGGGCTTTCGGGGTTATGCCGAGGTTCGGCAATTCAACTGGAGCAGGTTCAACTCTCGCAAGGCCACCGAGAACTTGGCGAACTCGTGGGTACTCGTGGTCTTGAAGTCGGCCAACATATGGGTCCAACGGGACAAGAGTTGCTCATGCTCCGAAATCCAGTCGGCCAGTATGGTAGCGCATTCTCCCTGCTCTTTGCACCCTTCCAGTACCACAGATGTGAGACTGCGTTGCTGCCAGTCCAGATCTTCACGGAACGATGCCCGTGCCATTGCCTGCCAGTGGTTACCCACCGGCTGATGGTTGATCTGCTCAAGGAACCAGTGCAGATCGAGCTTGGCACCGAGACGATAGTAGACATTGGCGGCACGCAGTATGTCGGTCTTGTGCTCAGCGGCAATCTGCGCCAGATCCAGGCTGGAGAAGAGACTGCTCATGTGAGCCACCTGACGGGCGATGGCATCCGGCACCTGCTTGGCCACCAGCGCAGCGACTGCCTGCTGGTGCTCTGCGACCTCGCTCTCGTCCATCACCTCGTAGAGGTGGGTCGCCAGGGTCTCGAACGCCGGACGGAAGAAAGCGATGTTCTCAGCGATGCTCCAGCTGCGATTGCGGGCACGCAGGAACCAGCGGGTAGCGCGACGCACTATGCGGCGGCTGTAGAACATCAGCTCGAGCTGGGTCTGGGCATCCACCAGGTTGTCACACCCTTCGATGTCACGCCACAGGGCCCCCAGGCCAAACACCTCACGGGCCATGGCGAAGCAGCAAGCCACTTCCGCCACGGAGGCACCGGTCTCGTCCTTCATCCGGCTGGCGAAGTTGAGCCCCATGTCGTTGACCAGCATGTTGGCCACCCGGGTCGCAATGATTTCGCCACGCAGCGGGTGCTGGGCAAGCGCGGCACCAAACTGCTGCTGCAACTTGGCCGGGAAGCTGGTGACCAGCATGTTGGCCAGGAAAGGCTCCTCGGTGATCTCAGGGCAGTTGAGCTGCTCCTTGAGCACCATCTTGCCATAAGCCACCAGCACCGCCAGCTCGGGTCGGGTCAAGCCCTGCCCTGCCGCCATCCGCTCGGACAGCTCCTCATCGGAGGGCAGGAACTCCAGCCCCCGATCCAGCTTGCCTTCGCGCTCCAGCCCCTGGATGAAACGTTGCTGCTCTTTCAGTTGCTCGGTGCCACGGAAACTGGTGACCGAGATGGACTGGGACTGGCGGTAGGCGTTGGTAATGACAATTTGCGCCACATCGTCGGTCATCTCATACAGCATCTGGTTGCGCTGCTTGAGGGTCATATCACCGGCAGCCACCAGCTGGTTGAGCAGGATCTTGATATTGACCTCGTTGTCGGAGCAATCCACCCCGCCCACGTTGTCGGTGAAGTCGGTGTTGATGCGCCCACCCTGGCTGGCGTATTCCACCCGGCCGAGCTGGGTAAAGCCCAGGTTGCCACCCTCACCGACGATGCGTGCACGCAGGTCGCGACCATTGACCCGCAGCACATCATTGCTGCGATCCCCCACTTCGGCGTCGCTCTCGCGGGCGCTCTTCACATAGGTGCCGATACCGCCGTTCCAGAGCAGGTCCACATTCAGGCAGAGCAGCGCCTTGATCAGCTCGTTCGGGGCCATGCTGGCCTTGTCGGTACCAAGCAGTGTCTGGATCTGCGGGCTCAGCTTGATGGACTTGGCCGAGCGCAGGAAGATGCCCCCCCCTGCCGAGATGAGGTCACGGTTGTAGTCATCCCAGCTGGAGCCAGGCAGTTCGAACAGGCGCTTGCGTTCGACGAAGCTCTTGGCGGCATCGGGGGTCGGGTCGATGAAGATGTGCATGTGGTTGAACGCACCCACCAGCTGGGTGTGCTCGGAGAGCAGCATGCCGTTGCCGAACACGTCGCCGGCCATGTCACCCACCCCTACGCAGGTGAAGTCGGTGGTCTGGCAATTGATGCCGATTTCACGGAAGTGACGCTTGACCGATTCCCAGGCACCACGGGCCGTGATCCCCATCTTCTTGTGGTCATAACCGACCGAGCCGCCGGAGGCGAAGGCATCGCCCAGCCAGTGGCCATACTCCTGGCTTATCTCGTTGGCGATGTCGGAGAAGGTGGCCGTCCCCTTGTCAGCCGCCACCACCAGGTAGTAGTCATCCTCGTCGTGACGCACCACGGATTTGGGCGGGATCACCTCGCCCTGAATAATGTTGTCGGTCACATCGAGCAGACCGCGGATGAAGAGGCGATAGCAGGCCTTGCCCTCTTCCTGGATAAGGGCGCGGGCGGCCCCCACCGGCATCTGCTTGCAGTAGAAGCCGCCCTTGGCGCCCACCGGCACTATGACGGTGTTCTTCACCTGCTGTGCCTTGACCAGACCCAGCACCTCGGTGCGGAAATCTTCCTTGCGATCGGACCAGCGCAGGCCACCACGGGCCACCTTGCCCCAGCGCAGATGCACCCCTTCCACCCGCGGTGAGTAGACGAAGATTTCGAATTTGGGCAGCGGCAACGGCATGTCGGTAATGCTGGCCGGTGCCAGCTTGAAGGAGATGTAGGGCTTGATCTGCCCAGCCTTGTCCAACTGGTAGTAGTTGGTGCGCAGGGTGGCGTCGATCATCTCCACAAAGCGGCGGATGATGCGATCGTCGTCCAGGTTCGCGACCTGATCCAGTTTGGCTGCCAGTTGATCATGGAGCTTGGCCTGTACCTTGGCATCTTGCTTGCTGGCAGGATCGAGGCGCTGCTCGAACAGGGTAAACAGCAGTTGGGCGATGTCAGGATAACGGGTGAGGGTCTCTTCGATATAGGACTGGCTGAAAGAGACCCCGGTCTGGCGCATGTATTTTGCGTAGGCACGCAGCACAGAAACCTGACGACCCGTGAGGCCGGCCCCCAGTACCAGACGGTTGAAGCCGTCATCTTCCAGCCCCTTGTTCCAGACGGCGGCGAAGGCTTCCTGGAAGCGCTGCTGGCTCTGCTCCAGATCAAAGGGCTGTTCACCGCGCAGCAGCATGGAGAAATCGAGGATCCAGAATATATCCCCTGAAGGGGTACGCACCTGATACGGGGTCTCACCGATCACCCGCAGCCCCATGTTTTCCAGCATGGGCAGCACATCGGAGAGGTGAATGGGCTCGGTGCGATGGAACAGCTTGAGGCGAACCCGGCGATCGTTCTCTTCTTCCTGAGCGCGGTAAAACAGCATGCCCAGCGGTTCGGCTTCGCTCAGATTGTCCAGCGCCATGATGTCAGCCACGGCAGATCCAGGCAGCACATCTTCTTTGTAGGCACGGGGGAAAGCGCTGCTGAAACGGCCACGCAAGGCATTGCCGCGGGCCTCGCCATAATGGGAGAGCAGCACGGAGTCGAGTCGGTCGTCCCAGCTACGGGCCGCTTCAATCAGGTTGTTCTGTACTTCGTTCACGTCCACATCCACGTTGTTATTGTTGACCCGCACTATGTATTGGGTCCGCGCCAGCACACCTTCGGAGAAGTAGACGTTGAACTCCACCTCTTCGCTGCTGCCGAAATATTTCTGCAAAATCTGCTGGGTCTTGACTCGCAGCGCCGTGTTGTAGCGCTCCTTGGTGACATAGACCATGCAGGAGAAGAAACGACCGTAGACGTCGCGGCGCACAAACAAGCGCAACATGTCCCGCTCCTGCATCTCCAGCACACCGAGACCGGTGGCCAGCAGCTCCTCTTCGCGAGCCTGGATCAGCTCGTCGCGGGGGTAGGTTTCCAGCACGTTGAGCAGCGCCTTGTAGGCGTGTGAACCCTTCTCATGACCGGAGGAAGCCATGATGCGTTCCAGCCGGTGGCTGATAAGCGGGATCTGGGTAGCACTGGTGTTGTAGATGGAAGAAGCGTAGAGACCGATGAAACGATCTTCCCCTACTACCTTGCCGTGCTCGTCAAAGCGCTTGATGCCGATGTAATCCACATAGGCAGGGCGGTGGACACGGGACTTGCTGTTTGACTTGGTGAGGATAAGCAGGTCGGAGCTCAACGCAGCATGGCGGGCGCTGGCCGGCATATTGCCAAGGCGCTGCCCCTCATCCTTGATGGAGTTCTTCATCAGGCCCAGGCTGGATTCCGGCAGCGGCAGTATCTCGTGATCGCCCTCCACCGCCTTGACGTCATAGCGGCGATATCCCATCAGGGTGAAGTTGTGGGCGGCCACCCACTTGAGGAAAGCCACACAGGAGTTGACCTCCTCCTTGCTGACCGGGTTCTTGCGCTTGGGCAGCTCGTCGATGATCTCGTTCAGGCGACCCAGCATGGGTTGCCAGTCCCCCACCGCCAGTGCCACTTCCCCGGCAACCGAGTTGAGCTCGGCAGCCAGCCCATCCATCTGCTCATCACCGGTCAGGTGATCGATCTCGATGAGGAAGGCGGTTTCGACCGAAGTTTGTCCGGCCGTATTGTCGAGATCCAGAATGGCGCTGATCTTGCCTTCGTTGCCACGAATAAGGTGCAGCGGCTGGTGCAGCATCATGTGCGCCGTGATGTTCAAACGCTTGAGTGCCATCCGGATGGAGTCCACCAGGAAGGGTGAATCCTGCAGTATGATCTCGACTATGGTGTGGGGAGACTGCCAACCGTGGCGGGTCAGCTCGGGGTTGTAGACCCGGATGTAGGGTTGTGTGCTGGTACGCTGGTTGAGCGCATTCCACAGGCTGAGCGCGGCGCCGTAGAGATCGCTGTCATTGCGATCGTGCAGATCGGTGCTGGCCATGTTGCCGTAGAACTTGGCAACGAAGCATTCGACCAGGGAGGCACTCTTCTTGGGCAACTTCTGATGGATCAGGCTGAGAACGTTTTCGAGCAGAACTGAGGTAGGGGCGTCTTTCAATGCCATTGCTATATTCCTTATCGGACGACATGAACCACCGACGGAAAGACATCCACCCTGGATGCCCACCGGTACAGAGTTGCTGCGAAGTGTAATGTCTTGGATCAAGGAAGGCGAGCAAAGGTGATAACGACTTGTTAAAAACAAGGGGCAGATCACGGCTTGAGCTGTGAAATATTTTGCCAATTTGGCAAAAAACAGAAAATCCCACTGGGTGATTACGGATTTACCGGATAGATAGTGACTGAAAGCAGATAATTACTCGGGATCCTGTTCGAATTTTGTTAACTTATGCGTTCAAGGCTGATAAAGCGATAATCATCCTGTGTTTTCAGCCGAAAATAGCCGTATACCCCACTGATAGTGACAAATGGCCGGATTTTTTCCAAGGCCAGCTCTATGGTGAGCCCCTGTTCGGTACGTACCACCAGCCGCCTGGCGTGCCCCTGATACATCAATAGTATGTCATCGCTACTGAGTGACAGCCGAAAGGTAAACTGCTTCAACACTGACTCCTTCTCGATAGCGCCCGACCATGATGCGGTCACTGCGGCGCCTTGCTCGATGGTGTTTTCAACAAAAAGGGCAGGAGAGCCAGGCTCCCCTGCCCCGTCAACACTTACTGCTGTAGTGCCTTGCTCACCTTCTCGAACAGATCCCGTGCCAGTCCGTCCAGGTTGAACAGCCGGAGCAGCTCTGCGCGGATCAGGGCCTTGCGCCCTTCATCCAGTCGCTTGAACTGAATGAGCGGTGTGATGAGGCGAGAAGCAACCTGGGGATTGACCTCGTTGAGCTCGATGAGGATATCGGTCAGGAAACGGTAACCACTGCCATCGATGGCGTGGAACTGCACCTGGTTGCTCATGGCAAAACTGCCGATCAGTGCTCGCAGCCGGTTCGGGTTGCGAATGCTGAAGGTGGGATGGGCCATCGCCTGACGAACCTCACTGAGGACATCGGTCGCCGGTTTGCTGCCCACCAGTCGCAGCCAGTTGTCCAGTACCAGCCCATCCCTGGCCCATTTGCCTTCAAAATCGGCCAGCAGTTCGGAACGGCACGGCAGCAGATAGCCGTTGGCCACCTGCAGCGCCGCCAGGGTATCGGTCATGTTGTCGGCATTGGCGTATTGCTGGCGCACCAGCGCATCAGCGTGCGCGGCATCCAGTGCCGCCAGATAACCGAGCACAACCCCTTTGAGCGCACGCTTTGCCATATCGGCATGCACCACCTGATAGCCTTGCAGTTGCAGGCTCGCATAGGTGGTTGCCAATCGAGCGCCGAACGCGGCGGCAAGACGAGCATGAATAGCATCCCGCACCTGATGGATGGCATCGATATCGGCCACCTCGAACAGCTCGGCCAGGGTAGCTTCCCCCGGCAGGGCAAGGATCTCGGCCTTGAGTGCCGGATCCAGCGAGGCGTCATCCAGGATGGCGACAAAGGCTGCCAGCAGGGTCTCGGAGACGTCGACTCCCTGCCCGTGCTGCACCTGCACAACCCCTTCCATCACCGCCTTGTTGATCAACATCTGGGCCGCATCCCAACGGGCAAATTCGTTGCGGGCGTGGCGCATCAGGAAGGCCAGCGCATCCTCGCTGTAGTCATAATGCAGCTTGACCGGCGCACTGAAGTCCCGCAGTAAAGAGGGAACCGGCTTGACTGGCACCTTATCGAAGATAAAGGTCTGCTCTGCTTCGAGCACGTCGAGCACCTGGCCTATTTCCTTGCCTTGATATTGCAGCGGGATGACGGCGCCATTTTGGTCATACAGCTCGATGTCGAGGGGGATGTGCAGCGGCAGTTTCTGCGGCTGATCCTGAGTCGGCGGCGTGTGCTGGCTCACATGCAGGCGATAGACGCCGCTGGCAGCATCGTACTCATCCGTCACTGTCAGCTCAGGGGTGCCGGACTGGCTGTACCAGCGGCGGAACCGACCGAGATCCACGCCAGAGGCATCTTCCATCGCCTGCACGAAATCATCACAGGTCACCGCCTGACCGTCAAAGCGCTCGAAATAGAGGCGCATACCCGCCTGGAAATTGTCTTCTCCCAGCAGGGTATGCAGCATGCGGATCACTTCCGACCCTTTCTCGTAGACGGTCAGGGTGTAGAAGTTGTTCATCTCGATCACCACATCCGGGCGGATGGGGTGGGCCATGGGGCCGGCATCTTCGGCAAACTGCGGACCGCGCACGGTGCGCACATTGTTGATGCGGTTGACACCACGGGATCCCAGATCGGAAGAGAACTCCTGATCCCGGAACACCGTCAGCCCCTCTTTGAGGCTGAGCTGGAACCAGTCGCGGCAAGTGACCCGGTTGCCGGTCCAGTTATGGAAGTATTCGTGACCTATGACCCGCTCGATACCGTGGTAATCGCTGTCGGTGGCGGTGGCCGGGTTGGCCAGCACGAACTTGGAGTTGAAGACGTTCAGCCCCTTGTTCTCCATGGCGCCCATGTTGAAGAAGTCCACCGCGACGATCATATAGATGTCGAGGTCGTACTCGAGGCCAAAGCGCTGCTCATCCCAGCGCATGGAGTTGATCAAGCTCTCCATGGCGAAACCGGCTCTGTCCAGGTTGCCCTTGTCAACGAAGATCTCGAGGGCCACCTTGCGGCCGCTCTTGGTGGTGTAGTGGCTGCGCTCTACATCAAAGTCACCGGCCACCAGAGCAAACAGGTAGCTCGGTTTTGGGAAGGGATCCTGCCACTGCACGAAGTGGCGACCGCCATCCAGCTCACCGCTGTCGACCTTGTTGCCGTTGGAAAGCAGGAAGGGATACTTGGCCTTGTCGGCAGTGATCCGGGTGCTGTAACGGGCCAGTATGTCGGGGCGGTCCAGATAATAGGTGATGCGGCGAAAACCTTCAGCCTCGCACTGGGTGCAGTAGGCATCACCTGACTTGTAGAGTCCTTCCAGCGCCGTGTTGGCGGCAGGATCCAGCAGGGTAACTATGGTCAGCACACATTCGGCCGGCAGGTTGAACAGGGTCAGGGTATTCTCCCCCTGTTCGTACTCTTGATAAGGCACGCCATCCACGCTGACACTGTGCAGTGAGAGCCCCTCACCATCCAGTACCAGCGGCTCATTATGTTCACCGTTACGGCGCAGACGGGAGATGGCGGTGACCTGGGTCAGCGGCTCCTGCAGTTGAAAGTCCAGATCGATGCTGTCGATCCAGTAGAGCGGAGCCTGATAATCCTGGCGATATTTGGCCGTCATGGCCTGGGAGTGATCGGTCATTATTGTTTGCTTCCACGCTTGTAATTGACGTGTCAGAGGCTGTCACAACCGGTTGGCAGGGTCAAATAGTTTGCATTCAGCCAAAAGAAAGGGCGACCTGAGTCGCCCTTGTGTACCTGTTATTGCCAAGCCAACGTCAGCCTTGTTTGCTGAGTTTGGCCAGGTCCGCCGTGATATTGGCCGCTTCGATCAGATACTCGTCGGGGGCTTCAAAATCTGCCGGCAATTCGTCGAGACTCTTCACCGCAGGTTTGCCAAGGCGTGCCAGACGTTCGTTGGTGCGCAACAGCGCCTTCTCGTCCTGCTTGGCCTGCTCTGCCAGACGTTCCGCCTCATTGAGGGAGACAGACTTCTTGTCCTGCTCCACCTTGTAGTCGGCGATGTCCTGCATCACATAGGCAAACTCGGGATCCTTGGCGATCCGTGCCTCGTGGGCCGTTTTCAGCTTGGGCAAGAGGCTGGTGAAGTTACCGAGTTTTTCGTAACTGGCCGAGGCAATCTTGTCCCAGGGCAAGGCGTTGAACTCGCGACTTTCACCCGTCTCATCCGGTGCTACCGCAGTGGGGAAACCGATGTCGGGAGCGACGCCCTTGTTCTGGGTGCTGCCACCGTTGATCCGGTAGAACTTGGCAATGGTGTATTGCACGTGACCCAGGGGCTGCTCGTAGAAGTCATAGACCTTGGCGAGGCTGCGATGCTGCTGCACTGTGCCTTTGCCAAACGAGTTTTCGCCGAGGATCAGGGCGCGACTATAATCCTGCATGGCAGCGGCAAAGATCTCGGATGCAGACGCGCTGTACCTGTCGATCATCACCGACATGGGGCCACCGTAATAGATGTTGCCATCGTCATCGCCATTGACCGTGATACGGCCCATGTGATCACGAATTTGCACCACGGGCCCGCCAGCAAAGAAGAGACCGCTCAGGGCAGAGGCTTCGGTCAACGCACCGCCGCCGTTGCCGCGCAGATCGACGATCAGGCCTTCGATCTTCTGCTTGTTGAGGCTGGAGATCTCCTTGATCACGTCATCGTGCAGGTTGACGTAGAAACTCGGGATTTCGAGCACCCCAATTTTCTTGCCTTCCGCTGTGATCACTTTGGACTTGGCGGCCCTGTCTTCCAGGCGCACCTTGTCGCGGGTCAGCTCGATCTGCTCGGTCTTGACGCCGGCGCCCTTGCCGCGCTGGATCTCCAGCTTGACCTTGCTGCCTTTGGGTCCCTTGATGAGCTCGACCACGTCATCAAGACGCCAGCCAATCACATCGACAATCTTGCCATCGTCCTGCCCTACCCCGGTGATCTTGTCATCGGGTTTGAGGTGGTTGGACTTGGCAGCCGGGCCACCCGGCACCAGGGAGCGAATGACGGTAAAGTCATCCTCTGCCTGCAACACGGCTCCGATGCCTTCCAGCGAGAGGTTCATCTCGGTATTGAAGCGATCGGCACTGCGCGGGGAGAGATAACTGGTGTGCGGTTCGATGGCACGGGCGAAGGAGTTCATGAAGAGCTGGAACACATCCTCGCTCTCGGTCTGGGACATCCGCTTGATGGCGTTGTTGTAACGCTTGCCAAGCAGCTCCTTGATCTCGGGCCACTCCTTGCCGCTGAGCTTGAGGCTCAGGGCATCGAACTTGACCCGCTGGCGCCACAACTCGTTGAGTTCGCCTTCATCTTTGGGCCAAGCCGCCCCTTCCCGATCAAAGAGGTAATTGTCGGGCTGGGTAAAATCGAAAGGGGTATCGAGCAGTTTGAGGGCGTATTCGAACCGCTCATAGCGCCGCTGCTGACTCAGATTGAACATCTCGTAAGCAGGCGCCAGCCGTCCTCTTTCGAGATCGGTGTCAAAGCCGTTACGGTACTTTTCAAAGCGGCTGATATCAGAGGCCAAAAACAGGTTTCGGCTGTAGTCCAGATTCTCCAGATACTTGTCGTAAATCACGGAGGAAAAGGCATCGTCCAGCTTGAACTGCTTGTAATGCGAGCGGGTAAACAAATTGGCAATTCGCTTGCTAGCCGTAGCATGTTGGCTCTCTTGAGCCAACACAGGCAAATCACTTTCCTTGAGCACCGGCTCGATGGCCTGTGCAAGCCCGGCAAGCGCCAGGCTACAGGCAACGAGGGAAAAACGAATTACGCCATGCTTCAACATTTGTCTCCTTAGAGAACCAGATGCTCAAATTTGACCCGCAGCATCATGCCGGTCTGCAGTTGGACCTGAACGTCATCCTTGGTCACTTCCTTGATGGTCGCCGGCACCGGAGACTTGCCCAGCACGACCCTGACACCCTGATCCACTTTCAGATTGGCGGCATCGACCTTCACCAGAGGCGCATCGGCAACGACTGCCTTGGGTGCGGCCTTGGGCTTGTCAGATTTGGCGGCAGCATCGGCCTTGCGCGGGGCAGGACGACGGGGCTGCTTGGCCTTCTCTTCTTTATTGTTGGTGCGACGGCTGGCAAAGACACGCTCTTTGCTCTCTTTCAGCGCTTGCTTGGCGTGCTCGATGTGCTCTTCGGTGAGCAGCTCGCCCGGGTTGCCGTCCAGATCGACACGGGCCTGGCCGGCTTTGAGGCCATGCAGGTAACGCCAGCTGGAGGTGTATTGACGCAGTGCAGAGCGCAGCATGGTCTTGGAGACTCTGGCATCGTCAGCGAGACGCTCGGCCAAATCCTGGAAGATGCCAATCTTGAGCGGCTTGGCCTCTCCTTCAGCGATGAAGCAGGCCGGGAACTTCTCGACCAGGTAGGCAACGATCTCTTTACTGTTCTTCAGCTTTTCAGTGTTTTCCATGTATAACCTTGGCTTTCATATAAACGCGCGGGTACGCCCGAGCACAACACAACAAAGGCCCCATTATAGAGAGCTTGGGGCCTTTTGCGAACCATCTAGCAATGACTTAGAGCATGCTTTCCAATATTTGCACCGTTTCTTCGAGTCCAATCCGGTCTTTCTCATCAAAACGGTTAAAAATTGGACTGTCTATATCGAGCACGCCGATGATCTCGCCACCACGGCGCACCGGGATCACGATTTCGGCATTGCTGGCACCATCGCAAGCGATATGCCCTTCAAATTGATGCACATCGTCAATGAGCTGGGTTTTACCCTCAGCAACCGCAGTGCCGCATACCCCACGCCCGACCGGAATACGCACGCAGGCCGGTTTGCCCTGGAAGGGCCCGAGCACCAGAGTATCCCCCTGCAACAGGTAGAAACCCACCCAGTTGATGTCGGTCAGCTCCAGTGCCAACAAGGCGGAGAGATTGGCCAGATTGGCAATGAGGTCCGGCTCCCCTTCCAGCAGCGCCTGCGCTTGCTGGTTGAGTCCGCGATAAAATGCTTGTTTTTCAATCATGATTAAATGAACTTCACTCCTTGATAATCTGTGCAAGGTAACGCCCTGCCTGAAAATTTCAAATCAATTTTCACTTCAACCCCATCCTCTTCTTTATTAAAGAAGAGGATTTAGCGGGCAACCGAGAGCGCCAGCTGCTGGCGCTGGCCATTGCTCCACTCGATATTGAGCTGCCAGATCATCATCGCCGAGGTACAGGATCCCACCATGGTCGTCCCCTGCCAGCCAGTGCTTGTGGACTCGAAACTGAGCGGTATGGTGCCCATGAACATGTCCCGTCCCTCCAGCCAGGCTTTTACCGGTTTGATCCCCGGATCCCCGCCCTGAAGCAGTATCATGAAGTCATGTTCGGCCTGTACCGGCAGCGACGCGATACTGACGGTCAAGGGTTTGTCACCCAGAACAGTGCTGCATGAGGTGTGAGACAGATCGCAGATTTGATCTTTTTCTGATCCGGCCACCTGGGCCTGCCCCCCGCCAAACCAGGTTCGATAGGCAACCAATCCGAGCAAAATAGCCAGGACGATCGCCAAGTGCACAATTTTGCGTGAAGTGAGTCTCTCTTTCATGAAAAAACAACCTTTTAAGATGCCTGAAAAATGACATTTTCGTGATCTCGCGCAAGGTAATTTATTAAGCAGGCGGGACCCGACGGAGCCAAATATATCACTGTTTATACTGTTATTTTACCTGTCGGTTCAGTATCATTCCCATTGAATTTTCATTTAGCTACTTTTTGCTTTTCCTTTCATTAACAGTTGTTAACAAGAGGCAGAGCAGTAGCCAATGATGTCGGTCCATGTCACTGGACACAAAAATCAAACAACAGCAGCATCGGAAGCGGAATACAACGATGAGCCATATAACTAACCATCCTGAGTACAACTACACCGTTGTTCGCCAGTTCACCGTCATGACAATTGTCTGGGGAATTGTCGGCATGTCGGTTGGCGTACTGATAGCAGCCCAGCTGATCTGGCCTGCCCTCAACTTCGACACTCCCTGGCTGACTTACAGCCGCCTGCGCCCTCTGCACACCAATGCGGTTATCTTCGCATTTGGCTGTAGCGCACTGATGGCGACCTCCTTCTATGTGGTGCAACGCACCTGTCAGGTCAGACTGTTTGGAGGCAAGCTTGCCTCCTTCGTGTTCTGGGGTTGGCAGGCGATTATCCTTTCTGCCGCCATTTCGCTGCCGATGGGATTCACCTCCGCCAAGGAGTACGCAGAGCTGGAATGGCCGATTGATATTGCCATCACAGTGGTCTGGGTTGCCTATGCCGTGGTCTTCTTCGGCACCCTGGTCAAGCGCACCACCTCCCATATCTATGTGGCGAACTGGTTCTTCGGCGCCTTCATCATCACGGTTGCCGTGCTGCACATCGTCAATAACATGGAAGTGCCGCTTTCCGGCATGAAGTCCTACTCCATGTATTCCGGTGCCATGGATGCCATGGTGCAGTGGTGGTATGGCCACAACGCGGTTGGCTTCCTGCTGACTGCCGGTTTCCTTGGCATGATGTACTACTTCGTGCCCAAGCAGGCGGGACGTCCGGTTTACTCCTACCGCCTCTCCATAGTGCACTTCTGGGCGCTGATCTCCCTCTATATCTGGGCCGGTCCTCACCATCTGCACTATACCGCCCTGCCTGACTGGGCTCAGTCTCTGGGCATGGTGATGTCCCTGATCCTGTTCGTTCCCTCTTGGGGTGGCATGATCAACGGCATCATGACCCTGTCCGGTGCCTGGCACAAACTGCGTTATGACCCCATTCTGCGCTTCCTGATCGTGTCCCTGTCGTTCTACGGCATGTCCACCTTCGAAGGCCCCATGATGGCGATCAAGACAGTCAATGCCCTCTCCCACTACACCGACTGGACAGTGGGCCACGTTCACTCTGGTGCCCTGGGCTGGGTTGCCATGGTATCCATCGGTGCCATATATCACCTGATCCCGAACCTGTTCGATCAGGGCCGCATGTACAGCATTCGCCTTATCAACGTGCACTTCTGGCTGGCGACCGTGGGGACAGTACTCTACATCGTTGCCATGTGGATTTCCGGCGTGATGCAGGGACTGATGTGGCGTGCAGTCAACGATGACGGCACCCTGACCTACAGCTTCGTTGAAGCGCTGCAGGCATCCTATCCCTTCTATTTCGTGCGCTTCCTGGGAGGCTGCTTCTTCGTCACCGGCATGTTGCTGATGGCCTACAACGCCTACCGCACCATCTCTGCGCCCAAGGGTTCCCTGGAACCTGTCGCCACGCCCGCATGATTGAAGAGGTCAACCCATGAGCAACAATAACCGTCACGAGATCTTTGAAAAGAGCGTACCCATGCTGGTGGTCGGCATCATCTTCGCCATCAGCCTGGGGGGGCTGGTTGAAATCACCCCGCTGTTCTTCCAAAAGCAGACCACTGAGCCGGTGGAGGGCCTCAAGCCCTATACCGCCCTGCAGATGGAAGGACGCGACATCTTCATTCGCGAAGGCTGTACCAACTGCCACAGCCAGATGATCCGCCCGTTCCGGGCCGAAACCGAGCGTTACGGTCACTATTCGGTCGCTGGTGAAAGTGTGTGGGAGCACCCCTTCCTGTGGGGCTCCAAGCGTACGGGTCCGGACCTGGCCCGTGTGGGCGGTCGTTACTCTGACGACTGGCACCGTGCTCACCTCATCAACCCGCGCGATGTGGTGCCTGAGTCCAACATGCCTGGCTACCCCTGGCTCGATACCACTGTGATGACAGGTGAACTGACCGGCAAAAAGCTGGCCCTGTTCCGTGATCACTTTGGCGTGCCCTACACAGAGGCCGACGTGCAAGGTGCAGGCGACGCCGTGAAGGGCAAGACAGAGCTCGATGCGCTGGTAGCCTATCTGCAATCACTGGGTCATGCCCTGAAATAAGGAGTCAGGATATGGATTACGGCACATTTCGCGGCCTTTATACCCTGCTGTTGATGGCCATCATGATCGGCATCATTGTCTGGGCATACAGCAAACGCCGCAAGGCCTCTTTCGACGAGGCAGCCAACCTGGTTTTTGCCGATGACGAGCAACCCGGTGCTGATAACAAGAACGCAGGAGCGAAACAATAATGAGCACTTTGTTTAGCATTTTTGTGACCGTCATAAGTCTGGGAACCATTCTCGGCTGCTTCTTGCTGCTGGTGTGGTGCCTGCGGGACAAGATGGGTGTAGAGGAAGGCAAGTCCATGGGACACGCCTTCGACGGCATCGAAGAGATCAACAATCCGCTGCCGAAGTGGTGGACCTATATGTTCATCTTCTTCATCGTCACCGGCTTGGTCTACCTGCTGGCCTTCCCGGGCCTGGGCAACTGGAAGGGTCTGCTGGGCTGGCAGAGCTCCAATCAGGATGTTCGCTCCCTGGCGGAGTCCAAGGCGGCGGCAGCCTCTGCCAAGGCTGAAGGACGTGCGGTGGAGTATGACCGTGAGCTGCTCAAGGCTGACGAGATCTACGGCGCCAAGTTCCGCGAGCTGACCTATCAGACAGACGGCAAGACTTACAAAGATATCACCGAGATCGCCAAGGATCCGGAAGCACTGAAAGTCGGACAACGCCTGTTTCTGCAGAACTGTTCCCAGTGCCACGGCTCCGATGCCCGCGGCGGTCGCGGTTTCCCGAACCTGACCGACAGCGAATGGCAATGGGGCGGAGAGCCTGCCCAGATCAAAACCACCATCATGGGCGGTCGTCAGGGTGTGATGGCTGCCTGGGGCGAGATCCTGGGCAAGGATGGCGTCAAGGAAGTGGCCTCCTACGTGCTGGGTCTGTCCGGTCGCAAGGTTGACCTGGTGGAAGCCAAGAAAGGGGAAGCACGCTTTGCCGTCTGCGCCGCTTGTCACGGTCCGGATGCCAAGGGAGGGATCGCCTTCGGTGCCCCGGACTTGACCAACAACATCTGGCTGTATGGCGGTTCCCGTCAGGTGGTCGAGCAGACCATCACCCACGGTCGTCACGGTGTGATGCCAGCCTGGCAGGATATTCTGGGTGAAGACAAGGTGCACCTGCTTGCCTCCTACGTTTACAGCTTGTCTCACACCGACAAGTAAAATCAGCAGTAACATGTGATAAGCACGTGATTACTCAGCAAAAAGCCTCGACTCTTCGAGGCTTTTTGTTATCTTGTGTTGGCTAAATCCCCTCTATTTCGTTAATCACAGGTTTCACGGTAGTAGCACTATGTCCCAACCCTGGTATCGCCAATTTTGGCCCTGGTTTATCATCGCCCTCCCGGCCGCCGCCGTGATTGCCGGCATCAGCACGGCAATCATCGCCAGCAAGGATGGGGTCAATCTGGTCGCAGAAGATTATTACAAACAAGGCAAAGAGATTAATCAGGACTTGAGCAAGTTCGATCGATCCGAAGCGCTCAATATCCGCATTGCGCTGGAAGTGAACGGCAACGAGCTGACTCTCAAGCCCCTCTCAGGAGAGATCCCACCCCGTCAGGCCCTCTACCTCTCCCTGTTTCACCCGACCCTGGCCGGCATGGACAGCGAACACATGGTGACTGCTGACGCCAGCGGCGTTTATCGCCTGCTGCTCGACCAGCCCTTGAGTGGCAAGTGGCATATACGGGTCGATGCCTTCAACCATGAGTGGCGGTTGCAAGAGACAGTCCAGCTCCCGACCACAGCCCCCGTCGAACTCGATCCCAAAGGGCGTTAAGTCATGACAGGCGGTTTTTACTGTGGCGAGCCGGTTCCCGCCAACAGTCCAGGTGCCCTGCTCGCCATCCCCCGGGGTAACACACCATGAAGGCTTGCTTTCATTGCGGCGAGCCGGTTCCCGCCGCCAGCCACTATGCCCTCGAGATAAAGGGCATAGTGGAACCCATGTGCTGCCCGGGCTGTCATGCCGTGGCAGAAACCATCATGGAGTGCGGCCTCTCCAGCTATTACGATCACCGCACAGCGCCCGGTACCAGGGGAGAATTGGTGCCCGAAGAGCTGGCGGCCCTCACCCATTATGATCTTGCCGAAGTGCAACAGGATTTTGTCACCAACAGCGGCACGGGCAGCCACAGGGTGCGAGAAATCCAGCTCAGCGTTGAGGGGCTTACGTGCGCCGCCTGTGCCTGGCTTATCGAACGCCATCTGACCGGCCTTGCCGGTCTGCACTACATCAACGTCAACACCACTACTCACCGCGCGCGCATCAAGTGGGATCCGGACCAGCTTTCGTTGAGCGACATTCTCAAGGGATTCGCCAAGATAGGCTATCGAGCCTACCCCTTCCAGACCCACACCCAAGAGGCTATCTACGCCAAAGAAGTGCGCAACTACATGTTCCGGCTGGCGCTGGCGGGCTTGGGGTCCATGCAGGTGATGATGTGCGCCGTGGCGCTCTACATGGATCTCTTCATCAGTGTCGAGGATGAGTTCATGGTCTACTTCAAGTGGATCAGCCTCTTGCTCTCGACCCCCATCATGATCTATTCGGCCCAGCCCTTTTACGTGGGGGCATGGCGCAGCCTGAAACAGGGCCACCTCTCCATGGACGTGTCGGTGTCGCTGGCACTGATCGGCGCCTTCGTCGCCTCCATGTGGGCCACCGTCTTCAACACGGGTGAGGTCTATTACGACTCCATCACCATGTTTGTCTTCTTCTTGCTGCTGGGACGTTTTCTGGAGTTGCGGGCCCGGCGCAAGGCGTCCGAGTCCAGCTCCAACCTGGCACGGCTGGTGCCCATCATGGCCACCCGCATTGATGAGGAGGGTGAACACGAGGTGGCGGCCAAGACCTTGCAGGCCGGCGATCGGGTACGAGTGCTGGCCGGTGCTACCCTGCCGGCGGACGGCATCATTGTCGAGGGACAGGCCAGCCTCAACGAATCCATGCTGACCGGCGAGCAACTGCCACTGTTCAAGCAGGTGGGCGACAGCGTCTATGCCGGCACCATCAACACGGATGCACCGCTTCAGATCAGGGTCAGCCATCGCATCGAAGAGTCGCGCATCGCCCAGATCATGCGGCTGCAGGATCATGCGCTGGACGACAAGCCAGCCATCGCCCAGATGGCGGATGTGCTCTCCCGCCACTTCATCCTGGTGCTGTTGATCATTGCCGCAGCCGTGTGGACCTTCTGGCACTTCCATCAACCGGAGCAAGCCTTCTGGGTCACCCTGGCCGTGCTGGTCGCCACCTGTCCCTGCGCCCTGTCGCTGGCCACGCCGACCGCCCTCACCTCGGCCACCGCACGCCTCACTCGCTCCGGTATTTTGTTGCGTCGCGGCCATGTGCTGGACGTGCTGACCAAGGCCAACCGGATAGTGATGGACAAGACCGGCACCCTGACCACGGGCAATATCAGCCTGACCAGCACAACGGCGCTGGCGGAGCTGAGCGAAGATAAATGCCTCGCCATCGCCCGGGCACTGGAAGCCTATTCCGAGCACCCCATCGCCCGCGCGTTTAAAAGCACGGCAGCCAACGACGTCTTGCTGCCTGCAAGCGAGGTGGTCCCAGTCATCGGCCACGGTATTGAGGGGGGTGTGGCAGGCAAGCATTATCGCATCGGCAGCGCCCGCTGGCTGGCTCTGCCCACAGAGCACACCGCCAGCCAGGGCCTTGCCATCTATCTGGCGGATGAATCCCGAGTGCTGGCCCGCTTTATCCTGGCCGATATACTGCGCCCGGATGCCAGGGCCCTGATCCAGGCCTTCAAGGCCGCCGGTTTGCAGACCACCATTCTCACCGGTGACAGCTCTGCCCAGGCCGACGAAGTGGCCCGCGAGCTTGGAGTGGATGAGCTGGTAAAAGGCGTCCCCCCGGATGGCAAGCTGGCCTACCTCAAGGCGCGCGAAGCTGAAGGTGATATCAGCATCATGGTGGGTGACGGCATCAACGATGCCCCCGTACTGGCTGGAGCCCACGCCTCTTTTGCCATGGCGGGCGGCACGGATCTGGCGAAAAACAGCGCAGATGCCATCCTGCTGGCCGATGACCTGTCGCGCCTGCTGGACGCCCGCACCCTGGCCATCCGCACTCGCAAGATCATCAAGGAGAACTTCGCCTGGTCCATCGGCTACAACCTGCTGGTGTTGCCGCTGGCGGCCAGCGGCTGGTTACCCCCCTATCTGGCGGCGGCTGGCATGTCCTTGAGCTCCCTCATCGTGGTCACCAACTCCATGAGGCTCAATCGCTGAACCGTGAAGACGGCGTGCTCATGCGAATATGAGCGCGCCAACACATTGAATGAAGAGGGATCCTGGGCGGTAACTGGTTTACCATGACCACTCTCATAGCAAGGCTTGCATCATGAACATCATCTTCGTCCTGATCCCCATCGCCATCCTGTTTGTCATCATCGCAGGCGCCGTCTTCTTTTGGGCCATTCGCTCCGAGCAGTTTGAAGATCTCGACCGCCAGGGATCCAACATACTGTTTGATGAAGACAAACCTGCCCAGAAACCCATCGAGTCAAAGTCCGATGACCGCCAGCCTTGATCTGGTAGGGGCCCTGCTGGTGGGGCTCGCAGGCTCTGGCCACTGCATCGGCATGTGTGGTGGCGTCTCGGCCGCCCTCTCCATGGCCATTCCCCCCGAGAAACAGCACTTTTGGGGCCGACTTGGCTATCTCCTCAACTACAACCTGGGGCGGATCCTCAGCTATGTCATCGCTGGCGCTCTGGTAGGCGGGCTGCTGGCCACCACCAGCGAGCTCGGTGCAGGCAAACATGCCATCGCCGGATTGCGGCTGATGGCGGCGCTCTTGATGATAGCGCTAGGCCTGTACCTTGCCGGCTGGTGGCAAGGCATACTGCTGCTCGAGCGGATCGGTGCCCGACTCTGGCCACGGCTCAAGCCGCTGGCAGGCAAGTTTCTTCCCTTCACCTCGGCCTGGCAGGCGTTCCCTTTCGGCATGATATGGGGCTGGCTGCCCTGCGGTCTGGTTTACTCCATGCTGACCTGGAGTGCCGCAGCTGGCTCTGCCAGTGGCGGGGCACTGATCATGCTCTGCTTTGGCATGGGAACCCTGCCGACACTCTTTGCACTGGGGGGACTGGCGGACCGGCTGCGCTACTGGCTGACCTTGCGCAGTTTGCGTCAAGGCGGGGCTATTTTGCTCATTGCATATGGGCTGCATACCCTCTGGGTCGGGATAGCGTCCTTTTGAAACCCTATCCAAAACGGATGAGTTGATGGTAAACTTGTTTGATATAAATCAATTATTCGTATGAGCCTATGATCCCGGAAAAGAAACCTGGCAGACGTATTCAGAGCGGTGGCTGTGCAATTCATTGCCAGGATTGCAGCATCAGCCAGCTCTGCATTCCCTTCACTCTGAACGACAGTGAACTCGATCAGCTCGACAGCATCATTGAGCGCAAGAAGCCGATCCAGAAGGGTGAGGAGCTGTTCAAAGCCGGCGATGAGCTGAAGTCGCTCTATGCGATCCGTTCCGGGACCATCAAGTCATACACCATCACAGAACAGGGTGACGAGCAGATCACCGCTTTTCACCTCGCAGGGGACTTGGTTGGCTTTGATGCCATTCACAAGCATGCGCATCCGTCCTTTGCCCAGGCGCTGGAAACGGCCATGGTGTGCGAGATCCCGTTCGACGTACTCGACGATCTCTCCGGCAAAATGCCCAAGTTGCGCCAGCAAATCATGCGACTGATGAGCAACGAAATCATGGGCGATCAGGAGATGATACTGCTGCTCTCCAAGAAGAATGCGGAAGAGCGCCTCGCCGCCTTCCTGCACAATCTATCGGTGCGTTTCTCCGAGCGCGGCTTCTCCGCCAAGGAATTCCGCCTCTCCATGACCCGGGGTGATATCGGCAACTATCTCGGCCTCACGGTGGAGACCATCAGCCGTCTGCTTGGCCGTTTTCAGAAGTCCGGCCTCATCAGCGTCAAAGGCAAATACATTACCGTGCTGGATCAGATGGCCCTCGGCGTCATGGCTGGCGCCCCCCGTCCTGCCTGCGGTTAATTTCCCCTCTGTCTGCCCTCGTTGCCGGATCGGTTTAGTCTGAAATTTGATCCGGCACATGTCCCCCAGCCTCCTCCTGAGCTAAGCTGTAATGGCTAAAGGTCTGTCATCATTGGTATTTTTGCCAAGGAGGAAGAGAACATGGTCAAGTACCGAAAAATTCTGGTTGTTATCAACCCGGAAGAAGAGCGGCAAGTTGCCCTCGAACGTGCGGTCAAAGTAGCTGAGCTCGATGAAGGCGCTCAACTGACCCTGTTACTCACTATTTATGACTTCTCGTACGAAATGACCGCCATGCTGTCGGTGGATGAACGGGAAGAGATGCGCCACGGCGTGATCGCCCAGCGTCGTGAATGGCTAGACGACATTCTCAAACCCTACCGTGCCAAGGGACTGGACTACGAAGTCAAGGTGGTCTGGCACAATCGTCCCTTCGAGTGTGTCATTCAGGAAGTACTGGAGAATCGCCACGATCTGGTGGTCAAAGCGACCCATCATCACTCCTTCCTGCAAACCTTCATCTTTACTCCGACCGACTGGCATCTGCTGCGCAAGTGCCCCTGTCCTGTCCTGCTGGTCAAAGAGGGCCACTGGCAACGGGGTGGCAACATCATTGCGGCCATCAACTGCTCCAGCGACGATCAGGATCAGAAAGTGCTGAACGAACGGATCACGGAGGAAGGTATTGGCATCGCCGAGTTGCTCGGCTCCAACCTTTATCTGGTCAATACCTATCCCGGTACCCCGGTCAATGTGGCCATAGAGTTGCCGGAGTTCGACCCCAATGCTTACAACGAGGCTATTCGCAAACACCATGAGAGCCTGCTGCTGAGCCATGCCGACAAATATGGCATAGGCCATCTGTGGACCCGGGTGGCGGAAGGATTGCCGGAAGAGGTGTTGCCCGACCTGGCTGACGACCTGCAAGCCACCCTGATGATCATGGGGTGTGTCGGTCGCACCGGCCTCTCTGCCGCCCTGCTCGGCAATACCGCCGAACATGTGGTGGACAGACTCTCCTGCGACATCCTGATCCTCAAACCCGACGATTACAGCTGCCCGGTAGACAGCCGGCGTCGTCAATCATAAGGCGCCTTTCATCCTGGCACCTTGCCCTCCCCCGGGACATGGCTATAATAACGCGCTTATTTGTGTCCCGGGTTTTACGAGCATGCTAGAAGAGCTGAACGCCAAAGATAAATACAGTTTCAACAAACTGCAAAAGCGCCTGCGGCGCAACGTAGGTCAGGCCATCGCCGACTTCAACATGATTGAAGAGGGCGACAAGATCATGGTGTGCCTGTCCGGCGGCAAAGACAGCTTTGCCATGCTCGACATCCTGATGAGCCTGAAGGCAAGCGCCCCCATCCATTTTGATCTGGTGGCCGTCAACCTGGATCAGAAGCAACCTGGCTTCCCCGAGCATGTGCTGCCTGAGTACCTGGCGACCCTGGGCGTTGACTTCAAGATCGTCGAAGAAGATACCTACTCCATCGTCAAGGACAAGGTACCGGAAGGCAAAACCACCTGCGCCCTCTGCTCCCGCCTGCGCCGAGGTATTCTCTATCGCACGGCGCAAGAGCTGGGCTGCACCAAGATTGCCCTCGGCCATCACAGGGATGACATCCTTGAAACCCTGTTCCTCAACATGTTCTACGGCGGCAAGCTCAAGTCCATGCCGCCCAAACTGGTGAGCGACGATGGCAAGAACGTGGTGATCCGACCGTTGGCCTACTGCAAGGAGAAAGACTTGGTACGTTACGCCGAGGTCAAGGCCTTCCCCATCATCCCCTGCAACCTGTGCGGCTCGCAGGAGAACCTGCAGCGTCAGGCCATCAAGCAGATGATGCAGGATTGGGATCGCCGCTTCCCAGGTCGTATCGAAACCATGTTCACCGCCATTCAGGACGTGATCCCGAGCCACCTGCTCGATCACAAGCTGTTCGACTTCAAGAGCATCAACCGAGACTCCGGCATCATAGATGGCGGCGACAAGGCATTTGATCCGCCCGAACTGCCGACAGCCCCCTTGCTGAACATCGACGAGATGGACGTGCTGGATGTGATTGAAGTGCGCTAGGCACTGCACAATCGGTAACGAAATCTGCAACGAAAAAGGAGCGCCTGGCGCTCCTTTTTATCTTTTTGGCGTGACGCTTGCTCAGCCCTTGTGCAACCAGGGGGTCAGTCGCAGTATGTCCCCCTTCAGTTGCAGCTTGCCCGCGGCGAAGTCTGCCAGTTGTGCGTTGCTCAGCAGCAACTGCCCCTCTTGCCAGGAGAGCGGCAGCTGGCGGGCGCCATCAACCAGATAGGCAGTGCCAGCCGGTTGCACCAGTGTCACCCGCACACCCGCCATCTCGGGCAGGAAATACTTGCCGACCATGCCGGCCAGCTTGCTCAGCAGGGCCTGCATATCCTGCTGGCGCTTGACCACCTCGGCCACCTTGAGCTCCCACTGGCTGCCTGACACGGGCGGGGCATCGGCCATCACCTGCACCGAAAGATCGCAGGCAGCGTGCGCCTCGGTCAAGCCCACCACCACGGTCGCCTTGTCCAGATTGAGATCATCGTCGTAGGGCAACCGCAGCTCGCTGTCTACCGTCACCTCGGCAGCTACGTCCCGATCCAGGGTAGAAACCCGGGCCGAGGTAAGCAGGCAACGCTGTCCATTTTGTTGATCGGTCAGATAAAACCCCAGCCTGGCATGACCAAACTCCCCCTTGGCAAAGGTCTTCATCTGGCTGTAGAAAGTACTGTATTGCAGATCCAGTGAAGGCTGTGCCAACCCCAGAGTGGGCAACAGCAGCAAGCTTGCCGCTACGCCATGTCGAGCCATCTTCATGTGCCATCCTTTTGCATCACGCACTCGTCATGCGTTGAAATCTTGGTGTGCCATCTCTTGGCACTGAATACGCCGGTCAAGCGCTGAAATGATCGGGACCTTCGCTCACTTCGGTCACTTCTACCGCGACCCCGCACAGATCCCGATAGAGGATCCCCTTGCAGTTGAAGTAGAGAGGAGCCACCCAGATAAGCCCCAGGCCCATGGGGAGCAGCGCCAGGAAAAACAGCGCCAGCATGACACCGTGCAGCAGCACTATGCTGGGCCAGCCGCGAACAAACAACTTGAGCGACACCAGAATGGCCTGCACCGGTGACAAGCCGCGTTCCAGCACCAGCGGCACGGTAAACACCAGCCCCATGCCGATCAGCGCAGACGGTATGAACGCCAGCATCACCGGCAAGCCCACCAGTTCAAACAGGGGACCGAACAAGCTGGTGATCATGCTGCCCAGCAGGCTCAGGCTGCCGAGGCGCAGGAAGTGGCGAAAGAAATCGAATACCTGGCTCGGACGGGCACGGACGCCGACCGATTGCTGCAATCCCAGCATGTCGAGGGACGAGGTCATGGGGGCCATCATGATGGTGATGAGCAGACTCAGCACCAGGGCAATATCCATCCCCCCTTCCTGATTGACGTAAGGCGCCAGCAGGGTATTGCTCAGCAACATCCAGATGGAGGTAACCCCGACTATGGCCAGCAGCAGGCCAAAACCGGTACGGCGCGTCTGTTGCCAACTCTCTTGCAGTACCCCCTTGAGGTCGAGGCGATATCCCTGACTCAGGGATTGCTCGAGGGAACCACCGATCCGCATTTTATTACTCAATGGACTATCCAACATCAGAAAAACACTATTCAGGGGGCACATTATAGCGATTTGACCCGGTATGCGTAGCCGTTTTTCCCCTTATCTGCTGGTGGGAAAGCCTTTGATTTCATAAGCGCAGGCCGGTTCACCTCCTTCCTTTCCCGCCTTGGCCCGCCGTTGTGATGGGCGTAGGATGCCAACAGATATACCGCATTTGCTGACTGCCTCCGCCCTTCCCCATCCGGATGACGCGAGGAGAACACACTTCACAAGGAGACATGCATGTCTGATTTGACCCTGTATCTCGCCCCTGGCACTTGCGCCATGGCCGTACACATAGCGCTGACCGAGGCCCAGGCCCACCATCAGGTCAAGCGACTTGATCTGGCGGCGGGGGAGCAGCGCTCTGCCGCCTATCTCGCCATCAATCCCAAAGGCCGGGTGCCGGCGCTTGTTACCGAGCGCGGCATGCTGACTGAAACCCCGGCACTGCTGCTCTATGTGGCGCAGCGCTTTCCCGATGCCAAGCTTGCCCCGTTGGATGACCCTTTCCTGCTGGCCCGCATGCAGGATGTCAACAGCTTCCTTGCCTCCACCGTGCATGTCTCCCATGCCCACGGACGCCGCGGCAGCCGCTGGGCCGATGATGAACAGGCTGTCGCCGCCATGCAGGCCAAGGTGCCGCAAAACATGCGCGATGGCTTTGCCGAAATTGAACGCCACTATCTGGTCGGCCCCTGGGTGCTGGGGGAGCGCTTCAGCCTTGCCGACATTTACCTGTTCGTGGTTGCCGGCTGGCTCGAGAGCGATGGGGTGGCCATCAGCGAGTTCCCCAGGGTAGCAGCCCACTATCAACAGATGCTCACACGCCCCGGCGTGCAGCAGGCCCTGGCCCTCTGATCCCGCGCTCCTTCAATCCTCTGCATATGGGTGCCTGTACGCTGTCTGGCACCTCTTTTCATCCTTTTCCCCCCGGCATTGAGATCGTTTTCACATTTCTGCCATCTCCCTGTAGATCAAGCGTGCCTTAGCGCCTATCGTTTACCTCATGACGCAACCGGTTGCGTAACCGGTTGCCTGGATAAACATCAGATACGCAGACGCAAGTCTGCCGAGGTGCTGTTATGAAACGAGGCGTACTGCTCAATGCTCCCTTGAGTGCCCTGGTGGCACAGATGGGCCACACCGACGAGATCACAGTGTGCGATGCGGGATTACCCATTCCGGCGGGGCCAGAGCGCATCGATCTGGCGCTGATGGCGGGCACCCCCAATCTGCAGACAGTGCTGAAAGCGCTACTGACGGATCTTGTGGTAGAAAAAGTGATCATGGCCAGCGAGATAAAGCTGATCAGCCCTGACGCCCATCAAGCCCTGCTCGATCAGATCGAGACCCACGCGCTCGAGCAAGGCAAACCCATTACCATCGAATATTGCCTGCATGAGGAGTTCAAGACCCGCTCCCGCCAGAGCAAGGCGATAGTACGCAGCGGCGAAGTAACACCCTATGCCAACCTCATTCTCTGCGCCGGCGTGGCGTTTTAAGCCTCTTCAAGGAAGCTGCAATGAGCACAACTCCCTCCCCCCTTTCGGGGCTCACCGGGAGCGTTGACACGCCCCCCTCGCCCATTCTGGAGCTGACCGGGATCGTCAAGACCTTTCCCGGTGTCCGCGCCCTCGATGAGGCAGGACTCAAGGTTTACCCGGGCCAGGTGATGGCCTTGCTCGGCGAGAATGGCGCCGGCAAGTCCACCCTGATGAAGGTGCTGACCGGCATCTATCAAGCCGATGCGGGCAGCGTCAGTTACCGCGGCCAGCCTGTGCACTTCAAGGGTCCCCGCGACTCCCAGGATCAGGGCATCAGCATCATTCACCAGGAGCTGAACCTGCTGCCGGAGCTCTCCATTGCCGCCAACATCTTCCTTGGCCGCGAACCGCGTACCCGTTTTGGCAGCATTGACCACAAGCAGCTGCGCGAACGCGCCAGCAGCCTGCTCGGTCGTCTCGGCGTCAAGCACAGTCCGGATACCCGGCTCGGAGAGCTGTCGATTGGTGAACAGCAGATGGTGGAAATTGCCAAGGCCCTCTCGTTCGATGCCAGCGTCATCATCATGGATGAACCCACAGATGCGCTGACCGACACCGAGACCGAGCAGCTGTTTGTAGTGATCCGCGAGCTGCGCCAGCAGGGCTGTGGCATCGTCTATATCTCCCATCGCCTCAAGGAGATCTTCCAGATCTGCGACAGGGTTACCGTGTTGCGCGATGGCAAGTGGATCGGCGAGAAGGCGGTGAGCGAGTTGGATGAAGACAAGATCATCGAGATGATGGTGGGTCGGCGGCTGGAAGAGCAGTATCCGCGCCTTGCGCGTGAGCTTGGCCCTGTCAGCCTGCAGGTGAAAAATCTGGCTGGCCCCGGCGTGCGCGGGGTGAACTTCTCCCTGCGTCAGGGGGAGATTTTGGGCTTTAGCGGTCTGATGGGCTCTGGCCGTACCGAGCTGATGAAGCTTATCTACGGCGCCAGCCCCATCAGCGCCGGCGCTGTCGAGGTCGATGGCAAGGTCATGGTGCCACGCACCCCTGCCGATGGGCTGGCCGTCGGCATCGCCTATATCTCCGAAGATCGCAAGGGCGATGGGCTGGTACTGGAACTCTCGGTGCGGGAAAACATGAGCCTGTGCGCCCTCGATGAGTTCATCCGCGGCGGCAAGATCGACGGCAAGGCCGAGCGCCAGGCAGTGAGCGACTATGTGCGCCTGTTCAACATCAAGACCCCGAGTCAGGAGCAGCTGATAAAGCTGCTCTCCGGTGGCAACCAGCAGAAGGTGGCCATCGCCAAGGGGCTGCTGACCAAGCCCAAGGTATTGATCCTGGATGAGCCGACCCGCGGCGTCGACGTGGGGGCCAAGAAAGAGATCTACCAGCTTATCAACCAGTTCAAGCAGGAGGGGATGAGCATCATCCTGGTCTCCTCCGAGATGCCGGAAGTGCTCGGCATGAGCGATCGCATCATGGTGATGCACGAAGGGCGCATCAGCGCAGAATTCATGTCCGCGGACGCCAATCAGGAGAAACTGATGGCGGCGGCAGTCGGTAAACAGTGGCAATCAGAGCAAGAGGCCTTTCAATGACAACCCAAACCCTTTCCCGCCGCGGCATCATGAGCAAGGCCTGGTGGATTGAGAACAAATCCCTGGTCGCCCTGCTGGTGTTGATTGGCGTGGTCTCCTTCCTGAGCCCCAACTTCTTCACCGCCGACAACCTGCTCAACATACTGCGCCAGACGTCGGTCAACGCCATCATGGCGGTCGGCATGACGCTGGTCATCCTCACCGCCGGCATCGATCTGTCTGTCGGCTCTGTGCTGGCCTTGTGCGGCGCTCTGGCTGCCACCATGGTAGCGATGGAGTTGCCCATAGCGCTGGTGGTGCCACTGACCCTGGGGGCCGGTGCCCTGCTCGGCGGCATCAGCGGCCTCATCATTGCCAAGGGCAAGGTGCAGGCATTCATCGCCACCCTGGTCACCATGACAGCCCTGCGCGGCGTGACCATGGTCTATACCGAGGGGCGCCCCATCTCCACCGGTTTTAGCGAGGGATCCGATCACTTCGCCTGGCTCGGTACTGGTTACCTGCTTGGTCTGCCTGTGCCCATCTGGCTGATGGCCATCGTCTTCCTGCTGGCCTGGTACCTGCTCAACCACACTCGTCTGGGCCGTTACATCTATGCCCTGGGCGGCAACGAATCTGCCACCCGACTCTCCGGCATCAATGTGGCCAGGGTCAAACTCGCCGTATATGGTCTGTGTGGCATGCTGTCGGCGCTGGCTGGCCTCATTGTCACCTCCCGCCTCTCCTCTGCCCAGCCGACGGCCGGCATGGGCTACGAGCTGGACGCCATCGCCGCCGTTGTGCTGGGTGGCACCAGCCTGATGGGGGGCAAGGGTCGCATCATGGGAACCCTGATAGGGGCCCTCATCATCGGCTTCCTGAACAATGCCCTCAACCTGCTCGACGTCTCGTCCTATTACCAGATGATCGCCAAGGCCAGCGTCATTTTGCTCGCCGTGATGGTCGATAACAAAAGCAATCGATAACAACCTAAGCCATGCCACACACACAAGGAATGAAATGATGAAAAAGCTCAATACCCTGCTCGCTGCCGCCATCATGTCTGTGCTGGGCACCGCCCAGGCCGCCGATCAGACCCTGGCGATGGTGGTCTCCACCCTCAACAACCCCTTCTTCGTCACCATGAAAGAGGGGGCCGAAGCCAAAGCCAAGGAGCTTGGTTATGAACTGGTGGTACTGGACTCCCAGAATGACCCGGCCAAGGAGCTCTCCAACGTGGAAGATCTCACCGTGCGCAAGGTCAACGCCATCCTGATCAACCCGACCGACTCCGAGGCCGTTGGCAATGCCATCCGCCTGGCCAACAAGGCCAACATCCCTGTGCTGACCCTGGATCGCGGTGCCGCCCAGGGTGAGGTCAAAGCCCACATTGCCTCCGACAACGTGGCTGGCGGCAAGCTGGCTGGCGACTTCATCACCCTGAAACTGGGTGCTGGCGCCAAGGTAATCCAGCTAGAGGGGATCGCAGGTACCTCCGCCGCTCGTGACCGTGGCGAAGGTTTCGCCCTGGCCGTGGCTGCCAACAAGCTGGAAGTGCTGGCCTCCCAGCCTGCCGACTTTGACCGCACCAAGGGGCTGAACGTCATGGAAAACCTGCTGGCCGCGCACCCGGGTGTGCAAGCCGTGTTTGCCCAGAACGACGAAATGGCGCTGGGTGCCATCCGCGCCGTACAGGCTGCCGGCAAAGAGGTGATGATCGTCGGCTTCGACGGCACTGATGATGGCAAGGCCGCCGTTTCCCGTGGCAAACTGGCCGCCACAGTAGCGCAACAACCGGCCCTGATCGGTGCCATCGGCGTGGAAACCGCCGACAAGGTACTCAAGGGTCAACCGGTAGAAAAATCCATCCCGGTACCGCTGCAAATCGTCAGCAAGTAATGTGACAGGGGGGAGCTTGGCCTCCCCCTTTGTTTCTTGAGTTTCCATCAGCTGTGCATCTTGGCTTGGGCCCACTCAAACCAAGATGTTCCAAATCAAGGGTGATAAGAATGAATCGTCTCGTTGTTCTGGGCAGTGTCAATGCGGATCATGTACTGCGCGTCCCTCATTTTCCTCGCCCCGGTGAAACCCTGACCGGCCACAGCTATCAAGTGGTCCCGGGTGGCAAGGGGGCCAATCAGGCGGTGGCTGCCGCACGTCTCGGCGCCCCTGTCTCCTTTATTGCCCGCATCGGTGATGACGCCATCGGCCAGCAGATGCGCCAGGGTTTCGAGCAAGATGGCATAGACGTCAGTGCAGTAGAACTCGATGAGACCTTGCCCACCGGCATCGCCATCATCTATGTGAGCGACGAGGGGGAAAACAGCATAGGCATCTCCGCCGAGGCCAACGGCGCCCTCTCTCCTGCCATGGTCAAACGCCATGAAGCCATGATTGCCGATGCCCATACCCTGCTGCTGCAGCTGGAAGTGCCGCTTGAAAGCGTGTTTGAAGCCGCCAAGCTGGCTAGATCCCACGGCACCCGGGTGGTACTCAATCCGGCGCCTGCCCGCCCGCTCCCGGCCGAGCTGTTGGCGCTGGTGGATCTCATCACCCCCAACCAGACCGAAGCCGAGCTGTTGACCGGCGTCAAGGTGAGCGACGAGGCCAGCGCGGCTCTGGCGGCCGACCGCTTCCACCAGATGGGAATAAGCGATGTGATGATCACCCTGGGTTCCCAAGGGGTCTATTGCAGCAACGCCCGGCAGCAACAGCTCATCCCGGGTTTTCGGGTTGAGGCAGTAGACACCACGGCCGCAGGCGATACCTTCAACGGCGCACTGCTGGCCGCCGAGCTTGCCGGAGCGGGCTTCAACGCTGCGGTGCGCTTTGCCCACGGTGCGGCGGCGCTTTCTGTCACCAAGTTCGGCGCCCAGAGCTCGATCCCAAGCAAGGTTGAGGTCGACGCCTTCCTGCTTGCCCAGACTGCGCAGGGGCACTGATGGCCAACATCAAGGAGGTGGCGGCGCGGGCAGAGGTCTCCACCACTACCGTCTCCCATGTCATCAACGAGACCCGCTTCGTGGCACAAGAAACCCGTGAGCGGGTCTTTGCCGCCATGCGCGAACTCAACTATGCCCCCAGCCTGGTAGCCCGCAGCCTCAAGGTGAAGGAGACCAACAGTATCGGCATGCTGGTCACCACCTCCAGCAACCCCTTCTTTGCCGAGGTGGTGCGCGGGGTGGAGCGCTACTGCTTCGAGCAGGGCTACAACCTGATGCTGGGCAACACCGAAGGTCAGGCCGAGACGGCGCTCTCCTACCTCAAGATGATGTTGCGCAAGCGGGTCGACGGCCTGCTCATCATGTGCAGCGAGGGGCAACAGGAGGTGTTCAACCAGCTCGACTGGCTCAAGAGCCTGCCGGTCGTGGTGATGGACTGGGGCATGGAGAGCAAGGACGTGGACCTCATCGCCGACAACTCCCATCGCGGCGGTTATCTGGCCACCCGCCATCTGCTGGCACTCGGTCACACCGATGTCGGTTGCATCACGGGCCCCCACAGCCGAGCCCCCGCCAATCAGCGACAGGCTGGCTTTGAGCAGGCGATGCAGGAAGCGGGTCTGGCCGTCAATCCGGCCTGGATCCAGGAGGGAGATTTCGACTGTGCCAGTGGTTTCAATGCCATGCAGCGCCTGCTGGCCCAGCCCAAACGGCCGAGCGCCCTGTTTATCTTCAACGACATGATGGCCATGGGGGCCATCAGTGCCGCCCATCAGGCGGGGTTGAACATACCGCAGGACATCTCCATCGTCGGTTATGACAATGTGGCGCTGGCGCAGTATCTATCGCCGCCACTCACCACCATCAATCAACCCAAGGAGGAGCTGGGGCGCCTCGCCGTTACCCGGCTGCTGGCACGTATCAATGGGGTGACAGTGGATAACCACCTGATCACTGTTGATCCAGACCTGGTGATCAGACAATCCTGCGCGCCCTTCCCGTCCCCCTGACCCGCTGAAAGACGCATGCAAAAAGGGCGACCCATGGGATCGCCCTTTTTATCGCAGCCAGTCAGGCCTGCCGTGCAGCCTGAACATCTGCCGGAATGAGGCGCACCAACCCCAACTGCTGTGCCAGCGGCTGCAACAAGCCGGTGTGGCTTGCGCTCTCCGGCAACCAGTAGCGCACCGGCCAGCCGGCGGCCAGCAGCGTTGGCGTGCTGCTGCCAAGCTCGCTCAGCGCCAGGGTACAACCGCGCTGATTCACCTTGGCCAGCAAGCTGGCATCCTGTTGCAAGGCAGGTAACAGCAAGATCGGCTCAACATGTACAGTGGCGGGTAGATAGGCCAGCACATGGGCCAGTTGGGCCTGATGATTGAGCGCTATCAGCAGGGGTGGAGGCTCACCGAGAGCGGCTTGTTCATGCTCTTGCAATAGCCGCGCGATCACGGGCCCCAGTATGCCTCCCTCCTGCAGCCAGCTCATCTCGCAGGGTGCCAGATTGTCCTGCCAGCGCAGCAACACTCCCCTCACCCTGAGCCCGTTCTCACTGCTCAGCCATGGCATATCGACCACCAGAGGGGATGGTATCCGGTGTGCCAACCAGTCCCGCAGCTGGTGCAACTGACGCTGGGTCAGCTGCAATTGCTGCAACATACCTGGCTGAAACCAGGCGATATCCTCATTGGCATCGCGTTTGGCCTGATTGAGGGCAAGGATGGCCTGATCCAGCAGTCGATTGGGATCCTGCGTCTCCTCTACCTGGGCGACCCCCAGCCTGCACGCCAGCTCGAAACGGCTCTCCCGGGTCACGAACTCGAAATGCAGCAGTTGCTTCAGGGCCTGGATCTGTTCCTCCATGCCCTGTATGTCTTCGGTCAGGATCACAGCAAACTCGTCCCCTCCCAGCCGATAGGCGTGCCCGCTGTAGGCCTGCTGCAGCTTGGTCGCCACCGTTTGCAACAACCTGTCCCCCACCTGATAGCCAAGCAGATCGTTGACCTGTTTGAAGCGCTTCAGATCAAGCACCACCAGCGCCTGAGCGCGGGAGGATTGCAACGAGCGAGTCAGCTGCTCCTGCAAGGCCCGGCGATTGCCGAGCTGGGTCAGGGGGTCGAGCAAAGAGAGGCGCCGGTTTTGCAAGTTGGCTCGAATGAGGGCAAACACCAGGGCACCACCGGTCACCAACAGGATCAACTGACATATTTGCAGCCAAAACAGGCTGCTGCGGATCTGGTTGACCGAGGCTTCCCGCTCCTGACTGGAAAGGATCCGATCGCCCACCACCCCAATCTGATGGGTCTGTTCGGCAATCCTGGTCTGCAACTGCTCGAGCTCGGTCCCTTCGCGCAACTGCCCGGCCTGCATCTGGGGCTCGAGCAGTTTAATCTGCTCGAACAGTTCGGCCAAGGCCTTGCCCAGTCCGTGACGCTGCCTCGCATCGGCAGTCTCGCTGCTGATGAGGAAGATATCCAGCCGGTTCCACAACAGATCGTAATCCAGGCTCAGGGTCTCCATATCCAGTTGCCCGGCCCGGTAGAGGCGCAAGTCGTAGAGAAAACGCTGGGATTCCAGCATCACCTGGCTGATGTTCCAGTGGATGTTGCGATAGAAGGTATCGACCAGCTGCTCCTGGCGGTGCTGCAGATAGAGCCCGCAACCCGAGGAGAACAGAAACAGCAGAGTGATCGAGACCAGGAGCAGATTGTGACGCTGACGACCCATCAACCGATGATCTCGATGCGGGTTACCTGCCAGACCATGCAGTTATGAATGAGGGGTATGTCCAGCTTGGGGTAACTGGAAAGGGGGATCAGCAACCAGAGCGGCCCCTTGTTGCGGCGGGTCAGCGGCTTGCCATCCTCATGGCGCACCAGGGTCAGTGGTGCCTCCTCAAACAGGGCGGGATCCACCACCTGCTGATAGCCATTAAGTGCCGAGACGGCAATTTTGCTCACATTCTTGACTCCTTGCGCCGCCAGCACGGCCGCCAGGGTCGGGCCACGGTAGTCATGCATGCCCGTGGTCCAGGGGGTCGCTGTCTTGAATTGGGTTTGTGGCAAGGCGGCCAGTGCAGCGTCATCGAGCGTTATCTGCCGACCATCGGGCAGCACCAGTGTCATCAGGGGGATAGATGCCAATGCGCTGGCACTGGCCAGCATCAGGAAGAAAAAAGCGATCCATTGCTTCACTAGGGTCATGATCATTTGCGCCATCTGCGTCCCATATTTGGGTTGTCAGTGTCGCGATTTCACTCTCTCATTGCAACTGTGACATCACACAGTAGCTCAGGATCCACGCATCTCCATCCAGTTGTGACCCTCTATCTGTTTGGGTTGATGCACGCCGCAGCGCTCCAGCAACTCGTCAACGAAAGCGGGTACCAGCAGAGAGGCCGGTCCATAGCGCTTCTCGTCAAACTGGCTGCCCACCTCGCTCGGTTCCAGGTTGAGCTCTATGGTATGAGCGCCGTTGAGGCCAGCCTCGTGCACGAAGCCGGCAGCAGGGTAGACGGCCCCCGAGGTCCCGATGGAGATGAAAAGGTCGCACTGGGCCAGGGCGCCATAGATACGATCCAGCCCCAGCGGCATCTCGCCAAACCAGACCACGTGCGGGCGCAGCGGCTGGGGGAACTGGCAACAGGAGCAGAGTTCGTCCTGATGGAGATCGCCGCGCCATTCGATCACCTGGCCCGACTCGGGACAGCGGGCCTTGAGCAGCTCTCCGTGCATGTGGATGAGGTTTTTGCTGCCCGCGCTCTCGTGCAGGTTGTCGATATTCTGGGTCACCAGGGTGACTGTGCCAGGCAACAGGCGCTCGAGGCGGGCCAGGGCATAGTGGGCAGGATTGGGATGGATCTGCGGTTGTTGCAGCTGATGACGGCGCGAGTTGTAGAAACCCTGCACCAGGGCGGGATCCCGGGCGTACCCTTCCGGGGTCGCCACATCCTCCACTCTGTGCTCTTCCCACAAGCCATCACAGGCACGGAAGGTCTTGATGCCGGATTCGGCAGAGATACCGGCGCCGGTAAGAATGACGATGTGTTTCGCTGATTGCACCATGACTGCTTCCCTCTGATCCCATACAAGGCTGACCTTAGCACAGGCTGAAAAGGCAGCCTATTCACCCTTGGTCTTATGAGGATACCCGCTTCACAGGGTATCGAGCACGCTCAGATCGAGCCGGACAAACACCAGCTCCCGCCCCGTCACCAGGGTGAGCGGCAGCCCCAACCCGCGCAGGAGCGCCAGCATGGGGCGATTCTGGGCCAATACTTCCGCCGTCCACTCCCGAATGCCCTCGGCGCGCGCCAGCAGTGCCAACGCCAGCAGAATGCGCCGGCCCGCCCCTCTGTGCTGGAAGTGATCTGCGACCAGACAGGAGAACTCGGCCCGGTCCGGGTGCAGCCGCCGACGTATGGACTGGGCCTGGGCCAGCGGCCGCCCCTGACCATCAGTCAGCAGCAGCGCTATCTGGGGGGCTCTGGGATAGTCGAGAAAGAAGGCCAGTTGATCCTCGGTAACCGGCTGTTTTGCCCGCATGAAGCGCAGGTAAATGCTCTGCTCGCTCAACACCTCGTAGGCGGCTCTGATCGATTCCGGATCGGCGCCAGCCAGCTCCTGCAAGCTACAGGGGACCCCGCCCACTTCCATCATCAAGGGCAAGGAGGCCCGAGACGTCGGATGCAACCAGCCGGCCAGGCTACGTCGCAAACGCACCTCATCGGGGGGCCAGCAGAGGTAACGGGGCACGGGTTACCAGCGCCCTGTCATGCCGCGATCGCGCCACAGGGTACTGTCTAGCAGATTGAAGGGATCATCCAGATAGAGGGCAATGCCAAGCTCCCTGGCCCTATGGGTGAAGCGGCCCAGCAGGGAGTCCGCCGTCATGGCCTCGAGCCCCGGGAGCAGGCTCTGCCCCAGCAGCAGGTGCTGCAATGGCACCCTCTCCAGCAAATCAAACGGCATATGCTGGTCATTGTCGAGCAGCAGCGCAAGCTTGACGCCAGCCAGACTGGCTTGCAGCACCAGTGCGAACCGCTCCGCCTGGCTGAGCAGGTGATCACGGCGGTGAATGACCAGGGTCAGTTCAGTGGCATCTCGTCCCTGTCTGCCCAGCCAATCCCGCACCAGCTCCCACCGTGGCGGCAAACCTGTCACCGCCAGCCAGATGGGCAGCGGGGATGGCGGGTCGGACAAGAGCCCGAGCAGCCCCTTCTCTTCCCCCTGCCAGCTGCGGACGGTACGGCGCAGGCCACTGAGCCGCTGTTGCCGCTGTGGCCCCAGATAGAGCGCCTTGAGCAGCCGCAGCAGATCATCGCTCAACAACGGTTTGGCCAGGGCGGCCACCACATTGAAACCCGCATCGTGCAACAGCCGGCGGGACCCATCGATCAGGGTCTGATCGTGGGCCGACAGCAGTATGATGGGCAGGCCGCTTTGCTGATATTGAGGCTGGCTCATCAGCAGACCGATGGCATCCTGCTCCACCAGGCTGAGATCGCTGATGAGTAGCTTGACGCCCCCCTGTTCCAGGGCCTGGATACAGGCATCGCCATCCTGCACCCATTGGCAGGACAGACCCAATCCCTGGATCTCCTGCTGGATATGGGCGCCTTGAAACGGGTGATCCTCCAGCAACAAGATCTGCATCTGTGCCAGCCACTGCAGCCACTGCTGGTACCTGTCATGGACCCCTGTCAGCCAGTCATCCGAGAGCCGATAGATGCCATCGCTCTGGTTCATCAACTGCGGCAGATAGTCGGCACCGGCGTGTGAGGCGGGATCAAACAGGGCGATGGCACCGGCAGCAAACAACCCCTCCCACGGCCAGCGGGCATCGGGTTGCGTGCGACGCAAAGTGGCAAATTCGGGCAAGGTAACGGCTTTTGCCGCCTGATAGGCCACACCGTCCAGTGCATAGAGGGTCACCGGGTAAAAAAAACGCTCCTGGGTCTCTTCCGAGTTCAGCAACGCCAATAACTCTTCATCTGTGATGATCATGTCAGACTCTCTCACCTAATCGCCGGCAGACTTCATCCAGAGCGTGCCGCAGCGGGGACATCAGGGGTTGTTGTGGATCCCGTTTCCACTGCTCGATCACCTGGATCAGCGGGGTGGCGCCCACCATTTTGGCCGCCCCCTTCATCTTGTGTAAAGCCGCATCAAGCGCTTCAGCATCTCCTTGTGTGATGCACTGCTCAATGTCAGCCAGATCTTGACGAGTTGCCTCCAGATAGAGGTTTATCAACTCGCGGCTCAAAGGGGGCAGTGCCGGCTCATGCCACCCGGCCCCCATTTCCTCGCCTGCGGTGCCGGGAGAGGGTGCGGACAAGAGGACACTCGTGTCCGCAAGCCTTGGCACGCTGCGCAGTAAATTGGCCAGATCTTTAAGCAGCAGGGGCTTGTCCAGATGTCCTCGACAACCGCAGCTGGCCAGTCGCTGCGCCGCCTGTTCACTGAGATCGGCGGTGATAACGTAGGCAGGCAGATGATGCCAGCGCGCAGAATCCCGCAACTGCTGGCACAGCTGGGCACCATCCATCACTGGCATCTGCAGATCGGTCAGCACCAGATCCACGGTTTCGTGCTGCAGGATATCGAGCGCCAGCCGACCATTGGCCGCACTCAGTACCTCGGCCCCCAGCTGGGTCAACTGCATGCTGATCAATACCCGATTCACTTCGTGATCTTCAACCAGCAACACCCGCATCCCCTGCCCTGGCAGACTCATCTCCTCCAGGGCAGAGGACACCAGCCTGGGCTGCAACAGGCTGACCACTGAGCCTGGTACCCAGGGCTCACCCTGCCAGTCCCAATAACGCAGACCCTGATCATCTTCGGCGGCGCGCAGCAATGGGCCAGCGGGATCCTCGGTCAGGCCGAGCTCGCCAAGCCAGGGCACGAGATAGGCACGCTCCGCATCGTTCAGCTGGATATTGACGCTGGCCACTCTCGGTTGCCAGCGCGGCATCTCGTGCAGCAGCACCAAGGGCAAGCTGCAGGTGAAACGGCTGCCCCTGAGAGGACGCGGTTCGACCCGGATCTCGCCACCCATCTGCTCCATCAGCTGGCGGCTGATGGCCAGCCCCAATCCGGTGCCCTGAGCCCTGGGCTGACCCTCCTCTCCTCCCTGCTCGAATGGCAGGAACAGGCGAGGCAGCAGATCGTCGCTGATACCCGGCCCGTCATCATCCACGCCGCACAGCAGACGGTTGTCTTGACGGCGTGCCCACAGCACGACTTCACCTGCAGAGCTGAACTTGATGGCATTGGCGAGCAGATTGTGCAGCACCTGCTGCACTCTATGGGGATCCAGCTCCACCTGGGCGGGCAGGTGATGGTCGATATCCAGTCGCAGCTGCAACCGCTTGGAGCGGGCCTTGGACCAGTGAACCGCTGCCACATGCTCGCACAAATCAACCAGGTCGGTTGGCTGGGGAGAGAGCGCCAGCTGCCGGTTCTCGTTGCGGCTGAAATCGAGCACATCGTTGAGCAGACCGAGCAGCTCGTCCCCCGCCTGTCTGACATGGGAGAGCGCTGAGTGCTGCTCCGCTGACAAGGGGGTGTGATTGAGCCACTCCAGCAGCCCCAGAATGGCATTCATGGGAGTACGAATTTCATGGCTCACCGCCGCGAGGAAGCGCCCCTTGGCCAGGACGGCCTGTTCGGCCCGCTCATGGGATGCCTGCAAGGCACGCTCCTGCTCGACCCTGGCGGTCACATCCTGCACCACACCGTAAACCCGCCACCCCCCTTCCTGCTGGCTGCGGCCACGACCATAACATTGCAGCCAGCGCGTGCCCTTGACCGGATGTTCATAGCGCAGCGCGTAGGAAAAAGGTTGGCCGGCATGCAACATGGCCAGCATGGGCGCCCGCATCTCACGCCTGTCCTGATGTACAAGACGGCTGAGTGCGCTGTCGGGATGGCGGCGGATCTGCTGGCTGGCCAGGCCCAGCAGCTCGTAACTGCCACGGCTGATAAATTCGACCCGGGTTATTTTCCCCTGCTGCAAGAGGAACTGGATGACGACGCCAGGCACCGTATTGGTAAGGGCGCGCAGACGTCGCTCGGCCTGATGCAGCAAACGCGTGCGCTCGCGCAGGGCGCTGATGTCGGAGAGCGCGATCAGATCCCCCGCCGGTGCCTGCTTGCCCAGTCGCAGCGGGATCTGGGCATAGGAGAACACCTGATCGCCGAGGGTCATTTCCCCTTCGGTTCCCTGCAACTGGGACGGCGGCAGGCTGAGCTCGGCCAGATAGCGGGCTTCCAGCCGTTTGGCCTGCTTGTTGCGCTTGATGATCTCCCCCTGATCATTTCGCAGGAAGACGGGCACAGGCAGAGCCTGGAACAGGGACTCCCTGAACTGACTCTCCAGTGCCAGGGTCTGCTCCATCTCCTGACGCCGGCTCACTTCTCGCGCCAGCTGCTGGCGGGAGCGCCAGATCAACCAGATGACACCAGCACTGATCAGCAATGCAAGCAACACGGATCCCAGCCAGATGCCATAGCTGACGCCACTTTGCTGGGTCAGCACCAGCTGACGCCAGCGCTGGTTGAGATCAGCGTTCTGCTGGCTTGTGATCGTCATCAGACTCTGCTCCATCACACCGGCCAGCCTGGGGCTGTGGTGACTGATGGCAAACCCTAGCCCGAAACGATCCGGCAGCTCCTTGATATCCAGTCCAGCCAGCAGATTGTTGCGAAGCGGATATTGCAACTGATACAGCTCGGCCAGCATGGCGTCCGCCCTGCCTGCCTGTACCTCCGCAATACCCGATTCAAGGGTCTGGCTCTTGCGCCACGCATGCTTGCCCAAACGGGCCAGCATGTCGGGATCATAGAGGCTGGCGGGCACGACCACCTCGCCCTTGATCTCCTCGAGTCGATCGAAAGACCGCAACTTGCGGCTGACCAGGGCATAACGACTGTCTACCACTATGCGAGTGAAATCAAACTCGCCAGTCAAGGCTGGAGTCTCCAGCAGACCCGCCATCATGTCTGCCTCGCCACTGCGCAGCTTGGCCAGGGCGTCTTCGGTGTCCTTGACTGGCACCACATGAAAAATCATCCCGGTCTGCTGGCTCACCCGGCGCAGCACATCGGCGCTCCAGCCACTGAGCTGCCCCTGCTTGTCGATGCCGCTATAAGGCATCAATGCAGGGTTCACCACCAACTTGACAGCACGGGAGGTACCGACCAGCCAGGCCTGCTCCTTGTCGGTAAAGTGCAAGGGGTTGATGTCCTGCTCTCCCTGCTCCAGATAGCGCTCGAGATCCTTGTAGACGCCCCCGGGCGGCATATAGCGGATCGCCATGTCGACCAGCTCCCTGAGCTCTGGCTTGTCACGCATCATCAGCCGATAGCTGAGCACCAGCTCATCGCTGCGCAAACGGCGCAGACGCAGCCCCACATCCGGGTATTCGCGCATCAGGTAACGCAGTTGCAGGTAGTCGCCGAGGTAGGCAGTTCCCTTGCCCGCTACCAGTGACGAGTACCAGTTGACGGCATCGGTCAGGACCAGCTGGGTCGAATGGGGATAAAGCGTTTTGAGCACCTCGCTCGCCTGCCAAAGGGGTGACACCAGGAAGGTGGCACGCTCCAGCTCACCCTTGTACAGAATGGCGGACTCGGCTTCCAGCAGGGCACGACTGAGCGCCATGCCAGGTAACGCCTGCCGTGAAGGACCTATGTCAGGAATGAGATCGCAGCGCCCCGCCAGCAGGGCCTGCTGAACCGCGGGCCAGTTTGGCAGCTTCTCGTGCAGCAAGGGCACCGGCAGCTGTTCGGCCAGCCGGTCCAGCTGATCGATAAGCAGCCCCCCCGACTCCTCGAGATAGGGCGGCCGGATCAGGGCGGGGTAACAAATGGTCAGCGAGGTGAGAGTGTCGGCATACGCCTGGGTGGCGGGGGACAGAGGCAGCGTCATGGCCTGCACCGGCATGGCCAGCAACAGACCGAACAATAAGTTGGATTTCATCATGAAAAAGTAAAAGCCAGGCGTTTGCCTGGCTTTTTGTCACTCGTTGGGTTCAACATTTTCTACCCTGGCCTTGAGTTTCTGGCCAGGCCGGAAGGTCACCACACGACGGGCGCTGATAGGAATATCCTCGCCTGTCTTGGGGTTGCGTCCGGGACGCTGATTCTTCTCACGAAGGTCAAAGTTACCGAAGCCTGAAATCTTGACTTGTTCACCACGCTCAAGCGCCTGTCTGATTTCCTCAAAGAAGGCTTCCACCATATCTTTGGCTTCACGCTTGCTCATCCCGAGTTGGGTGAACAGGTGCTCTGCAATGTCGGCTTTGGTAAGCGCCATAGATCAATCCCTCAAGGATGCATTCAACTCTTCACCAAGGGCCCGCACGACATTGTCTACGGTCTCGGCAATCTCTTTCTCCTCCAGAGTGCGCTGGGTGTCTTGCAATACAAGACTGATGGCCAGGCTCTTCTTGTCCTCGGCCATACCAGCACCCTGGTATACGTCAAACAAGTTTATTCCAACTACCTGATTTCCGCCAACTTTTTTAATTACTGCGAGGACATCACCGGCCAGAACCTGACGGTCTACCACCACGGCGATATCACGACGGTTGGCTGGGAAGCGAGAAACCTCGGCAGCAACCGGCACCTTGGCAGGGAGCAGCTTGTTCAATTCCAGCTCGAACATGATGGCCCGGGTCTTGAGACCCAGCTTCTTCTCGAGGCTCGGGTGGATCACGCCGATATGGCCGAACACCTCGCCATTGCGCAAAATGGCTGCGCTCTGGCCCGGGTGCAGGGCACTGTGCTCGGTACGCTCGAAGCTGAAAGTAGCTCCTTCGGCAGTCAAGTCCAGCACGGCTTCCAGATCCCCTTTCAAATCAAAGAAGTCAGCTGCGCGGCTCTTGATGTCCCAGTGCTCGTCGCTCTGGTTGCCGGTGATGATACCGGCCAGCATCGGCTCCTGACGGATGCCGTTCTCGGCGCTCGCGTCCTTGATGAAACGCAGACCCTGCTCGAACAGACGCACCCGCGGCTGCTGACGATTCTGGTTGTAGACCACCGCCTGCACCAGACCCGGGAACAGAGAGACACGCATAGCGGACATCTCGACCGAGATCGGGTTGGGCAGTACGATGGCATCGCTCTGCGGGAACAGGGTTTGCTGAGTCTTGGGATCGACGAAGCTGTAGGTGATCGCTTCCTGGAAGCCGCGATCAACCAGCAGGTCGCGCACACGCTTCAGGGTCACCTGCCCTTCTGCCTGCTCAACCATCGCCAGAGAGGCGGCGGGTTTCAGGTTCGGGATATTGTTGTAGCCGTAGATGCGAGCCACTTCCTCGATGAGGTCTTCCTCGATGGCGATATCGAAACGCCAGGAGGGTGCCAGCGCAGTCCAACCGTCAGCATCCACGGTCACCTGCATGCCGAGGCGGGTCAGGATCTCGACCACTTGAGCATCAGCCACGCTGATACCGATCACCTTGTCGAGCTTGCTGCGACGCAGCTTGATGGGGGCCGCTTTCGGCAGATGGGCATCGGATTTGACCTCGATGACCGGACCCGCTTCGCCGCCGCACTCTCCGCCACAAATATCCAGCAGCAGACGGGTGGCTCTATCCATCACCTTGGCTTGCAGCTCCGGATCAACCCCGCGCTCGAAGCGATGGGAAGAGTCGGTGTGCAGACCGTAAGCACGGGCACGGCCGGTGATGGAGAGCGGCGCGAAGAAGGCGCACTCCAGCAGGATGTCGGTGGTGGTCTCGGATACACCGGTGCGGTTGCCACCGAAGATACCGGCCATGCAGGCAGGGCCTTTGGCATCAGCAATCACCAGGGTGGTCTCTTTGAGCTTCACCTCGTTGCCGTCGAGCAGGGTCATCGGCTCGTCAGCACGGGCGCGACGCACCACCAGTTCCCCTTCCAGGGTAGCTAGATCGAAAGCGTGCATCGGCTGACCGTATTCCAGCAGCAGGTAGTTGGTGATGTCTACGATGGCGTCGATGGAGCGAATGCCGCCACGGCGCAGCTTCTCTTGCATCCAGAGCGGGCTCTTGGCCTGCAGGTTCAGCCCCTTGATGACGCGCCCCAGATAACGGGGGCAATCGGCGGTTGCTTCAACCCGGATCGGGAAAGTTGCATCAATGGTGGCAACAGCAGGTGCCCAGGTCGGCTCGACCACATCCACACTGTTGAGCACGCCGATTTCACGGGCGAGCCCCGCGATACCGAGGCAATCGGCACGGTTCGGAGTCAGGTCCACGTCAATGGAGACGTCGTTCAGATTGAGATAGTCGCGAATATCGGTGCCGATGGGAGCATCGGCCGGCAGCTCGATGATGCCGTCAGCCTCGACGTCGATACCCAGCTCACTGAAGGAGCAGAGCATGCCGTGAGACGGTTGGCCACGCAGCTTGGCTTTCTTGATGGTGAAATCACCCGGCAGGGTTGCCCCTACTTTGGCGACGCACACTTTCAAGCCGGCGCGGCAGTTCGGCGCACCGCAGACGATGTCCAGCAGTTCGGCTTCGCCCACGTTGACCTTGGTCACCCGCAGCTTGTCGGCGTCCGGATGCTGGGCGCATTCGACCACTTCACCCACGACCACGTTGTTGAACTGGCCGGCCACCGCTTCCACGGCGTCCACTTCCAGACCGGCCATGGTGATCTGCTCGGCCAGTGCGTTGTCACTCAACTCGGTGCGGACCCACTCCATCACCCAGGATTTACTGAATTTCATGTTCTCTCGCCCTTACTTGAACTGCTTGAGGAAGCGCAGGTCGTTTTCGAAGAAGGCACGCAGGTCGTTGACCCCGTAACGCAGCATGGTCAGGCGCTCAACGCCCATGCCGAAGGCAAAGCCGGAGTATTTTTCCGGATCGATGCCGACCGAACGCAGCACATTCGGGTGCACCATGCCGCAACCCAGCACTTCCAGCCACTTGCCATTCTTGCCCATGACGTCCACTTCGGCACTCGGCTCGGTGAACGGGAAGTAGGAAGGACGGAAGCGAATGGTGAGATCTTCCTCGAAGTAGTTGCGCAGGAAGTCGTGCAGTATGCCTTTGAGCTCGGTAAAGCTGGCATGCTCGTCAACCAGCAGGCCTTCAACCTGGTGGAACATTGGCGTGTGGGTCATGTCGTAGTCGTTACGATAGACGCGGCCCGGCGCTATGATGCGGATCGGCGGTTGCTGATGTTCCATGGTGCGGATCTGCACACCCGAGGTGTGGGTACGCAGCATCAGATCGGGATTGAAGTAGAAGGTGTCGTGATCGGTACGTGCCGGGTGATGAGCCGGAATGTTCAACGCATCGAAGTTGTGGAAGCCATCTTCAATTTCGGGACCGCGTTCCACCTTGAACCCCATCTCGCCAAACAGGCGCTCAATGCGCTCAATGGTACGGGTCACAGGGTGCAGACCACCGTTCTCGATGCGACGGCCCGGCAGGCTCACATCGATGGTCTCGGCAGCCAGCTTCTGGTTCAGCTCCTGCTCCACCAGTGCATCACGGCGTGCGTTCAGGGCATCCTGAACCTGCTGCTTGGCCTGGTTGATCACGGCGCCCGCGGCAGGACGCTCTTCGGCGGACAAGGCGCCCAATGTCTTCATCTGCTCGGTAAAAAAGCCTTTTTTACCCAGATATTTGACCCGGATTTCGTCGAGGGTCGCAACGTCGTTGACGCCCTCAATTTCGGCCTTGGCCTGGCCGACTACTTCTTCAAGCTGTTGCATGTCTTCCTCGTCACCACTCCCGAAACAGGAGCCTGTTAGGCTAAATAAGGTCAAGAGGGGGATAATACAAAAAAAGCCCCTTCGCTGACCATAGTTAAGGTGGCCTTTTCTCCCTAGAAATCATTTTGTTATCGGGGAAGAGGCTGACCCGATTCCCTCTCCTCGTTAAATATGGGGAAAAAATACTAGTTTGTTGGCATATAATGAAATCATGTTGCAGATATACAGAGGTAACAGTCGGGTCTGACAACAGAACTGGATAAATTGCAGACAACAAAAAAGGAGGCCTGAGCCTCCTTTTATCTTTCATAACAGAACCGGATTAAACCAGTGCTGCTTTAGCCTTTTCAACCAGGGCGGTGAAAGCCAACTTGTCGTGAACGGCGATATCGGACAGGATCTTGCGATCGATCTCGATAGAAGCCTTCTTCAGACCGTTGATCAGACGGCTGTATGACAGACCGTTCTGACGTGCTGCAGCGTTGATACGCGCAATCCACAGCTGACGGAACTGACGCTTTTTCTGGCGACGGTCACGGTAGGCATACTGACCAGCTTTGGTTACCGCTTGTACCGCTACGCGGTAAACACGGGAACGGGCGCCGTAGTAACCTTTGGCGGCTTTCATTACTTTCTTGTGACGAGCTCGAGCAGTCACACCACGTTTAACTCTTGGCATTTTTTACATCCCCCCTTATGCGTACGGCAGACAAGCGACAACACGTTTGTGGTCGGCAGCGGAAACCATGAACTTCGGTCCCAGCTTGCGCTTACGCTTGCTGCTCTTCTTGGTCAGGATGTGACGCAGGTGGTTATGCTTGCACTTGAAGCGACCCGAGCCAGTCTTTTTGAAGCGCTTTGCAGCACCCCGGTTGGTTTTCATCTTCGGCATTTCATACTCCGCATTGTGAGTGACAACAAAATCGCAAGGCGAACCAACTCATGGGCGCAAACCCATGAGTCAATTTCTTGTGGGCCTTAAGATTTCTTCTTGGGTGCGAGGACCATCACAGCTTGACGGCCTTCGACTTTCGGGAACGACTCCACTACGGCCAACTCTTCCAGATCGTTCTTGACGCGCTCCAGAACCTTGATACCAAGATCCTGGTGAGCCATTTCACGACCACGGAAGCGCAGGGTGACCTTAGCCTTGTCCCCGTCTTCTAGAAAGCGAACCAGGTTGCGTAGTTTTACCTGATAGTCGCCTTCGTCAGTACCAGGACGGAATTTGATTTCCTTGACCTGGACGACTTTCTGCTTTTTCTTCTGTTCTTTGGTTGTTTTGCTCTTTTCGTAGAGGAATTTGCCGTAATCCATGATGCGGCAAACGGGCGGTTCAGCGTTAGGACTGATCTCGACCAGATCTACTCCAGCCTCAAGGGCCAAGTTCAGTGCATCATGGATCTCGACGACACCCAAAGGCTCTCCGTCAATACCAGTGAGACGAACTTCTTTCAGACGAATCTCGGTATTGATCCGGTGAGCGCGGGCTTGCGGTTGCTTGCCCAGTTTTTTTCCGCCTTTTATAGCTTATTCCTCCACTTTCTTTTGTCCGCGGGTCTGAACTTCCTGGGTCAACAGAGCAACTAGCTCTTCAACAGGATAAGTGCCCAGGTCAGCCCCTTTACGAGTCCGTACTGCAATCTTACCGGCTTCAACTTCTTTATCGCCGCAGACCAGCATGAAAGGTACTCGCTTCAAAGTATGCTCGCGGATTTTAAAGCCAATCTTCTCATTTCTCAAGTCCGCTTTTGCGCGAAGACCCGCATCATTCAATGCTTTGGCTACTTTTACCGCATAATCGGCCTGATTATCTGTGATATTCATGACCACAGCCTGAGTCGGAGCCAACCAAGTCGGGAACAGTCCGGCGTACTCTTCGGTCAGAATACCGATGAAACGCTCGAGTGAACCCAGAATGGCCCGGTGGATCATCACCGGTACGTGGCGTTCGTTGTCTTCACCCACATAAGTGGCACCCAGACGTCCAGGCAGGGCAAAGTCGAGCTGCACGGTACCACACTGCCAAGCACGATCAAGGCAATCATGCAGGGTAAATTCGATTTTGGGACCGTAGAAAGCCCCCTCGCCCGGCTGCAGATCGTATTTCAGGCCGTTCAGCACCAGAGCTTCGGCCAAGGCGGCCTCGGCGCGATCCCAGGCTTCATCGGAACCGATACGCTGCTCAGGACGGGTTGAGAGCTTGACCACGATATTTTCAAAACCAAAGGTACCGTAGACGTCATAGACCATACGGATACAGGCGGACACCTCTTCCATGATCTGCTCTTCGGTACAGAAGATGTGGGCGTCATCCTGGGTAAAACCACGCACCCGCATCAGACCATGCAGGGAGCCGGACGGCTCATTGCGGTGGCAGGAGCCGAATTCGGCCATACGCAGCGGCAGATCGCGGTAGGACTTCAGACCCTGGTTGAAGATCTGGACGTGACCCGGGCAGTTCATCGGCTTGATGGCGTATTCGCGGTTTTCGGACTGGGTGGTGAACATGGCCTGGGCATACTTCTCCCAGTGGCCTGAACGCTCCCACAGCACCCTGTCCATCATGAAGGGCCCCTTCACTTCCTGATAGTCGTACTCTTTGAGCTTGCCACGGATGAAGGTTTCCAGCTCACGGAAGATGGTCCAACCATCGTTGTGCCAGAACACCATGCCAGGCGCTTCTTCCTGCATGTGATACAGGTCGAGCTGCTTGCCTATCTTGCGGTGGTCGCGCTTGGACGCCTCTTCCAGACGCTGCAGGTAGCCTTTGAGCTGCTTCTTGTCAGCCCAGGCCGTGCCATAAATGCGCTGCAGCATCTTGTTGTTAGAATCGCCACGCCAGTAGGCGCCAGACATCTTCTGCAACTTGAAGTGGTGGCAGTGACGCATGTTGGGCACGTGCGGGCCACGACACATGTCGACGTACTCTTCGTGATGATACAGGCCTGGCTGGTCATCACGGGCAATATTCTGATCCAGGATCTCGACCTTGTAAGTCTCGCCACGGGCTTCGAACACGTCGCGCGCTTCCTGCCAGGAGACTTTTTTCTTGATGACGTCGTAATCCTTAGCGGCCAGCGCCAGCATGCGCTCTTCCAGGGCAGCCAGATCGTCGTCGGTCAGAGTGCGGTCGAGATCGACGTCGTAATAGAAGCCGTTGTCGATGACAGGACCGATGGCCATCTTGGTCTGGGGCCAGAGTTGCTTGATGGCATGACCCAGCAGGTGAGCACAGGAGTGGCGCAGTATGTCCAGACCTTCTTCGTCTTTGGCGGTGATGATGGCCAGGGAGGCATCGGCTTCAATGAGCTCGCAGGCATCCACCAGTTCACCGTTTACCCGACCGGCAATGCACGCCTTGGCAAGACCCGGACCTATGTCCGCGGCCACGTCCATGACGGAAACGGAGTGGGCAAATTGACGTTGGCTGCCGTCAGGCAGAGTAATGATTGGCATTGTGTGTTTCCTTATACAGTGGTGCCCCCTACCAAAGGGCACATGCGGGATGGAAAAAATCATTCAAAAAGGGTGATGTTCTGGCTCTCTACAGCACTTTGCAGAGGCGCACTGCGCCGCAAACAGCTTGCTTAACGGCACAAGGCAAACCAAAAACCGGACCATGCTACCAGAAGTAGGCGGGGCTGTATCGAGTTTGGTGAGATTTTCTACAACCAAATGAATCGCTTGCCAGTCACTCACCCAGAAGGGGTTGCCAGTTGAAATCGAAGGTACTGCTCCCCTCCTCGGCCAGGGCAAGCTCCTCCAACACCTTCAATGCAAGCTTGTTGCCCTTCTGCGAAGCCTGATAGAGCCACTGCTTGGCCTGGGGCAGATCGACCCGACCACTTACCCCCATCAGGTGCAGCACGCCGACTTTGAGCATGGCGGGCACGTCACCGTTGCGGGCCGCCAGCTCCATCCAGTGAAATGCCTCCCGCAGGTCCCGCTTCACCCCGGCGCCGCGCAGATAGACCTCCGCCAGCCGGTATTGGCCAAAGGCGTCTCCGGCCTGCGCCGACTGGCGATAAAGGCTGATGGCTTGCTCCATGTCCTGCGCCGTTCCCTGCCCCACCTCGTGGCTCCAGCCCAGCAGCGCCTGAGCCCGGGGGATCCCCTGCTCGGCCAGCGGTTGCCAGATCTTTGTCGCCGTCTCGAACTGGCCGCTACGCCAGGCTCGATTGGCCGATGCCAGCTCCTGATCGGTGGAGAGCGGGATCAGCCGCCAGATGACCAGGCCAAGTACACCGATAAACAGCCAGCGGGAGACAATGGGTTTCATGATGATTTCCGTGATCCAGTTCGCATTTTGTCTATGTAAACGAAATGTATCAGGGGGATCAAGCAAGAGATCCATTTGTCATGCTGCTTTAAGCAAGGAAGCGATGGCGAGAGCTTGTGTTTTGGCTCTGAGGCTTGCAAGATGACTGTATATATAAACAGTGTCGGTGTGATGTGATGGCAGGACGAGGCAGTTTCCACAATGTTGATCACCGCTTCAGCGGCCAGCGGGTCGACGCGGTCGATGACGGCTGGGCTCAACCCGAGTGGGAAGCGGCATTTGCCGCCAGTGATCCCCGCACCGAGGTGAAGGAGATAACCGCCCGCAGCATCATCAGTTACAACCGCTCGCCGGATGTGCCCTTTGGTCGATCCATCAACCCCTATCAGGGCTGTGAGCATGGCTGCATCTACTGCTATGCCAGACCGAGTCACGCCTATCTGGAGCTATCCCCCGGCCTCGACTTCGAGACCAGGCTGTTTGCCAAGCTCAATGCCGCCGAGCTGTTGCGCCGGGAGTTTGCCAAGCCAACCTATCAGCCACAGACCATAGTGCTCGGCGCCAACACCGATCCTTACCAGCCCATCGAGCATCACTATCGCCTCACCCGCCAATTGCTGGAAGTGATGCAGGCCCATCGCCACCCGGTCGGCATCATCACCAAGAGCGCCATGATATTGCGCGACCTCGATCTGCTGGCCGAACTGGCTCGGGAGGGACTCTGTCAGGTGATGGTGTCGGTGACGACATTAAATGAAACCTTGCGCCGTCAGCTGGAACCCAGAGCCAGCACAGGCACGGGTCGGCTCAAGGTGATTGAAAAGCTGGCACAGGCAGGAGTACCGGTCGGCGTGCTGGCAGCGCCCATGATCCCGCGCCTCAACGAACCTGAGCTCGAGCAAATCATCAAGGCGGCAGCCGAAGCCGGCGCCCAGAGCGCCGACTACATACTGCTGCGATTGCCCCACGAGCTGACCACACTGTTCAGCGACTGGCTGGAGGAGCACTACCCCGGCCAGAAGGAGGCCATCCTGAACCAGTTGCGAGCCAGTCGGGATGGCGGGCTCAACAGCCCCGCCTTTGGCACCCGCATGCGCGGTGAGGGCCAGTTTGCGGACTTGCTCGCCCAGCGCTTTCGGCTCATCAACAAGCGTTTGGGCCTGGGCAAGCGCCATCTTCAGCTACGGCGGGACGGCTTTATCCGCCCGGGTGAACAACTGCGGCTCTTCTGATCGCCCCGACAGCATCGGCAAGGATCACAACGCCTCCCCTTAATCGGCGCACCACAAGGTTAACCATGCCGACAAGCAGGGCCTCAACCCCTTGGCCGAGGCGCGTGCGTGGCCTTGCCCTGTGCAGTCAATTCGGCGGGCAGTCGTGCAGGCTCATGGGCCACTTCGTCCTCATGCTCCTCTGTCAGCGATCCTTGCTGATGTTCGCCCCATACCCGGCTCCACCAGATCTCCCACATTACCCAGCTAGTCATAAGATGCTCCTGTTGATGGATGCAGGCGCCAGGCCCGCTTGGCATGCTTGTTGAGTACAAGGGGCAGCTTGGCCCCGCCCAATGACAGCGAGATGACACCAGCATGAAGGATTTGGGGTAAATTGCGGGAGTGCGGCAATGCAGAGGAGTCTAAGCGGGCACGATCAGCTGGCTCCCAGGGCGGATGTAAAAGCAGCAGCAAGGCACAAAACAGCAATAAAAAGAGCGACCCAAGGGTCGCTCTTTTTCATGGCAGCAAACGCGCGATTATTCGTCGCTCGCTGCGCCCTCTTCAGTAGACCCTTCAGAGGATCCTGCGGCGGCAGAGCCGGCGTCTTGCGTGGTGTCGGTGCCTTCAGACACCTCACCGTCAATGGCCATGACGTCGTTCTCTTCCTCATCGCTCTCGGCAATGCGCTGCAGGCCGACCACGGTTTCATCTTCACCGGTACGGATCAGACGAACACCACCTGTGTTACGACCTATGATGCTCACTTCGGAGACGCGAGTACGGACCAGGGTGCCGCCATTGGTGATCAGCATGATCTGGTCGGTATCGTCAACCTGGATCGCATCGATCACCTTGCCGTTACGCTCGTCCACCTTGATGGAACGAACGCCCTGAGTACCACGGCTCTTGGTCGGGTACTCGGTCAGCGCGGTACGCTTGCCGTAACCGTTCTCGGTCGCGGTCAGGATGGCACCCTCGCCACGGGGGACGATCAGGGAAACCACCTTGTCGCCGTTGAGCAGGCGGATACCGCGTACCCCACCGGCGGTACGGCCCATGGGACGCACGCCCTTGAAGGTGCCCTTGCTTTCGGTACTCTCGCTGCCTTCGCCGTTGTCGCTGCCATCATCGTCGTTGCCAGCGTCAATGACACTCTCGTCATCTCCGTCGACATCATCGCTGACATCAGCATCGGCTGCATCGGCGCGGCCGCTACCTTCATTGAAGCGAACCACCTTGCCCGCATCGGAGAACAGCATGATCTCGTTGCTGCCATCTGTGATGTCCACCCCGATCAACTCATCACCCTCTTTGAGGTTGATGGCACGAATACCGGAGGAGAGCGGACGGCTGAACGCAGACAGGCTGGTTTTCTTCACGGTACCATCAGCGGTGGCGAAGAAGACATACTTGTCGTCGGCATACTCTTTGACCGGCAGGATGGCGGTGATACGTTCACCCTCTTCCAGCGGCAGCAAGTTGATGATCGGACGACCACGGGCGCCACGGGACGCCTCCGGCAGCTGATACACCTTCAGCCAGTAGACCTTGCCACGGGTGGAGAAGCACAGAATGGTGTCATGGGTGTTGGCCACCAGCAGACGTTCCACAAAGTCCTCTTCCTTGATCCGGGTGGCCGACTTGCCACGACCACCGCGGCGCTGGGCCTCGTAGTCTGTGATCGGCTGGTATTTCACGTAACCCTGGTGAGACAGGGTAACCACCACGTCTTCCGGCGTGATCAGATCTTCGATGTTGATCTCGGCGCTGGAGGCGCTGATCTCGGTGCGACGTTCGTCGCCATACTGCTCGCGCACGGCCAGCAGTTCATCGCGGATCACTTCCATCAACCGTTCCGGGCTTGCCAGGATGAACAGCAGCTCGGCAATCAGATCCAGCAGAGATTGATACTCTTCCAGGATCTTGCCGTGCTCGAGGCCGGTCAGCTTGTGCAAACGCAGGTCAAGGATGGCCTGGGCTTGCTGCTCGGTCAGGAAGTATTGACCTTCACGGATGCCGAATTCCGGCTCCAGCCACTCGGGGCGGGCCGCGTCATCGCCTGCTTTTTCCAGCATGGCGGCCACGTTGCCGAGCTCCCAACCGCGGGCAACCAGTTTGGCTTTGGCGTCTGCGGGCGTATCGGAGTGACGGATCAGCTCTATGATGGGGTCGATGTTGGCCAGCGCGACGGCCAGACCTTCAAGGATGTGAGCCCGATCCCGCGCCTTGCGCAGCTCGAACACGGTCCGGCGGGTCACGACCTCACGGCGGTGCAGCAGGAACGCATCCAGAATGTCTTTAAGGTTCATCACCTTGGGCTGGTTGTTATCGAGCGCCACCATGTTGATGCCGAACGTGGTCTGCAGCTGGGTGTGCTTGTAGAGATTGTTCAGCACAATCTCGCCAGACTCGCCACGTTTGATCTCGATAACGATGCGCATGCCGTCTTTATCAGACTCATCGCGCAGGGCACTGATGCCCTCGACCTTCTTCTCTTTGACCAGCTCGGCGATCTTCTCGATCAACCGCGCCTTGTTCACCTGATAAGGCAGCTCGTGAACGATGATGGTCTCGCGACTGGTCTTGTCGTCCACTTCCACTTCGGCTTTGGCACGCACATAGACGGAGCCGCGACCGGTACGGTAGGCCTGCACTATGCCAGCACGACCATTGATGATGGCGCCGGTGGGGAAATCAGGCCCTGTGATGTAGGTCATCAACTCATCGATGGTGAGATTGCCATTCTCGATAAGCGCCAGACAACCGTTCACTATCTCGGTGAGGTTGTGAGGAGGAATGTTGGTCGCCATGCCCACCGCGATACCGGATGAACCGTTGACCAGCAGGTTGGGCACCTTGGTGGGCATGACAGCCGGGATCATCTCGGTGCCATCATAGTTGGGCACCCAGTCCACGGTTTCTTTGTCCAGATCGGCCAGCAGCTCGTGGGAGATGCGTGCCATCCGCACTTCGGTGTAACGCATGGCGGCGGCGCTGTCGCCGTCGACCGAACCGAAGTTGCCCTGACCATCGACCAGCATGTAACGCATGGAGAAATCCTGCGCCAAGCGGACAATGGTGTCATACACGGCACTGTCGCCGTGCGGGTGGTATTTACCAATTACGTCACCGACCACACGGGCCGATTTTTTATAGGGCTTGTTCCAGTCGTTCCCCAACTCGTTCATAGCAAACAGAACGCGGCGGTGAACCGGTTTCAAGCCATCACGCACATCCGGCAGAGCTCGTCCTACGATCACGCTCATGGCGTAATCAAGATAGGAACTCTTGAGCTCTTCTTCGATGTTGATCGGCGTGATCTCTCTGGCCAGATCGCTCATAGAAAGCCTTAATCCCTAATTAGTTGTTCTTTGGCTTAAACAGCGCGCTATGGTAACACACTGAGCCAAATACCTTAAGCCACAAATCCGGGTAACAAGTCGGGCTGGTGTGACAAAGTGTCTCCGTTATAATGCCCGCCAGGACAATAGATTGCGCCCGAGTCTTGCTACCTGCGCGCCCTGCCACAGGATCCACAAAATATGAATAGTGATGCCAATGTCGATCTGACAGAAATCGCCAAATTTGAAGCTATTGCCTCCCGCTGGTGGGACATGGAGGGCGAATTCAAGCCACTGCATCAAATCAATCCGGTGCGCCTTGACTGGATCACCGACAAGAGCGGCGGCCTGTTTGGCAAACGCATCCTCGACATCGGCTGCGGTGGCGGCATTCTCTCCGAGAGCATGGCCCGTCGGGGTGCTCACGTCACCGGCATCGACATGGGCAAGGAGCCTCTTGGGGTCGCCCGCCTGCACGCCCTGGAACAAGGGGTGGAGCTCCAATACCAGCAGATGACGGCGGAGGAGCACGCAGGCCAGGCCCCTGGCCAGTATGACGTGGTCACTTGCATGGAGATGCTGGAGCATGTGCCTGATCCGGCTTCGGTGCTGCGCGCCATCGCCACTCTGGTGCGCCCGGGCGGACGGGTGTTCGTCTCCACCATCAACCGCAATCCGAAAGCCTATCTGATGATGATCATCGGCGCCGAATACCTGATGAAGATGGTTCCCAAAGGTACCCACGATCACAAGAAGTTCATCACCCCAGCCGAGCTGTGTCGCATGGGTGAAGCAGCAGGCCTCTTGGTACGGGACATGAGCGGGGTGCACTACGCGCCGCTCTCCAACCAGTTCAAGCTTGGCAAGAATGTCGACGTCAACTACATGGTGGAGTTCATCCGCCCGGAGCATGGCTGATGATCGATAACACGCCGGTACCGCTGCGCTGTGTGCTGTTTGACCTGGATGGCACCTTGCTCGATACGGCGCCGGACTTGGGCGCCGCCGTCAACCATGTGCTGGTGAGCGAAGGCTTTGCGCCGCTCTCTGACGCCATCATCCGACAGACCACCTCCCACGGCGCGCTTGGGCTGCTCAAAGCCGGGCTTGGCGATGAGCTGCTCGAGGAGCTGGGGGCCACTCGCCTGCGCACCGCCCTGCTCGACTACTACGCGGCCAACCTCTGTGTCGGCACTCGACCCTATGAGGGGATGGTGAATCTCATAGAGTGGCTGGACGAGAAAAAACTGCCCTGGGGCATAGTCACCAACAAGCCGGGCTTTCTCACCGAACCGCTGCTGGCTACCTTGCCCGAGCTTGCCAGTTGCGGCGTGACGGTCAGTGCCGACACCCTGCCGGTGCGCAAGCCCGACCCTGCCCCCATGTACTTTGCCTGTGAACAGTTGGGGGTCGACGCCGCCCACTGCCTCTATGTGGGGGATCATGTGCGTGACATAGAGGCGGGCCGCAATGCGGGCATGCGCACCGCCGTCGCAGGCTGGGGTTATCTGAACGAGGACGAGGATCCCGCCGACTGGGGTGCGGATCTGCACTTCGATACCGTGCAGGCCCTGCACCACTGGCTGCGTTACGAGCTGAGCTAATCCTGTTTGCCGCCAGACAGCCAGATTGATGGATCATAAAGGTAGCTTTATCGCCAATCGGTGGCCAGATGAGCACGATTGGCGACCGTTGCAGGCACAAGGATGAGACCAGGGGAGGTCCGGATTGATCTCCCTTTTTTGCGATTTGGCAACCGCCAACAGACTGGGACAGGACACCTTTTGACCCCTGCTGCACAAGGGATAACCAGACTGAATTTGCTAGTAAAAACACCCCGTTTTCGCAAGCAAAAAAAGTTATTTAAATTTTCCATGTTCGATCATCAGACTTGCATTTACCGGATCGGACGCATGAAAACCCACTCACTGTGAGCGTCCACTAACATGGGTCCCGACACCCACAATTTATCCACAGCTAATGCCTTATCCACAGATTGCAAAGCGGGGGCGACCTCACTATCTTGTAGCTCGAACTCAAAATAACACTATATCTTGTGATTCATCGCACAATACGCCCCCACCTCCCGCAGCCGTTCACGGCGCCGAGGCCAGCGCAGTGCGATGGTTTTTCGGGAATCAACTGAAGGTCATCAGCCAATGAACTTGTTTGTGACGAAGCGTAACGGCCACAAAGAACCCATCGATCTGGATAAAATTCACCGCGTGCTGGATTGGGCCGCCGAAGGGCTCGACAACGTGTCGGTCTCCCAGGTGGAACTCAAGTCCCACATCCAGTTCTATGACGGTATCCGTACCGCCGATATCCACGAAACCGTCATCAAGGCCACTGCTGACCTGATCTCCGAGCAAAGTCCGGATTACCAGTACATGGCTGCCCGTCTGGCCATCTTCCACCTGCGCAAGAAAGCCTACGGCCAGTTCGAGCCGCCCCACCTCTACCAGCACGTCGCCCGTCTGGTAGACATGGGCAAATATGACAAGCACCTGCTGACCGACTACACCCAGGCCGAATTCGAGGAGCTCAACGAGCACCTGGATCACTGGCGTGACATGAACTTCTCCTACGCCGCCGTCAAGCAGCTGGAAGGCAAGTACCTGGTGCAGAACCGCGTCACAGGCGAGATCTACGAGAGCCCGCAGTTCCTCTACATACTGGTAGCGGCCTGCCTCTTCTCCAAGTATCCGAAAGATACCCGTCTGAGCTACATCAAGCGTTTCTACGATGCGGTGTCGACCTTCAAAATTTCGCTGCCGACCCCCATCATGAGCGGTGTCCGTACCCCGACCCGTCAGTTCAGCTCCTGCGTGCTGATCGAATGCGATGACAGCCTGGATTCCATCAATGCCACCGCCAGCGCCATCGTCCGTTATGTCTCCCAGCGCGCCGGCATCGGCATCAACGCCGGCCGCATCCGTGGTCTGGGCAGCCCCATCCGTGGCGGCGAAGCCTTCCACACCGGCTGCATCCCCTTCTACAAATACTTCCAGACTGCGGTCAAATGCTGCTCCCAGGGCGGTGTACGCGGTGGTGCGGCCACCCTCTTCTACCCGCTGTGGCACACCGAAGTGGAAAGCCTGCTGGTACTGAAAAACAACCGCGGCGTGGAAGAGAACCGGGTCCGTCACATGGACTACGGCGTGCAGATCAACAAGCTGATGTACCAGCGCCTGATCAAGGGCGGCGACATCACCCTGTTCTCCCCGTCCGATGCCCCTGGCCTGTACGATGCTTTCTTTGCGGATCAGGACAAGTTCGAAGCGCTCTACGTCAAGTACGAGCAGGATCCGGCCATTCGCAAGAAGACCATCAAGGCGGTCGACCTCTTCTCGCTGATGATGCAGGAGCGCGCCGGCACCGGTCGCATCTACATCCAGAACGTGGATCACTGCAACACCCACAGCCCGTTCGATCCAAGCGTGGCGCCGGTACGTCAGTCCAACCTCTGCCTCGAGATTGCACTGCCCACCAAGCCGCTCAACAACGTGGATGACGAAGAGGGCGAAATTGCCCTGTGCACCCTGTCTGCCTTCAACCTCGGTGCCATCGAGAAGCTGGAAGATCTGGAAGAGATGGCGGATCTCGCCGTGCGCGCCCTGGATGCCCTGCTCGACTATCAGGACTACCCGCTCAAGGCCGCCCAGAAAGGCAGCATGAACCGTCGCACCCTGGGCATTGGCGTCATCAACTACGCCTACTACCTGGCCAAGAACGGCGCCCGCTACTCCGACGGCTCCGGTCTGGCGCTGACCCACCGCACCTTCGAGGCGATCCAGTTCTACCTGCTGAAAGCCTCCGTGCAGCTGGCCCGCGAATTCGGCCCCTGCCCGGCGTTCAACGAGACCACCTATGCCCAGGGCATTTTGCCCATCGATACCTATAAAAAGGATCTCGACAACCTGTGCAACGAGCCGCTGCACCTGGACTGGGAAACCTTGCGTGAAGAGATAAAGACAGTGGGTCTGCGCAACTCCACCCTGACCGCCTTGATGCCGAGCGAGACTTCCAGCCAGATCTCAAACGCCACCAACGGCATAGAGCCGCCGCGCGGCCTCGTCTCGGTCAAGGCCTCCAAGGATGGCATTCTCAAACAGGTGGTGCCCGAGTATCATCGCCTGAAAGATCAATACGAACTGCTCTGGAAGCAACCGAGCGTCGATGGCTATCTGCAGCTGGTCGGTATCATGCAGAAGTTTGTGGATCAGGCGATCTCCGCCAACACCAACTACGACCCCGCCCGTTTCGAAGGCAACAAGGTACCGATGAAACAGTTGCTCAAGGATCTGCTGACCGCTTACAAATACGGCCTCAAGACCCTCTACTATCACAACACCCGTGATGGGGCGGATGACGCACAAGCCGATATGCAAGATGACGGTTGTGCCGGTGGGGCTTGTAAAATATAAGCTATTGCAAGATCTGACAACCGGGCGGGAGCGACAAGCTCCCGCTCTCCTGTTTATCCATTCAATACATTCTGGTAACCATGGCCTATTCAACTTTCTGCCAAACCCAAAACGACCAGCTCAAAGAGCCGATGTTTTTTGGCCAATCGGTCAATGTGGCCCGTTATGATCAACAAAAACACGAAGTCTTTGAACGGCTGATCGAGAAGCAGCTCTCCTTCTTCTGGCGCCCGGAAGAGGTGGATGTCTCCCACGACCGCATCGACTATCAGGCGCTGCCGCCCCACGAGCAGCACATCTTCATCTCCAACCTGAAGTACCAGACTCTTCTGGATTCCATCCAGGGTCGCAGCCCGAACGTGGCGCTGCTGCCGCTGGTCTCCATTCCGGAGCTGGAAACCTGGATCGAGACCTGGGCCTTCTCGGAGACCATCCACTCTCGCTCCTACACCCACATCATTCGCAATATCGTCAACAACCCGGGTCAGGTGTTCGATGACATAGTGACCAACGAGCAGATCCTCAAACGCGCGGGCTCCATCAGCTGCTTCTACGATGACCTGATTGAAGCGACCGCGCTCTACAACCTGCACGGTGAAGGGACTCACAGCGTCGCCGGACAGATGCGCACCATCACACTGCGCGAGCTGAAGAAGAAGCTCTATCTGTGCCTGATGAGCGTCAATGCACTGGAGGCAATTCGCTTCTACGTCAGCTTCGCCTGCTCCTTTGCCTTCGCCGAGCGCGAATTGATGGAAGGCAACGCCAAGATCATCAAGATGATCGCCCGTGACGAAGCGCTGCACCTGACCGGCACCCAGCACATGCTGAACCTGATGCGCACCGGCCAGGACGACCCCGAGATGGCCGAGATTGCCGCCGAGTGCGAGCAAGCCTGCTTCGAGATCTTCAAGGAAGCCGCCATTCAGGAGAAAGAGTGGGCCGAGTACCTGTTCCAGGACGGCTCCATGATCGGCCTGAACAAAGACATCCTCTGCCAGTACGTGGAGTACATCACCAACCTGCGCATGAACGCGGTCGGTCTGCAGCCAGCCTTTGCCGGCGCAAAGCAAAACCCGATCCCCTGGATCAACACCTGGCTGTCGTCCGACAACGTGCAGGTTGCCCCGCAGGAAGTGGAAGTGAGCTCCTACCTGGTCGGCCAGATTGACAGCGAAGTACACGCCGATGATCTCGGTGACTTCGAGCTGTAAGTCAGCTACCCGATATGCTGCTCGGTCAGACCGGCAGAAACCTAGATGCAGACAATTTATCAGGTGACGTTGAACTGTGAGTGACGCAACCAACACCTTGGCCCCTGCCCTGCAGCCTGCAACGCAGCAGGAGGCACCACAGGTGCCGCTGGTACATACCTGTGATGGCACCCTGCTCGCCCATCCCGGCGAGAGCGTGTTGGAGACCCTGGAGCGCCACGGCCATCAGCTGGAGTTCCAGTGCCGCAGCGGCTATTGCGGCGCCTGCCGCACGCCCTTGCTGGCAGGCTCGGTGCACTACCCCAATGTGCCGCTGGCGTTTGTCTCCCCGGGTGAATGTCTGCCCTGTTGCTGCAAACCGGTCGGTGCCATCCGGCTGGACCTGACGAAGGGTTGAGCCTCCTCGGCAGACTGTGGACATAAGCATGTCTAGTCCTGAAATAGGTTTACACATTTTCAACTAGCATTTCTCTACTCAGAACCCCCTATGTACCGCATCGGGGGTTCTGTATTTCAACGCATGATGCGGCCGCTCCGCGTTGTAAATATCC
>NZ_JAACFY010000006.1:0-218949 GCF_029237305.1 Aeromonas sp. 2MA4 | reverse complement strand
CCAGTTCGAGCAGCTCTTCGTCATCTACCATGTCGCACTTGTTCATGAACACGATCATGTACGGGATACCAACCTGGCGACCCAGCAGGATGTGCTCACGAGTTTGCGGCATCGGGCCGTCGGTCGCAGCTACTACCAGGATCGCGCCGTCCATCTGGGCAGCACCGGTGATCATGTTTTTAACGTAGTCGGCGTGACCCGGGCAATCTACGTGGGCGTAGTGGCGGGTAGCGGTATCGTATTCTACGTGGGAGGTGTTGATGGTGATACCACGCTCACGCTCTTCCGGTGCCTTGTCGATCTGGTCGAAGGCGAAAGCTTTACCACCGAAGTGCTTGGCCAGCACGTTGGTGATGGCTGCAGTCAGGGTGGTTTTACCGTGGTCAACGTGGCCGATGGTACCCACGTTAACGTGCGGTTTGTTACGCTCAAATTTTTCTTTAGACATGATCGTCCCTCTAAACTAACGCTGAGTACGCGGTGGCAAGCTAACCACAGAACAGTTTATATGATGGATTTGAATCTGGTAGGGAAGAGAGGTTGGTGCTGGCAGCCAGGTTCGATTGCCGAACTCACCCGCTAAGGTGTGACTCTTGCTATCGCCTGAGCCATATCAGCATCTTGGAGCGGGCAGCGGGAATCGAACCCGCATCATCAGCTTGGAAGGCTGAGGTAATAGCCATTATACGATGCCCGCATTTCTCTAACCCAAAGAACTCAAACCGCAGAGAAATATGGTGGAGGGAGAAGGATTCGAACCTTCGAAGGCAGAGCCGTCAGATTTACAGTCTGATCCCTTTGGCCGCTCGGGAACCCCTCCGGTGCATAAATGCCACAACGGTAATTCTGCTTGCACCCGTTGTTTTATCGCTTTTGCCGGGCAAATAGACGACAGACATCCAAGCGTCGCGCATTTTATTGTAAGGATTTTGGGGATGCAACCATTGCGCCTTGCAAAATGTGCATTATTGCCGGGAAGTATGCAAAAAAGGACTCACTCCCTGCTCGGATCCGCAGCATAGCTTGTCGCTCCCCACCCCTTGGTGTATGGTCGCCCTGCCCAAGAAACAGTGATGACACCATGACGACAGAGCATAACCCCTATTTGCAATTCACCCGCGAACAATGGGCGTTATTGCGCGATGCGGTCCCCCTGACCCTGACCGAACACGATCTGCAGACCCTGCGCGGTATCAATGAAAAGGTGTCATTGCAGGAGGTGGAAGAGATCTACCTGCCCCTCTCTCGCCTGCTCAATCTCTACGTCAAGGCCAAGCAGCGCCGCAGCCGGGTGCTGGAACAGTTCCTCGGCCAGTCCCGCGGCAAGGGCACCTACATCATCAGCATCGCCGGCAGCGTGGCGGGGGGAAAGAGCACCACGGCCCGTATCATGCAGGCGCTGCTGGAGCGCTGGCCGGAGCATCCTCGGGTAGAGCTGGTCACTACGGATGGCTTCCTTTATCCCAACAAGGTGCTGGAAGAGCGGGGCCTGATGCGCCGCAAGGGCTTCCCGGAATCCTACGACATCCGCCATCTGGTTGAGTTTGTCGCCAATATCCGCGCCGGCCATGAGAAGGTAGAGGCGCCAGTCTACTCCCACCTCATCTACGACATCATTCCGGATGAGAAGAAGGTGGTGGAACAGCCGGATATCCTGATCCTGGAAGGGCTAAATGTGCTGCAAAGCGGCATGGACTATCCACAGGAACCCCATAGAGTATTCGTGTCAGATTTTGTCGATTTCTCCATCTATGTGGATGCCGAAACCGAATTGCTGCGCACCTGGTATGTCGAGCGCTTCCTCAAGTTTCGCAGCGGTGCCTTCTCGGATCCCGACTCCTACTTCCACCACTACGCCAAGTTGGCGGAGAGTGAAGCCAGCAAGATCGCCAACACCATATGGCAAGATATCAACTATCTCAATTTGCAGGAAAACATCCTGCCGACCCGGGAGCGGGCCAATCTGATCCTGACCAAAGGTCATGAGCATGCCATCGAGCAGATCAAACTGCGCAAGTGATGGCGGGTGAGCACAGTACATGAACGAAGAGGGGGCCTGCAGGCCCCCTCTTCCATTGGTGTCTCTGGCACACCGGGATATCAGTCGCCCCGTCGCAGGGAAATCTCTCCCCCCAGATAGAACTTGATCCCCTCGCTCGTCTCCAGTCGCAGGGCGCCGCGATCATCGATGCCACGGGCGATGCCCCGGATCTCCTGCTCCCCCATCAAGAGGCGCACCGGCCGACCGGCAAAGTGATCGAGCCGGTTCCAGTCATCGACAAAGTGCGACAACCCCTGCTGCTCGAAGGTCAACATGGCCTGTTGCAGGTGGCCGAGCATGCGGGCGGCCAGCAGATTGCGATCCACCAGTTCCGGTTGGATGTGGCGAAGCTCGGACCAGGCCTGATCGATCCGCTCCCCCTCACGGGCTGGCATCGCCAGGTTGAGGCCCACCCCGATCACCAGGTTGCAGCTGGCGCCGGCGCTGCCGCTCATCTCCACCAGAATGCCAGCCAGCTTGCGGCCCTGATAATAGAGATCGTTCGGCCACTTGAGCTCGACCCCCGGATAACCCAGGGATTCCAACGCCTGCACCACGGCCACTCCGACCGCCAGACTCAGGCCCATGGCCGCCGCCATGCCCTGCTCGAGTCGCCAATACATGCTCAGGATCAGCTGGCAACCGAAGGGGGAAACCCAGGGCTTGCCACGGCGACCACGACCGGCAGTCTGGCACTCGGCCAGACAACTCTCGCCGGACTGCAGCTGGTTGACCCGCTCCAGCAGATACTGATTGGTGGAGTCGATCACCGGGAAGCAGTGCACCGGCGCCATGGGGGCCAGCGCCTGCAACTGCGCCTGATCGTACAGCGCCATTGGCACCGCCAGCCGATAACCCTTGCCGGTCAGACTGAACAGGTCAAGCCCCAGCTCCTTGAGCGCTGCCATGTGCTTGCCCACTGCTGCACGGCTGATGCCGAGCTGCTCGCCGAGCTGCTCGCCGGAGTGAAACTGGCCATCGCTGAGCAGGGTGATCAGCGTCTGCCTGATGGGAGTAAGCGTCATGCCAGTACCTCATCGAGCCAAGTCTCACCGGTCAGCCCCATGAAGCGCACTTCGTGCTCCAGCACCACCCCGAATTTCTGCTCCACGCTGTCACGCACATGGGCCGCCAGAGCGATGAGCTCCATGGCGCTGGCCCCCCCCAGATTGACCAGCACCAACGCCTGTTCCTGGTGGACGGCTGCGCGGCCGATGGCAAAACCCTTGAGACCGCACTGATCGATGAGCCAGCCAGCCGCCAGCTTGGCCTGCCCTTCCCCGGCCGGGTAGCAGGGCATCTGCGGATATTGCTGCTTGAGCGTGTCGGCCAGCGTCGTCGTTACCACGGGGTTCTTGAAGAAACTGCCCGCATTGCCGAGCAGGTTGGGATCCGGCAGCTTGGCCATCCGGGTGGCGCAGACGGTATCGAAGATGGCCTGCGCCGTGGGCGTGTCACCGAGCGCCGCCAGCGGGCCATAACCCAGCATGGGCGTCCAGGCCTTGGGCAGACGCAGACCGACGGCGGTAATGAAGTGAGAATCCTGACAGGCGTGCTTGAAGATGCTGTCACGGTAGCCGAAATGACAATCGGCGGCCTTGATCCGCTCCACCTGACCGCTCTGCCAGTTGAATGCCTCCACATAGGCACAGAAACGAGCCAGCTCGACCCCGTAAGCACCGATATTCTGCACCGGCGCGGCGCCGACTGTGCCCGGGATCAGCGCCAGATTCTCCAGACCATACCATCCCTGTTGCAGGGCATGACACACCAGTTGATGCCAGTCCTCACCGGCGGCCACATGCAACAGCCAGTGATCCCCCTCCTCCTGCAGTGCGATACCCTTCAGCCGGTTGAGTACCACCAGGCCAGCGAAATCATTGCAAAACAATATATTGCTGCCACCACCCAACACCAGGCGGGGCAATTCTGCCAGTTCAGGACTGGCCAGGATCTGCGGCAGGTCATCAAGATTGTCTACCTCCGCCAGCCAGAGGCAGTGGGCATCGAGGGCCAGGGTGTTGAGCGTCAACAAGGAGGCGTGGGGGGTGAGTTTCATCTGCGTGTCCCGACAATAGCAAGCGGGCAGTCTACCTTATATTCCCGCCGGACGAAAAATCCCGCCCTCTTTTCGGACTCGATCTGCTGGAGTAGAGTATCCGGTTCCGACTCCCGAGGAAGTACTCATGAACAACCAATTTGCCGTCATCGGACTGGGGCTGTTTGGCAGCGCCCTGTGCGAAGAGCTGCAACGGCAGGATGCCGAGGTGCTGGCGATTGATATCGACGAAAGCAAGACCCGCCAGATAGCCACTCTGTGCAGCCATGTCATCGTCGCCGATGCGACCGATGAGGCTACCGTGGCAGAGCTGGGGCTGGCCAACTTCGACATCGTTTTTGTCGCCATCGGTGACAACCTCGAGACCAGTATTCTCACCACGCTCGTCCTGAAAGAGGCGGGCGTGAAGAAGGTGTGGGTCAAGGCCCGTGACAAGTTTCACGCCAAAATCCTGCATAAAGTCGGGGCCGACAAGGTGATCAATCCGGAGTGGGACATGGGCCGACGGGTCGCCCAGAGCATGCTGGACAACCGGTTGTTCGACTATCTGGAGCTGGGCCACGACATGGTGCTGACCGAAGTCGTTATCGGTCTGCAGCAAAATGCCCGCAATCTCGGTGACTTGCATCTGCTGCAACAGAACGACTTCCAGCTGCTCGCCATCAAGCGAGGCGATGTGCTGCATAACGTGCTGACCGGCAAGATGGAGCTGCAACTGGGCGACATACTGATCATGGCGGGCAACAAACACGCCATCGACCACTGGCTGGAAACCCTGTGATCAATTGGCGCAGCAGCTACGCCTTCGCCCTGCATCGGGATGACAACTCCCGCTGGAGCGAAGCCAAGCTGATCCTGGGCAGCTTTCTGGTCATCCTGCTGATCGGCACCATTTTTCTGGTGCAACCCTCCAGCCACAATGGCGAGGTGACCTTCGTCAACGCCCTGTTCACCGCCACCTCGGCCATCAGCGTGACCGGGCTCGGTGTGGTGGATACAGGTACCGCCTTCACGCTGCAGGGACAGATCTTCCTGTTGATATTGATGGAGATTGGCGGTCTGGGTCAGATGACAATGACACTGCTGCTGATCGCCATGTTCAGCAAACGGGTCGGCCTGCGCCAGCAGGTGCTGGCCAAGGAGGCGCTGGGACAGGAGGGCTCGGTCAACATAGTGGGGCTGGTCAGACGCATAGTGCTGTTCGCCTTTATCGCCCAACTGATCGGCACCGCTGTCATGGCCATCCGCTGGGTGCCCGATATGGGCTGGGAACGCGGTCTTTATGTCAGCTTCTTCCATGCAGTTTCCGCCTTCAACAACGCCGGTTTTTCACTGTTTCCCAACAGCCTGATGGATTATCGGGATGATCCCCTGATCTCGCTGACGATTGCGCTCTTGCTGATCCTGGGAGGCATAGGCTTTACCGTCATCGTCGATCTGGTACGCAACCGCCGCTGGCGCAAACTGAAGCTGCACAGCAAGCTGATGCTGGTGATGACCCCTGCCCTGCTGCTGCTGGGCACCCTGATGTTCTGGCTGCTGGAGCGCAACAATCCGGGCACCCTTGGCAGCGCCTCCCTTGGGGGGCAATGGCTGGCAGCCTTCTTTCAGTCGGCCAGTGCGCGGACCGCGGGCTTCAACAGCATCGACACCGGGCAGATGGTCCCTGCCGCCCTGCTGTTCATGATGATGTTGATGTTTATCGGGGCCGGTACCACCTCTACCGGTGGTGGTATCAAGGTGACTACCTTTGCGGTGGTGCTGCTGGCGACCAGGGCCTTCCTGAGCAAGCGGCCCCACGTCACCGCCTTTGGCCGCACCCTCTCACCCCAGATAGTGACCCGCTCGCTGGCCATCATCATGGTCAGCACCATGGTGCTGATGCTGGCGATGTTCCTGCTGATGGTGACCGAGGATCTGCCGTTCGACAAAATCATGTTCGAGACCGTCTCTGCGTTCGCCACTGTGGGGCTTTCTACCGGTATTACTGCCTCCTTGAGCGAGCCGGGAAAGCTTATCCTGGTACTGGTGATGATATGTGGTCGTCTCGGTCCACTGACCTTGGCCTTCATGCTGGCTCGCCCGAGCGAAACCCGCATCAAGTACCCGGAAGAGAGTGTCTATACGGGCTAGTTCCAGGTGCCATATAGAAAAAGGGGCCAAGGGCCCCTTTTTCTATATGGCTTATCCAGCCTGGTATTGCGGCGCGGCGACTCAGGTCGCCTTGCTCTTGGCCGGGCGCTTGCCGGTACTCTTGCGAGGAGTGCCAGTGGTGCCTGTGCTGCTCTTGCGACGGGTAAAACGGGGCTTGCCGGCCCCCGACGCAGTCTTGGGCAGGGCGCTGAAGCTGGCGCCGGAATCCTGCCGAGCTCCCTCAATCAAGGCATTCAACTGATCTGTCAGTGGCCCCATAAATTGCTGATAGCTGGCGTGCCGCTCGGCAATCTGGCCCAGGCTCTGCTCCCACAGGGCCGTCATGTCCGGCGTGGTGGCGGTGGCGGGCAGCGCCAGGATCAGTGCCCGTCCAGTGGGAGTGCCCTTGATGCTCTTGCCCTGGCGCACCAGGAAACGACGCCTGAACAGCAGGTCTATGATGCCGGCCCGGGTCGCCTCGGTACCGAGGCCGTCCGTTTCGCGCAACGTCTTGCGGATCTCGGGATCCTGCACGTAGCGGGCTATGCCGGTCATGGCGGCCAGCAGGGTGGCATCGGTGAACGACTTGGGCGCCTGGGTCATCTTCTCCAGCAGCTCGCCGCGCTCGCACAGCAATTGCTCCCCCTCTTTCAGGGCGGGCAGGGTACCGGCTTTCTCTTCGTCGTCATCTTCTTCGACCCCCAGCAGCGCCTTCCAGCCCGCCTTGAGGATCCGCCGCGCCTTGGCCTGGAACAGGCCACCCGCGATACGCAGCAGCACCTTGCTGTCGTTGTACTCGAACAGCGGGTAGAACTGCAGCAGGTACTGGCGCGCCACCAGACCGTAGATTTTGGCCTCATCTCCGCTGAGGCTGCCCTCGTTGCCACGCTTCTCGGTGGGGATGATGGCGTGGTGGGCATCCACCTTGCTGTCATTCCACGCCTTGCTGCGGATCTTGCCGTCCGCCTCGCTCACCGCCCTGGCGAGTGCCGGCGCAGTGGCAGCGATGGCCTCCCGTACCTGGGCCGCCCGATTGAAGTGATCGCTGGGCAGGTGACGGCTGTCGGATCTGGGATAAGTGATAAGCTTGTGGCGCTCGTAGAGCCCCTGACAGACATCCAGCACTCGCTTGGCATCCATGCCAAAGCGCTTGGCGGCATCGATCTGCAAACTGGAGAGGTTGTAGGGCAGCGGCGCCGCCTGCTTGCGGGCCTGTTCCTCTACCTCTTCCACCGATGCTGGTTGGCCATTGATGCGACTGACCACTTTCTCCGCCAGCGCCCGGTTGAGCACCCGCCCCTCCTCATCCTGCCAGGGCAGGCAGGCCTCGGAGGGAAGCCACTTGGCGCTGAAGCGCTCGTTGCCGTCGGTCACCAGATGGGCCAACACCTCATAGAAGGGCTTGGGTACGAAGGCCTCTATCTCCAGATCCCGCCGCACCACCAGCCCCAACAGCGGTGTCTGTACCCGACCGACCGACAGCAGTTCGCTGCAACCACCCTTGCGACCGAGCAGAGTGTAAGCCCGGGTCATGTTGATGCCATAGAGCCAGTCGGCACGGCTGCGGGCCAGTGCCGATACCGCCAGCGGCACGAACTCCTTGTTGTCTCTGAGCTTGTCGAGGGCGCGGCGCACCGCCGGCGGGTTGAGATCGCTGATAAGGCAGCGCTGCACCGGTCTGGTCTTGGGGTAGCCGAGAAAGTCGATCACCTCGTCCACCAGCAGTTGCCCTTCCCTGTCCGGGTCACCGGCATTCACCACGCAGTCGGCCAGCTTGATTAGCCGCTTGATGACTGTGAGCTGGGTTTTGGTCTTGGGCTTGGCCACCAGCTGCCACTGGGCGGGGATGATGGGCAGTTGCTCCATGCGCCACTGCTTGAAGGCGGCGTCGTAGGCATCGGGCTCGGCCTGCTCCAGCAGGTGGCCGATGCACCAGGTCACCACATCCCCCTGGGCTGTCTCGATGAAACCGTCCCCCTTCTTGTGGGGCTTGGGCAACACATCGGCAATGGCTCGGCCAAGACTGGGCTTCTCGGCGATAAAGAGTCGCATGGTAAACACACCTGGATACTGTATATGCGAACAGTATATACCGAGCCTTTTGCAAAGCCCAAGCCTGGCCATCCGCGGGTTCGCTGATCATGAGCACGCTGTCGGTCAGAGGTGCGACTCAGGATAAAGCGGACGACTACCCTTCAGGATGCTCATGCAGGCCATGTAATGAAACCTGACCCGAACGAGTTCGAATGGGATGAAGAAAGCGTGGATATTAAATTAAATTCAATTAAATGATAAAATACAAAATAATTAATGCATTTAAAATGAAATTACAAAATAAAAATCATGATAGAGGTCAATCCCCTACCTCTCTCTAGCTAATACTATATTGGTAATATTTGATCGTAGGAAAATGCCGCCATGCTTGGAAAATTATTGAGAAAGACCTGGTTCTGGCTCCTGCTGCTCGGGGCCCTGCTGGGCGTCGCGGCATTGAGTGTCACCATGACAGTGATGCATAAAACCAGCTCTACCGAGTTCTGCGTCTCCTGCCACTCCATGCAGACCCCGCTGGCCGAATATCAGGGCAGCGTCCACTTCCAGAACGTGAAGGGCATCCGGGCCGAGTGTGCAGACTGCCACATTCCCAATGAACCCAGCGCCTATCTGTGGACCAAGATCCGCGCCGTGAAGGATATCTATCACGAGGCGATCGGCACCCTCGACACCCCTGAAAAATACGAATCGCACAAGCTGCGCATGGCCCAGACAGTGTGGGACCAGCTCAAGGCCAACGACTCCGCCACCTGCCGCAGCTGCCACAGCTACGCCGCCATGGACATTCTGGCCCAGCGCCCCAATGCCCGGGCCGAGCACCCGGTTGCCATCAAGGAAGGCCAGACCTGCATCGACTGCCACCGCGGTGTCGCCCACATCATGCCTGACATGAGCGAGCTGGCTGCCGCCGGTGCGAGCGAGCTCGCCCAGGCTGCCGCCCAGACTCCGGCCAACGTCACCACCCGTTACGCCATCGCCACGGCGCCGCTGTTCCTCGATGTCGCCGCCAAGACAGACGAAGGCACCCTGATGCCCTCCACCAGGGTGGAAGTGCTGGCCAACGAGAATGGCCGCGCCCAGGTGCAGATCGAAGGCTGGCAGCAGGACGGCGTGAGCGAAGTCTTCTACGCCGCCCCCGGCAAGCGGATCCTGAGCGTGCTGGTCGGCGATAACGCCAAGAAATCCCTGGTCACCGGCCAGAGCGAAACCGACAGCGCCACCAACCTCACCTGGCATCAGGTCAAACTGACCGCCTGGGTGGATCAGAGCCAGCTCATCGGCGATCAGGGCAAGCTGTGGCAATACGCCTCCACCCTGATGTCCAACAACTGTACCGGCTGCCACGGCCTCACGGCGCTGGATCACTTCAATGCCAACCAGTGGATCGGCGTCATCAAGGGGATGGAATCCCGTACCTCCCTGACCCCGGAACAGGCTCGCATGTTGACCCAATACGTCCAGAAACATGCCAGTGACATGAGCGCGGCGCACTAAGGCTGGCACAGAGGAAATCGTCATGACTTTTTTTACCGATAAGAAAACCAATCTGTCCCGCCGCAACCTGCTCAAGGGGCTCGGCGCCTGTGCGGCCCTGCCGCTGCTGGCTGGCATCTTCCCGAAAAGTGCCCTGGCCAAGGCCATCAGCACGGCGCTGGAACAGTTCCCGACCCTGGTACCGGCCCAGAAGGGCATACTGACCGGTGCCCACTGGGGCGCCTTCGAAGCCATAGTCGAAGATGGCCGCATGGTGCGCGTCCAGCCGGTGGCCGATGATCCGGCGCCGAACGATCTCATCGACATGGCGCCATTCCAGGTTCACGCCAAGAACCGCATCAAGTACCCCATGGTACGCAAGAGCTGGCTGGAGCACGGCCCTGGTGCCAGACCCGAGCTGCGCGGCGCCGATGAATGGGTGCGGGTGAGCTGGGACAAGGCCATCGAACTGGTGGCCGGCGAGATTGGCCGGGTGCAGAGCGACTTCGGCCCGCAGGCGATCCACGCCGGTTCCTACGGCTGGAAGAGCGTCGGCATGTTCCACAACAGCCGTACCCTGCTGCACCGCCTGATGAACCTGGCCGGTGGCTTCACCGGTTATGCCGGTGACTACTCCGCCGGCGCCGCCCAGGTGATCATGTCCCACGTCATGGGCTCCATCGAGGTGTATGAGCAGCAGACCGCCTGGCCGAACGTGATCGAACACGCCGAACTGGTGGTGCTGTGGGGCGTCAACGCCCAGGTGACCCTGAAGAACAGCTGGAACATGCCGGACCACGAGGGTCAGGCTGGCTTCCAGGCGCTGAAGGAGAAGGGCACCCGCATCATCAGCATCGATCCCGTCTACAACGAGACCGCCAAGCTGGCCGGGGCCGAGTGGATTGCACCGAACGCCTATACCGACGTGGCCATGATGCTGGGGGTGGCCCATACCCTCTATTCCGAGCAGAAGCACGATCAGGCCTTCCTCGATCGCTACACCAGCGGTTTCGACAAGTTCCTCACCTACCTGCTGGGCAAGGACGACGGTCAGCCGAAGAGTGCCGAGTGGGCGAGCACTGTCTGCGGCGTCGATGCCGCCGTGATCCGTCAGCTGGCTCTCGACATGGCGTCCAAGCGCACCATGATCATGGCGGGCTGGGGCATGCAACGTCAGCATCACGGCGAGCAGCCCAACTGGATGCTGGTGACCCTGGCCGCCATGCTGGGCCAGATCGGCCTGCCCGGCGGCGGTTACGGCTTCAGCTACCACTACTCCTCCGGTGGCAGCCCCACCGCCAAGGGCGGCATACTGGCGGGTATCTCGGCCGGCAATGCACCCAAGAACAGCCCGGCGCCGATCCCGGTGGCCCGCATCGCCGACTGTCTCGCCAATCCGGGCAAGACCATCGACTTCAACGGCCGTCAGCTCAGCTATCCGGACATCAAGCTGGTCTACGTGGCGGGTGGCAATCCCTTCCACCACCATCAGGACACCAACAACCTGCTCAAGGCCTGGCGCAAGCCGCAGACCGTGATAGTCCATGAACCCTACTGGACCGCCACCGCCAAGCACGCCGATATCGTGCTGCCGGCCACCACCAGCTATGAGCGCAACGATCTGGAGATGGGGGGCGATTACTCCCAGCGCTACGTGTTCCCCATGCACCAGTGCGTGCCGCCCCAGCACGAGTCCCGCAACGACTTCGACATCTTCAGCGCCATTGCCGCCAAGCTGGGCCTGCTGGAGGCTTATACCGAAGGCAAGGACGAGATGCTGTGGCTCAAGCAGATGTACGACGGCATGGCCGCCCAGGCCCGTGGCGCGCGGGTGGCGCTGCCGCCATTCAACATGTTCTGGGAGTCCAACAACTACATCCGCTTCCCCATTCCGGAGGCGAACCGCCAGTGGATCCGTCACGCCGATTTTCGCGAGAATCCCTTGCTCAACCCGCTCGGCACCCCGTCCGGCAAGATCGAGATCTTCTCCAACACCATCGCCGGTATGGGATATGCCGACTGCGCCGGCCATCCCAAGTGGTATGAGCCCAAGGAGTGGGTGAAGAGCGAAACGGCCAGCCGTTATCCGCTGTCGCTCAACACCTCGCACCCGACCCAGCGCCTGCACTCACAGCTGGACAACACACCGCTGCGAGACAAGTTCGCCATCGCCGATCGGGAGGCCATTCTGATCCACCCGGATGATGCCAAGGCTCGTGGCATTCAGGATGGGGATCTGGTGCGCGCCTTCAACGATCGCGGCCAGATCCTGGTGGGCGCCCTGGTGTCGAAAGACATACGTCAGGGCGTGGTGCGCATCTGTGAAGGGGCCTGGTTCGACCCGGCCAAACCGGGTGAGGCGGGGGCCATCTGCAAGAACGGCAACGTCAACTGCCTGACCTTCGACGAGGGCACCTCCAGCCTGGCGCAGGGCAACTGCGGCCACATGGCCCAGCTGCAGATCGAGAAATACAGGGGCCCGGCACTGGCCAATACCGCTCACGCGGTCCCGGCCAACGGCTGAGTCCACACTCGACCAACAAAAACGGCGCCATCAGGCGCCGTTTTTTATTGCTGTCAATTTACTGTGGCAGTGAAGACTCAGAAGCTCTTTTACTGCATGCGCGCTTTCGCACATGCCACCCGCTCTGCTGCCAGAGTTTGGACAAAGTGGCTCAGAAGTCGCCTTCTTGCATATACTCTTCCGCGCACTCCACCAGCTGGGGCCAGAGCTCTTCCGGTACCCAGGCATCCGGGTCATCTTCATCGCCGTCGTATTGGGTCCAGAAATAGCGGCGCAGGCCGGCGGCGAAGTCATCGCTGACTTCGGCCAGCTCGGAGAGCGGCCCCAGCCAGGCGATACGGCGCAGGCCGGAGGCGAGATCGTTGAGCGCATCCACCAACGCACGATCGTCGCTGATCTGCTCCACCAGCAGAGTGAAGCGCTCGCGGGCGCTGGCAACTTCGTCTTCGTCCAGCTCACCTACATCGGCCAGCAGATCGATGAAATCTTCCAGCAGGAATGCGATCAGGCTATCTCTGTCTTCAAACCACTGAAGCTGTGCCCCCTTGATCCCCAACACGGAGGAATCGAACGAGTCATCAAGGTGACATAGTGCCCATGGATCGTCTGTCATTGCTACCCTTCCTCAGGCTTGAACAAGTGTCTTATCTTATGCCTGACCCTCCCCCCTTGCCACCTTGGGCAGTGAAGGGACGCGGCCAGACCACCACAATTCCATCCGCCCCATAACGGGGCTGATAATATCTAGCTCTCTACCCTGGCCACCTTGGGCAGTGACAGAGACGCAGCCAGACCACCCAACTCCGCCCGACCCATGATGAGGTTGCCTCGATAGGCCTCGGCCAGATCGGAGACTATGTTGAGGCCGAGCCCCGAGCCCGGCACCTTCTCGTCGAGCCGTACCCCGCGCAACACCGCCTTGGCGATCTGATCCTCGCTCATGCCGGGGCCGTCATCCTCGATGCGCAGGGTGATCCAGCCCCCCAGCTCGGCGCTGGAAATACGCAGCTGACCGGCCGACCACTTGTAGGCGTTCTCCAGCAGGTTGCCCACCATCTCGTCGAAGTCCTGCTCCTCCACCCCGACCGCCAGATTGGCCGGCACCTGCAGATCCACCTCCTTGCCCGGATAGAGACGGGAGAAGGCACGGCAGATGTACTCCACCCGTGCCCGCACCGGAGTCGACACCCCTAGGATCTTGGCGGCGCCGGTCACCCGCGCCTTGCCGAGGTGATAGTCGATGTGGCGCTGGATCTGGTCGAGCTGCTCGCCGATGGCGGCCTGATCCTCGGGTGACAGCTGGGCCACCTGATTGCGCATTATGCTGAGCGGCGTCTTGAGGGCGTGAGCCAGATTGCCGGTGTGGGAGCGGGCTCGCTGCAGCAGCTCGCTGTAGTGGTGAAGCAGGCGGTTGATGTCTTCCACCAGCGGCTGTATCTCCAGCGGATAGCGCAGCCGGAATCCCTCCTGATGCCCCTGATGTACTCGTCCCAGTTCGCGGCGCAACAGATGCAGCGGACGCAGACCATAGACGATCTGGAACATGAAGCCCAGCACCAGACCCGTGGCGGCGAAGCCGAGGCCCAGGAACAGGCTGATGCGGGTCTTCTTCAGGGTCTGGGTCAAGGCGCTGCTGTCCTTGGCCATCACCAGAGTAAACGTCCGATCCGACCCGGGCAGCAGCACGGTACGCGTCATGATGAGCAGGGGCTCCTTGTTGGGTCCCCTGCCGACAAACAGATCCGGATCGCCGAACGCCGACTTCAGACCCTGCACCTTGAGGTGCACATCCCACAGGGAGCGCGAGCGGCTGACCACCTCATTCCCCAGCTCCAGCTGCCAGTAGTAGCCGGAATAGGGTTGACGAAAGCGGGGGTCGGCCATGGGTTCGGTGACGATGGGCAGACCATCTGGCTGGATCTCGAGGCGGGAGAGCAGATCGTAGAGCTGCAGGCGCAGGCCGTCGGCTTCCGCCTCTTGCCAGTAGTTGCGCATCATGGTCTGCAGGCTGAAACCTGTGGCAAACAGGAAGAGACCGCACCAGACCAGCGCTATGACTACCAGCCGCCCCCGCAGGGTCCTGACCAGCCTCATTCACCGTACCCTGGCAGGGGTTGCATCAAGGCCCGACTCATTCGTTGATCCGGTATCCAAGACCACGCACAGTCTCAATGAGATCGGCGTGGGTCTTCTTGCGGATCCGGCCGATGAAGACTTCGACGGTATTGGAGTCGCGGTCAAAATCCTGGGCATAGATGTGGTCGATCAGCTCGCTGCGCGACACCACCTTGCCCCTGTGCTGCATCAGGTAGCCCAGCACCCGAAATTCGTGGGCGGTGAGCTTGATGGGGGTGCCTTCGTACCACACCTGGGAGGCCGCCATGTCGAGCCGCACCCCGCCTATCTCCAGGATCGAACTGGCATTGCCCGCCGCCCGTCGCACCAGCGCCTGCACCCGCGCCACCAGCTCCGCCACCTGGAACGGCTTGGTGAGGTAATCGTCGGCACCGGCATTGAGCCCCTCAATCTTCTCGTGCAGCTGGCCGCGGGCGGTCAGTACCAGCACAGGGGTATCGATCCCCTTGCTGCGCCACTCCTTCAGCACGCTCAGGCCATCGCGACCCGGCAGGCCGAGATCCAGAATGATGGCGTCATAAGGCTCGGTCTCGCCGAGAAAGCCGGCCTCGTTGCCATCGTGGCAAAGGTCGGTCACGAAACCGGACAGACGCAGCTGTTCGGCCAGCTGGCCCGCCAGGGTCTTCTCATCTTCAACTATCAGAATTCGCATAAATGGGTATCCAAAGCAGGGTTACTCTTGCGTCAACGGAGATGGGAGGGTTGAACAGTTGTGCCGGGTTGTCAGTTTGGATCCCAACCTGGCACCCACCCAAAGGTCAATCTTCCTCTTGCGGCGGGCGTGGCTCGAACAGCCGCTCGAGATGGTGGCCCTTGAGCCACACCATCTCCAGATTGTCGGCGCGATAGCCGACCTTGATCACGCTGTTCTCGCTGTCGATGAGCTTGAGCTCATACAGCCAGATGCCATCCTCTTCCCCCAGGTCGACGCGCAGCACGCGCACCGGCAGGAGGGAGGCCACCTCCATCACCTCATGAAAGGGCCTGACCCGACCCTCGCTGACAGCTTGTTGCAGCAAGGCCTCGTTCGGCGTGGTCGCCTGCACCATCACGGGCAGCAGCAACCCAAGCAGAGACAGGGCTCTATTCATGGGTGATTCATCTCCAAAAACCTAACATAATGCCGTTTATAGTCTGCCAGCCATGAATCTGGAATGAATATGATCCCACGCAGTTTCCTGCTGATCCTTTGCCTTTTCTCCACCCTTGGCTGGGCGGCTCAGGTGCGTCTCGACATGCCGGCGCTGGTCAAGTTGTTGTTGGCCCAAGGGTACCACGACATTCGGGAAGTGGAGCTGGAAGGGGATAAATTCGAGGTAGAAACCCTGGATGCCGACGAACAGCGAGTGCAGTTGCTGGTCGATGCCTACACGGGCGACATCACCAAAAAAGAGGCCGATTAGGCCTCTTTTGCTATGCGAGTTCTGCGTTGTTATGCCTGAGCGGCAACTCACGCCTCTTTCAGCTTCTGGCGTTGACGCTGACGCTGACGCCAGGGGCGTAGCAACTTCTCCCGCCGTGGCCATAGCAGAGCACAGGCCAGCAGCAGGTAGATGAGTGGTTCCTGCCAGCCACTCTTCACCGACCACCAGTAGTGCACCGGCACCAGCAGGGCAACGGCATAGATCCAGTTGTGCAACTTCTGCCAGGCCGGCCCCATGACCCGCAGCAGGGCGGGGATAGAGGTCAGACTGAGCGCCGCCAGCAACAAGAGCGCCACTGCCCCCACCAGTATGTAGCTGCGCTTCACCAGCTCACCGCCGATGAGCCCCCAGTCGAATTGCAGATCCAGCCCCAGCCACACCATAAAATGCAACCCGGCCCAGGCCGCGCACCAGAGCCCGAGAGGGCGGCGCAGCTTGATGAGCTGCCCCTGCCGCCAGCGCTTGGCGAGCGGTGACACCAGCAGGGTGATCAGCAAAAGATTGAGCGCCCCCTTGCCGAGATAGTGGGTCAAGCCCTGCACAGGATCCCCCCCCAGCAGCCCGGCTGGCAAGGCATACCCCAGCCAGAGCAGAAAGCCGAGGGAACCCAGATGCACCAGCACTCGCAGGCCCTTGGTATGAGCGGTTGTCAGTCTCAGTACCATTGTCTCAGATCCATTCCCTGATAGAGCGAGGCCACCTCGTCGGCATAACCGTTGAACATCAGGGTAGGCTGACGCTTTGCACCGAAGATGCCACCCTCCCCTATGAAGCGCTCGCTGGCCTGACTCCAGCGCGGGTGATCCACCTCCGGGTTGACGTTGGCGTAGAAGCCATATTCGTTCGATGCCAGCAGATTCCAGGTGGTCGGTGGCATCTCTTCCACCAGCCGGATGGAAACTATGCTCTTGATGCTCTTGAAGCCGTACTTCCAGGGCACCACCAGCCGGATCGGTGCCCCGTTCTGGGCGGGCAGCGTCTTGCCATAGAGGCCCATCGCCAGAAAGGAGAGCGGGTTCATCGCCTCGTCGATGCGCAGCCCCTCCACATAGGGATAATCTATGCCCCCTCCAAGAGAACGGGATGCCTGCCCCGGCAACTGCTCGGGATCATAGAGGGTCTCGAAGGCCACGAACTTGGCGCGACTGGTGGGCTCGGCGCGGCGAATGAGCTCCGCCAGACTGATGCCGCTCCAGGGCAGCACCATGGACCAGGCCTCTACGCAGCGCAGCCGATAGATGCGCTCCTCCAGCTCTGTCTTGTTGATGAGGTCCCACACATCCAGGGTGAAGGGCTTGGCCACCTCCCCCTCTACCCGCAGTTGCCACGGCTCGGGCTTGAGGTAGTGAGCATTGCGGGCCGGGTCCCCCTTGTCGGTACCCAGCTCATAGAAGTTGTTGTGGGTGGTGGCCTTCTCCTCCGGGGTGATGATCACGCCCTCAGGTCTGGCGGCGGCGCGAATGTTGAGCGGTCTGGTCGATGCGGCAGGTGCCGGTTTGTCGCCGGAGAAGAGGTCGAGCACGCCAGCCTGAGCGGGAAACGCCAGAGTGGCGGCCCCCAGCCCCAACCCTTTCAGGATAAGACGGCGATCCTGATAAACGGCTTCCGGGGTAACATCCTGTTCGGTGGGATGATGAGAAGAACGGCGCTTGATCAACATGGAAAAACTCCCGGGGCTATGAGGGTAACAACCATAAGACCTGCCCCGGCCGAGTTTTATTTCACGAAAATTTACATGAGCTGGTAAAGGGGCAGAGCCTTGGCCATGGTTCCGACCAGGAACAATGCTACGAATACCAGCAGAGGAACGATCACATTTGGCGCCATCAGACTCACTCCATGAGCAGGACAGGGCTCATAACTATGGTGCAGGGTCGAGCACGCCTCCAATGAATTTTTTTCGCGAGCGCAAGCGTATTCCTGAGTTGAAATGAGTGATGAAGATCACACACAATCTCGCCCCTGCTTGCCGCCCCCCCTGCGCGGGGTAGGCTCCCTTTCTTTACGAATTCCACTACAGAAGAGTCACGCCATGAGCCCATTGATCGCCATCGCCATCACGACCGGGATCCTCTCTGCCGTCTGGGGCTGGGTTGCCGTCACACTCGGCCTCATCTCCTGGGTCGGCTTTCTCGGCTGCACCAGCTACTTCGCCTCCAACGGTGGCTACAAGGCGCTGTTGCAAACCATGCTGTGCAATGGGAGCGGCATGCTATGGGCATTGCTGCTGATCCACGGGGATGCCTGGTGGGGAGCGGGCATGGCGGGCTATATGATGACGGGCGTGGTTGCGACCCTGATGTGTGTGCAGGCAAAGCAGCAGTGGCTGGACTACATTCCCGGCACCTTTGCCGGTTGCTGCGCCACCTTCGGTGCCGCGGGGGAGTGGCGCCTGATACTGCCGTCTCTGGTGATAGGCGCACTACTCGGTTATCTGATGAAAGCGAGCGGGCTCTGGCTCTCCCAGAAAACCCAGAAAGCCCAAACCTCTACCGCCGTAGTCGATCCGGCCTGAATCCTCTCCCCCTATCCAGGGCACCAGTGCAGGGATCGGCATCCTGTTTATTGAGTAGTCATTCCTGCCGGAGTCATGCCTTGGATTTGAAGTTTGCCGCCTCTATGCCGTGCCGATTCAATAACTTGTAGAAATCGGTACGGTTTCTGCCCGCCATGTTGGCCGCCAGGGTCACGTTGCCCTCAGTGGTACGCAGCAGACGGATCAGATACTCCTTCTCGAACTCGGCCCGCGCCTCGTTGAACGAGGGGATGCCACCGCCACCGCCACTCAGGGCGGACTCCACCATGGACACCCCAATCACAGGACTGCAACAGAGGCTCGCCAGCTGTTCCACCACGCTGTAGAGCTGACGCACGTTACCAGGCCAGGCTGCGGCCGCCAGCATGGCCAGCGACTCGGGTGAAAAACCCAGGGCAGCACAGTCATTGTGACGACTGCGATATTCGTCCAGCGCCTGTCTGGCCAGCAGCGGAATGTCTTCACTGCGGGCGCTGAGAGGTGGCAAGGTGATGTTGGCCACATTGAGGCGGTAGAAGAGATCTTCCCGAAAACGCCCCTCTTCCATCGCCGTCACCAGATCCTGATGGCTGGAGCTGATGACCCGCACCTCGGGCGTACCCTGACCGTACTCCTGCAACACCTGCAACAGCTTGGCCTGTAGCGATTCCGACAGATCTCCTATCTCGTCGAGAAACAGGGTCGCGCCTTTGGCTTGTTCGAACAGGCCGGACTGACCGTCCTCGCCAAACAGCTGCAGATCCAGCGCAGGCCACGGCAAGGCAGCGCAGTTGATGACGTGCAGCGGCTTGTCACGGCGACTGCTGGCCTGGTGCAGGGCTTGAGTCATCACCCCTTTGCCTGAGCCGGACGGCCCCATGATCAGCACGGGCACTTCCATGCCGGCTATGCTGTTGGCCTGGATCAGCAACTGTTCCATCTGCGGATTGCGGGTCAGGATCAGCGATTGCCACTCCTGTTGCTGCTTTGGGCGTGTCAGGCTCAACGCATGCTCTATGGTGGCAAACAGCTCATCCTTGTCGATGGGTTTGGTGAGAAAACTGAACACCCCGGAGCGGGTAGCCTGGATGGCATCGGGAATGGTGCCGTGGGCTGTCATTATGATGACAGGCAACCCCAGCCACTGTGACTGGATGCGCTCGAACAGCGCCAGGCCGTCCATGCCGGCCATGCGCAAGTCGCTCAACACCAGATCGGCCCGTTGCTGGCGCAGTCTGTCCAGCGCCCCTTCGGCGCTGTCGGCGGTATCCACTTCGTAGCCCTGGCTGCGCAGGCGCATGCTCATCAGCTTGAGCAGGCTGACATCGTCGTCAACCAGCAGGATCCGGCTCATGGCAGGGCCTCGCCACTGCCGTTGAGCTTGCGTTGATTGAGCTGTTCATCGATGGCGGAGAGCTGTTCAATCTGGCGGCGCAGACGCTGCACCTCCTGACTCTGGTCGTCACGACGGCTGTCACGTACCAGCAGCTCCTTACCCAGCGCAATCCAGCTGCGCAGGAAAGCCTGGGCATCGAGCCCAAGCTCGGGCAGCAGGCTCTTGAGTTTGTCCAGCCCGGCCCGACGGTTTGCCACCGACTCGGAGGGGTGGGTATTGACCATGGCCAGACTGACCCGGCTCTCGACATCGGTCGCACCCTTGAGGCGCTGACGCTCCTGCACCCGCTGCTGAGCGTGACTGGCCAGCAACCAGTCCGAGTATTGCAGGCGTACCTGCATCTCCTTGTTGGCAAACTCCATGCGCTTGGCGAGGGCGAGATCCGGCGACGCCGCCGGGTCACCCGCTGGCAGCAAAGAACAGCCTGTGAGCAGGCCCATCATCAATACCGGAACAACACATTGTTTCATCTTTTGCTTCACTTCAACGTCAACCGGAAACAGACATCAGCCTGTTCGTCTTCAATCAATACCAATTCACCGCCAAGGCTCATCGCCGACTCGCGGGCGATGGAAAGCCCCATGCCGGAGCCTTTCAACAAACCTTGCCGCACTATACTGCCCTGCTCGAATGGCTCGAAGATCCGCTCCCGTTCGGCTACCGGAATGACGGGCCCTTCGTTGGCCACCTCCAGCCAGCCGCCGTTGGCATCCTGCCCGGCGCGGATCCAGATCTGGCCACCCCTGGCGCCATAGCTGACCGCATTGGAAAACAGATTATCGAGGATCAACCGCAAGCGATACGGCTCCGCCTGCAGCATGATGGGATCGGTCGGCAAGTGTACACTGATTTGTTTGGATTCCAGCGCCAGCCGGTACTCTGCGGTCAACTCTGACAGCAAGGGCGCCAGCGCCACCGGCGTCAGGGTAAACACCTCCTGCTGGCTGAGGCGGTTGAAATCGAGCAGACGTTCGATCAGGGTCTGCAATCGGCGACTGTTCTCCTCCAGCATCTGGCAGATCTCCTGCTGATCCGGCGTAAGCGGCCCCACCAGCTGCTCGCCAAGCAGGTCCGAGCCCTCCCGCAGCACCGCCAGCGGCGTCTTGAGCTCATGGGAAACATGGCGCAGGAACTGGTATTTCTGCTGTTCCAGCTCCTTGAGCTTGTCGTGCAACCAGTTGATCCGCTCCCCCAATACCACCAACTCTGCCGGCCCGTCCACGGGTCGTTTGTCCGGCTCCACACCCGCACCCAGACTCAAGATCCGCGACTCAATCTGACGCACAGGGTGGATAATCAGATAGGTAAACAACAACACCAGCAGCAGGCTGAGCACGGCTACGAAACCGCTGACCCACCAGATCTCTCTCATCAATTCTGCAATCATGGCGCGTACCCGGCTCACATGCTCATCGACCTGACCTCGGGTAATCACTTCAAGCTGCTGATTAATTTGATTAAATTCATCAAATTGCGGGCTGGCCGAGGCGGCTCTGGCCTGGGCCAGATCCTGCAGGCTCTCGAGCCAGGCCAGCGCCTGCTCGAGGCCGGTGTAAGCCTCAGCATCCGGGATCGAGCCCTGATGAGCGGCGAGCAGGCTGCGGTAACTGGCAAGCTGCTGCTGGTAACTGGCCAGGATGCGCTCATCCCCCAGTACCGCATAACGGCGAAGAGTACGTTCCAGATCAATGGCCTGGGTTGTGAGCAGGGTCGCCCGACGGGTATCGCGCACCGCCCGCTCCAGCTCGTCGCTGGTCAACTGGCTCAAGTGTTCGAGGGCCTGACTGTCGTGCCAGATCATGCCGCCCAGCGGCATCAATACCAGGACGAAGCCCATCAATACCACTTGCAGCAAGGAACGTGGGCGTACCTTGGTCATCTTGTGCTGTCTCGATTCATCATGGGTGGGTCAGCATATCTGCACTCCCCCAAAAAGCAAAACCGGCCAAGAGGCCGGTTCATACCGCAAATGAGGGACGGGGTTCACGCCAGACCGACGGATGCCACACAGATAATCAGGATCATTGCCAACGCGCTGGATGCGGTCAACAGTGCCCATTTCAGTTCCACACTCATGCAAACCTCCTTTCTTGCCAACAAGAGCCTGATCACAACAGACAAATGTATGTTAATGCATAGTTAATCCCATAACCGTGAGCCGTGTATACATTTCAGATGAGCCCAACCCAAGGATCGGTGAGCATGTTCTATCTGTGCAGCATTGGATCGAATCTTGATCCCCATATTCACGTCAGTCAGGTGGTTGGCGAACTGCTTGAACACTTTGGCCGCCTGCAGCTGAGTTCGGTGATCCAGACCAAACCGGTGGGAATGCACTCCAGGCACGACTTCCTCAACTGCCTGTTCGTTGCCGAAAGCGGGCTGACAACCCAGCAGTTGAAAACCCTCTTCATCGCCATGGAACTGGCCCATGGCCGTGATCGCAGCGATCCGAACTGCAAGGTGCTCGACCGGCCGCTGGATATCGACATTCTAGCCAGCAGTGCCGCAGACGATTTTGCCGCGACTCGCGTCGATGCCTATCTCAATGAACTGCTGGCCGAACTGTATGGCCAGGGAGAAGTGCATGACCGCAAGGTCACGCTGCCACTGCATACCCGGCTGATGAAGGGCAAGGTGATCGAAGAGCTGCAGGTAGGCTTGACCCCCTTGCGGCTCAGTCAGGGTTCAGATGACCGCCAGGCTGCGGCCGCCATCTACCCGGATGCTGGCCCCAGTCATGTAGTCGTTCCCCATCAGTAGCTGCACCGCCTGCCAGATAGGCTCAAGCCCGCCTTCCCGCGCCAGCGGCGTCTTCGCCAGCACTTGCTGGCGCCACGCGTCGCCATGTTCGTCGAGAAACAGGATAGGGCCCGGCTCTATGGTGTTGACCCGGATGGCAGGCGCCAGTTCGCGGGCAAAGCTCATGGCAAGGGAGTGGGCTCCGGCCTTGGTGGCCACATAGCTGGCAAACTGGGGTGCCGGAGCGTGAATGTAGATATCCGTGATATGGATGATGCTGGCATTGGCATTGCGGGCCAGCTGGGGCGCCAGCGCCCGGTTGAGCCGAAATGGCGCCGCCATGTGTACCCGATAGAACTGATCGAACTGGGCCAGCTGCGCTGCAGCATCTGCCGCCTCTGGTTCGAAGGCCGAGGCGTTGTGGATCACCAAGGCCAGATCCTGCTGTGATGCCAACACCTCAATGAGCTGGCCGACCTGCTCTTCACAAGCAAAATCCGCCTGCACCAGCGTCACTCCCAGGGCGCGCAGCCGAGCCAGCTCGGGTCGCTCGCTGCGATAGCTTCCAGTTACCTGCCAACCTGCCGCCACCAGCTGTTCACACAGGTAGAAACCGAGTCGACGGCCACAGCCCGTTACCAATGCACGCATAACCTCTCCTTTTGTCATTGCTCACCAGCCACTGGCATACCCGCGACGGCGACACCTATCAATCCCCATGGCACAAACCACTGGCCTTGTCCGCCTCACAGCGCCCATAGTGGCACTACACCCCGCATCTGGAGCCATCATATGCTACATATTCGCGATCACATGAGTCGCCTGACCCACTTCCTCACCCCGCAACTCGGCCTGGCCGAAGCGCTGGATCGGCTGCACCACTCAGGGCTGAGCGGCCTGCCTGTGCTGGATGACCAACAACAGCTGGTCGGGTTTCTCTCCGAACAGGACTGCATTCCCAGTCTGATCACCGGCAGCTACCACTGCGATACCCGCACTCAAGTGGAAGACATAATGAGCCGGACGCCTCTCTCGGTCGACCCGGACGACAGTATTCTGGATCTGGCGCGCCAGATGACCGGGGCAAAACCCAAGATCTATCCGGTGCTGGAGCAGGGCAAAGTGATCGGCATCATCAGCCGCCATCAAGTGATGCAAGCCCTCAATCAGCAGATGAAAGGCTGCCATCAGACCTAAATCTGGTAACGCCCCTTGTCACCGATGTCGAAGTGCAGGGGCATCCGCCACTTTGCCAGACAGAGCAAACCAAGCAACAGGCCGCACGCCAGGGCAACCGGCGCGGCTGCCCAGCCCAGTTGCGCCCACTCCAGTCCCCACAGCAACGGCAACAACAGGGGCAGCGCCTTGATGCCCGGAATGGCGAAGCAGAACTGCTCCTTGAACGCCAGCCCGGAGAGCGTCGCCAACGACGCTCCCAATACCAGCACCTCGGGTGCTCCGCTGGCACTCAGCACCAGGCCACCCCAGGCAAACACCTGCAAGATGAAACGGATGCGCTTGTCATAGACATGCAGACAGAGTCCGCATACCCCGCAGACCACCACCAACGCCGTCAACCAGACTGAGGGCGCTAAAAAATCCTGCCCGATCAGCAGGCTGGCCCCTCGACACACCAGCAATAAAGCTGCCAGACTCAAGCCAAGACGATAGAAGCGGACAGATAACCTGTCGATGCCATCCAACTCACTTTCGATTTCAGGATTTGCCATCCGGGTCGTCTCTGTTGAATATTCGGGCCAATATACTTGAATCATGCCCATGAGCGATTCCCTATTCCGTGCAGGAGATTTGGTTTGCGAAAGTTACCCCTGCTCTGTCTGCTGTTCCCTCTCTGGCTCCAGGCCAAAGAGCTGGTCATAGGCGGCACCCTTGAGCCACCATTGAAGTTTCTGGATGACAAGGCCCAGCCTGGCGGACTCGATGTGGACGTGGTCACCGCCATCTTCAACAAGCTCAAGATCCCCATCAAGATCGAACTGACCGATGCGGGTGCCCGCCTCACCCGCAATGCCGAGACCGGCGTGTATGACCTTGTGATGACCCACTCCTACAAGCCGGAGCGAGAGAGCTACCTGCTCTATCCACAGCAGTCCCATCTGCGCCACAGCTGGCACTTCTTCGTACGCAAGGCCGATATGCTGAGGATCCGCTACGATACCCTGGAAGACCTCAAACCCTGGCGCATCGGGCTGACCAAGGATTTTGCCTACACTCCCGAACTGGCTGCGGCGCTCAAAGACCCCGCCTATCAGATCCAGGAGATCCCCATCAACCAGCTGCAACTGCGCAAACTGATCGCCGGGCGCATCGATACTGTGCCCATGCCGCTGGTTACCGCCTTCGCCCAGATCAGAGAGGAGGGGCTGGAGGGCAAACTCGATTACCTGCCCAAGCCACTCAAGGCCAGCCCCTACTACACCGCCTGGACCAGGGCCCGGGCCGATGCCGATACACCAGCCATGATGGCAGCCTACGATGCCGAGTTGTTGCGCATGAAGCGGGATGGCCGACTCAAGGCTATCTACGACAAGTACGGCATTCCCTATATCGAACCCTGATCCCGACGGTCAGGCGGCTCGTCACGGTTTCACATCCCTCAATATCGGGTTCTGCAGCGAAATGAGCGTTTCGGTGGACTGTATCTCGTCTATGGTCTGGATCTTGTGGATCAGCACAGTCTGCAACTCGTCGATGGAGCGGGTCATCACCTTCATGAAAATACTGTAGTGACCCGTGGTGTAGTAGGCCTCCACCACCTCGTCCAGCGCCTGCAACTTGGCCAGTGCAGAGGGATAATCCTTGGCGCTTTTGAGATTGATCCCGATGAAGCAACAGACGTCGTAACCCAGCTTCTTGGGGTTCACCTGCACCCGGGTTCCCTCGATGATCCCCGCCTGCTTCATCTTCTCCACCCGCACATGGATGGTACCCGGGCTGACCGCCAGCTGTTTGGCCAACTCGGCATAAGGGATCCGCGCATTCTCCATCAGGGCGGTGAGGATGGCCTGATCGAGATTATCGATCCGATAATTTTCCGGCACTTTTTTGCACTCCCGTTGACGATACCTCATTAATTTGAGGTATATTTTGAATAAAAAAATGTGTAAAGCCTATTTCTATTATCGAATATTGAATTTAGTGTTCATTATGTTGAAGAATCGTCACATCCAACGGGTTCTAGACAGGTATTCAGCATGAAACAGCACTACATTCGCAGCCAACAGCAGATCAGCTTCGTCAAAGAGATGTTCTCCCGCCAACTCGCCCAGCAACTGGGCCTGATGGAGGTGCAAGCCCCCATTCTGAGCCGGGTCGGAGATGGTACTCAGGACAACCTGTCAGGCAGCGAGAATGCGGTGCAGGTCAAGGTGAAGACACTCCCCGGACACAGCTACGAAGTGGTTCACTCCCTTGCCAAGTGGAAGCGCCAGACCCTGGGTCGCTTCGGCTTCGGCCCGGGTGAAGGCATCTACACCCACATGAAGGCGCTGCGCCCGGACGAAGACAAGCTCACCCCCATCCACTCCGTCTACGTGGATCAGTGGGACTGGGAGAAGGTGATGCCGAGCGAGCGCCGCGATCTCGCCTATCTGCAAGAAACCGTGCGCGGCATCTGGGCCGCCATCAAGGCCACCGAGCGTGCCGTCTGCGCCGAACACGAACTGACTCCCTTCCTGCCGGGCGAGATCCAGTTCCTCCACAGCGAAGCGCTGCTGGCCCGTTACCCGGATCTCGATGCCAAGGGACGCGAACGCGCCATCGCCAAGGAGCTGGGTGCAGTCTTCCTCATCGGCATCGGCGGCGCCCTCTCCCACGGCGAGCGTCACGATGTGCGCGCCCCGGACTATGACGACTGGAGCAGCCACAGCGAACTGGGTCTGGCGGGTCTGAACGGTGACATTCTGGTGTGGAACCCTGTGCTGGAAGACAGCTTCGAGATCTCCTCCATGGGGATCCGGGTGGACGCAGAGGCCCTGCGCCGCCAGCTCGCCATCACAGGTGATGAAGGTCGCCTGCAATATGACTGGCACCAGGATCTGCTGGCAGAGCGGATGCCGCAGACCATAGGGGGCGGCATAGGCCAATCCCGTCTGGCCATGTTGCTGCTGCAAAAAGAGCATATAGGTCAGGTTCAGGTCGGCGTTTGGCCCTCAGAGATGAAGGCCGCCATCCCTGGCATGCTGTAAGCAAGATGATTCAATGGGTCTGACCCGCATGCTGCGGCGTTCAGGTCAGGCCTGACAGGTGTGTGGCCGCCCGGGATGAGAGAGCGCATCACGGGCATGCTGTAAGGAGAGGATCATTCCGACCCTCTGCGAAACCGGGGCTTGCCCCTGCGACCCGCTCAACCCACGTCAGGTCGCATGACTACATTCCTCCCGGCAATCTTAGGATTGCCATTTTTTTATTCTCCGATATCACAGCCGACAGATATGACAACGCCAGCCCGAGGGCTGGCGTTGTTGGCATCGACACAGTTCGGTTTACTGGTTCATGGTCAGGCCGTTGCTGTCGGCCCCCAGCAGCAGTTTCTTGCCGGGAACGATGCGACCGGAGAGCAGTGCCTGGGCCAGCGGGTTTTCCACCTTGTGCTGGATCGCCCGCTTGAGGGGCCGTGCCCCGTAGACGGGGTCGAACCCGGCATGCACCAGCTTCTCGAGCAGCGCCTCGCTCACCTCCACCTCGTAACCCTGAGCCTCCAGACGACCCATCAGGCTCTTGAGCTGGATGCGGGCAATGGACTTGATGTGATCCTCGCCGAGCGGATGGAACACCACTGTCTCGTCGATCCGGTTGATGAACTCCGGTCGGAAGCTGCGGGTCAGCACCTCCATCAGCAGGGCCTTCATCTCGTCGTAATCCTTCTCGGAGTGGTGCTCCTGGATCAGATCCGACCCCAGGTTGGAAGTCATGATCACCACAGAGTTGCGGAAATCGACAGTGCGGCCCTGACCGTCGGTCAGGCGGCCATCATCGAGCACCTGCAGCAGTATGTTGAACACATCCGGGTGCGCCTTCTCCACTTCGTCGAGCAGGATCACCGAGTAGGGGCGACGGCGTACCGCCTCGGTCAGGTAACCCCCCTCTTCGTAACCCACATAGCCGGGAGGCGCCCCCACCAGACGGGCCACACTGTGTTTCTCCATGAACTCGGACATGTCGATCCGCACCATGGCATCCTGGGTATCGAACAGGAACTCGGCCAGCGCCTTGCACAGCTCTGTCTTGCCCACCCCGGTCGGCCCGAGGAACAAGAAGGAACCTATGGGCCGGTTCGGATCGGAGAGCCCGGCACGGGAGCGACGAATGGCGTTGGAGACGGCCTCGACCGCTTCCTCCTGACCGATCACCCGGCTGTGCAGCTTCTCTTCCATCCGCAGCAGCTTGTCACGCTCCCCTTCCAGCATGCGCGCCACCGGAATGCCGGTCCAGCGGGCCAGCACATCCGCGATCTCCACGTCGGTGACGCGGTTGCGCAGCAGGCTGGTCTCCTGCATCTCTGCCTGGGTAGCGAGATCCAGCTGTTTCTCCAGCTCGGGGATGCGGCCGTACTGCAGCTCTGACATGCGACCGAGATCGCCGGCGCGACGCGCCACGTCGAGATCCTGACGGGCCTGTTCCAGCGCCGCCTTGATGTGCTGGGTACCGGCGAGGGCAGCCTTCTCGGCCTTCCACACCTCATCCAGCTCGTTGTACTCCCGATCCTTTTCGCCAATCTCCTTGCTGATGAGATCCAAGCGCTTGCGGCTGGCATCGTCATCCTCTTTCATCAACGCCTGCTGCTCCAGTTTCAACTGGATGATGCGTCGCTCAAGCCGGTCGAGAGACTCCGGCTTGGAGTCAATCTGCAGACGAATGCTGGCGGCGGCCTCGTCGATGAGGTCGATGGCCTTGTCCGGCAGCTGGCGATCCGCGATATAGCGATGAGACAGCTGGGCTGCCGCCACAATGGCGGGGTCGGTGATCTGCACATGGTGGTGCAGTTCATAACGCTCTTTCAGGCCGCGCAGTATGGCGATGGTGTCCTCCACACTCGGCTCTTCCACCAGCACCTTCTGGAAGCGGCGCTCGAGGGCTGCATCCTTCTCTATGTACTGGCGGTACTCATCCAGCGTGGTGGCACCGACGCAGTGCAGGTCGCCACGGGCCAGCGCGGGCTTGAGCATGTTGCCCGCGTCCATGGCGCCCTCGCCTTTACCGGCGCCGACCATGGTGTGCAGCTCGTCGATGAAGAGGATGACGTTGCCCTCCTCCTTGGCCAGATCGCTCAGCACGGCTTTCAGCCGCTCTTCAAACTCGCCGCGATACTTGGCACCGGCCACCAGGGACCCCATATCCAGCGACAATACCCGCTTGTTCTTGAGCCCTTCCGGCACTTCACCGTTAATGATGCGCTGGGCCAGCCCTTCGACAATGGCGGTCTTGCCGACGCCAGGGGCACCGATCAGCACAGGGTTGTTCTTGGTCCGGCGTTGCAGCACCTGTATGGTGCGGCGGATCTCTTCGTCGCGACCGATCACGGGATCCAGCTTGCCGAGTTCGGCCCGCTCCGTGAGGTCTATGGTGTATTTCTCCAGCGCCTGGCGATTCTCCTCGGCGTTGGCATCATCGATCTTTCTGCCGCCACGCACCTTGTCGATGGCAGCTTCGAGTTTCTCTTTGGTCAGCCCCTGGGCACGCAGCAGCTCACCCAGGTTGCCCTTCTCGTCGAGGGCCGCCAGCACGAACAGCTCGGAAGAGATGAACTGATCCTTGCGCTGCTGGGCCAGCTTGTCACAGACGTTGAGCAGGCGACCGAGGCCGCTGGAGAGCTGAACGTCGCCCTCCACGCCGCTCACCTTGGGCAGTCGATCCAGCTCAATCCCCAGGCGTGAGCGCAGGGTATTGATGTCCATCCCGGTCAGGGTGAGCAGTGGACGAATGGAGCCGCCATCCTGATTGACCAGCGCAGTCATCAGATGGACGGGTTCGATAAATTGGTGATCACGACCCAGTGCAAGAGACTGGGCATCGGAAATAGCAATCTGGAATTTGCTGGTAAGACGATCGAGGCGCATTGCACTCCCCCTTCAAGGCAGACGCCGCTTGCGCGGCAAACAACATAACTTTCTGACAAGAAAGATGAGGCCCGTACGGGTTATTTCAAGGGCAAGAGCTGGTTATTTTTTCTGCAAGGCGGGGATGGGCTGGATCCCGGCCCTTTTCCGGAGAAAAGAACCGGGCACAGGCTATTTTGCCAGCCAGACAAGCGATGCCATGCGGCCAGTCTGGCCATCGCGGCGATACGAGTAAAAACGCTCGCCATCGCCGAAGGTGCAGAACTCGCCACCGTAAACGGCGCCGACCCCGGCACGGGCCAGCCGCAGCCTGGCCAACAAGTAGATATCCGCCAGCCATTTCCCCTCATTGGATGAAGGTACGAATGCAGCTTCTGCTTCGGCCTGCTGCGCCATAAAGGCGTCGCGCACTTCACCCCCCACTTCGAAGGCCCCGGGGCCTATGGCGGGGCCAAGCCAGGCGAGGATATCGGCAGGATGGCACCCCATGGCCTGAATGCTGGCTTCCAGTACGCCACCCTGCTCATTGCCCAACAATCCGCGCCAACCGGCATGGGCGGCCGCCACCACAGTACCTGCCCGATCGCAAAAGAGCACCGGCAGGCAATCGGCTGTCATCACTATGCAGGCCAGCTCCGCCTCATGGGCACAGGCTGCATCGGCATCCGGCACGACATCATACTGGTTGCTAACCTGATGCACTGCGGTGCCATGCACCTGATTGAGCCAGTTGAGGGACCCTGGGATCTGTACCGCCTGCTGCAGGCGGGCCCGATTGGCCTCAACCCGCGCCACTTCATCACCCACATGGGCTCCCAGGTTGAGACCGGCGAAGACACCCTGGCTCACACCGCCATCCCGGGTGGTCGACAGCGCTCTGACACGAGCCGGTGCCGGCCAGTCGGGTTCGATCCATTTCATCTGAGGCTCCTCTCACATTTCTACATATAAAAACGGGGCTCCTTCGCTGTTGCCAGTCAAGGAGCCCCGTTCCAGGCATGATTCAAGGCCGGGCAACGGCAGAAACCGTCGCGGACAGCCTTGTTCATCAGCTCATCAGTTCCAGACCAAATCATCCGGATTGGCGAGGGTATCGGCCCGCATCACTTCCATCAGATCCAGCATGTCCTGCGGCGTGGGCGAGTGCCACTGCATCACTTCACCCGTGATGGGGTGAGCCAGTTGCAGCATGGTGGCATGCAGCGCCTGACGGTTGAAGTTGCGCAGCGCCAGGGTCAGCTCGGGTGTCGCATTGCGCAGCGGGCGCAGACGACCACCGTAGGCGGGATCCCCAACCAGCGGATGCTTGATGTGAGACATATGAACGCGGATCTGGTGGGTACGACCGGTTTCCAGTCGCAGACGCAGACGGGTGTGGCCACGGAACTTCTCATGTACCCGATAGTGGGTCACGGAAGGACGACCATTGGGCACCACGGCCATATGGGTACGCTGGGTAGGGTGACGACCTATGGGGGCATCTACCGTGCCACCTGCGGTCATGTGACCGATGGCGATGGCTTCGTACTCACGGGTGATCTGGCGTGCCTGCAGCGCTTCCACCAGATGGGTCTGGGCCGGTACCGTCTTGGCCACCACCATCAGACCTGTGGTGTCTTTATCGAGACGGTGCACGATACCGGCGCGAGGCACCTCGGCGATGTCGGGATAACGGTGCAGCAGGGCGTTGAGAATGGTGCCATCCGGCGTGCCTGCGCCCGGGTGAACAACCAGACCGGCCGGTTTGTCGATCACCAGAATGTGTTCATCTTCGTAGACGATGTTGAGTGCTATGTCCTGGGCATCCCAGCGGGTGTCGTCTTCCAGCTCGACATCTACATGCACCTGTTGTCCGGCAAGTACCTTCTCGCGCGGCGTGTTCGCAACCTGACCATCCAGGGTCACTCTGTCCTGTAAAATCCACTCCTTGATGCGGGTTCGGGAGTAGTCTGGAAACAATTCGGCCAGGGCCTGGTCGAGTCGCTGCCCGAATTGGTGATCCTGAAATTCGCCTGTCAGTTCAATATGCTGGCTCATGTATGGTCTCTTGAGCGGGGGGTATCAATTCGAAATAATCCGGGTATTCTAGCTTTTCTTTTAGCCAAGCATAACGGATACTTTGCCAATTTCGTGGAAATGGACCGGATGTTGTTGATGGGAAAGAAGTCTCACCTGCTGATGTCACTCGCCTTGGTCGCTACCTTGATCACAGGCTGTTCCAGCACAAAACCCAAGGTACCCGACGAACCGCCGGAGACCCTGTACCAGAAAGCACGCCTCAAGCTGGATGCCGGTAACTATGTGAATGCTATCGAGTTACTGGAAGCTTTGGACTCGCGCTATCCTTTCGGCGCCTACTCCAACCAGGTTCAGCTTGACCTGATTTACGCCTATTACAAACAGGACGATACCGCTCAGGCGATCGCCAATATCGACCGTTTTATCCGCCTCAATCCGGCGCATAAAAATATCGATTATGTGTTCTATATGCGCGGTCTGACCAACATGGCCGGCGATTACAACTTCTTCCAGGACTTCCTGGGCATCAATCGGGACGATAAAGACCCCTCTTATGCCCGTCAGGCCTTCCAGGACTTCAAGACACTGTTGCAGAATTATCCCAACAGCGTCTATGCCGCCGATGCCCGTGCTCGCATGATCGGCCTGAAGAACCGCCTTGCCCGCTACGACCTGAGCGTGGCCGAGTACTACGTGAAGCGTGATGCTCTGATCGCCGCCGCCAACCGTGCCAAGCTGATTGTCGAGACCTATCCCGATACGGCCGAAACCGAAAAGGCGCTGGAGATCATGGTCGAGTCCTACGACACCCTGAAGATGCCGACCCTTGCCCAGCATGCCCGTGAAGTGCTGGCCAAGAACTACCCGGATAACCGCCTCGGCCGCGGCTGAGTGAAACGGCTAGACAGGTAGCAAAAAAAACCGATGCCCAAGCATCGGTTTTTTTATGTCTGCAATTTACCTGCAGAGTGCAACTGGCATGACAGCGCCGTGTACGCGCCGCCATCTTCAGTCAGCTACTTGGCCACATTGCCCGCCACATTGAGCACGTCTCAGGTGCGGGAGGAGAGATACGGCGCATATATGCAGTGTCGTCATACCCTCGCTTTTTATTTTGCGACGTTGCCCGCCACGTTGAGCACGTCCCAGGTGCGGGAGAAAGGCGGCGCATAGGCAAAGTCCAGCATGCCGAGCTGCTCGGTAGTGACCCCCATTGTGATGGCGACCGCCAGCGCGTCGATGCGGTGTACCGCCCCCTTGCGACCCAGGATCTGGCCACCCAGCAGGCGCTTGCTGGCCGGATCAAACACCAGCTTGACGTGAATATCGGACTGGCCTGGGCAGTAGTTGGTGTGACACTTGTCCTTGATGACGACGGTGCGGTAATCGATGCCCATCGCCTGGGCTTCTTGCTCAGAGAGACCAGTGCGACCCGCCTCCAGCCCCAGCACCTTGAGCGCCGCAGAGCCTAGCGTGCCCGGGAACACCTGCTCGGCCCCGGCCAGGTTCTCGCCCACCATGCGCCCCAGCTTGTTGGCTATGGTGGCGAGCGGTACATAGACCTGCTGCTGCTTGACGCTGTGCCAGACACTGGCACAGTCGCCAGCCGACCAGACGTTGGCCAGCGAGGTGCGGCCCTGCCTGTCCACCTCGATGGCACCATTGGCCAGCCGCTTGATGCCGGTGTCGGCCAGGAACTCGGTGTTGGGCTTGACCCCTGTGCAGACCACCACTATGTCGGCCTCATACTCTCCCTTGTCGGTACGCACGCCGGTCACCCTGCCATTCCCCAGCAAAGCCTCGACTCGCTCACCCAGATGGACACAGACCCCTTGCTCGCGCAGCTCGGTTTCGATGTGCCGGGTGATTTCACTGTCGAAGGCATCCGGGATGACCCGATCCGCCAGTTCGATGAGGCGCACTTCTTTACCCTGATGCACCAGCGCCTCAACCACTTCCAGTCCGATAAAGCCGGAGCCGATCACCAGAGCCCGGGTACTACGCTTGTCCTGCACAGCCGCCTTCAGCGCCAGACCGTCGGCCATGCGCCGCAGGCCGAACACCCCTTGCTGCTGCAGGCCGGGAATGGGGGGCATCACTTCACGGGCACCGGTGGCGACCATCAGACGATCGTATGTGTCGGTGAAGACATCCCCCTGGTGCTCCACTTGCACAGTACGAGCGCTGGCATCGAGCGACAGCACCCTATGGCCCGTCTTGACCTCGATCCCCTTGGCAGCGAACTGCTCGGAGGTGAACTCGGCCATGTATCCCGGCGCCTGAAACTCGTCGCCGACAAAATAGGGCAGGCCGCAGGCACCGAAGGAGATCACCTCGGACGCCTCATACACCACAATTTCAGCATCCTTGGCCAGACGACGGGCCTTGGCCGCCGCACTCATACCGGCGGCTTCGCCACCTATGATCAGGATTCTCATACTTTCTCCTTTCAATGGCAGAGGGAGGGCATGCCCTCCCTCTGGTCTATCGATGGGCAGGGCTGGCCCCTGCCCTGGCAAGCGGGTCAGATGGTGGACTCTTCGCCGTCCAGACACACTTCATGCTCGCTGTTGAACACCTGCATGTCTGTCTCGCCCAGCAAGCGGCTGGTGACAGTGCCCGCAGTGATGGAACCTGAGACGTTCAGGGCGGTGCGGCCCATGTCGATCAGCGGCTCGATGGAGATGAGCAGGCCCGCCAGTGCCACCGGGAAGTCCAGAGCTGAGAGCACGATCAAGGCGGCGAACGTCGCACCACCACCTATCCCGGCCACCCCGAAGGAGCTGACCGTGATGATGGCGATCAGCGTCATGATGAAGCCGGGATCCATGGGATTGACCCCCACTGTGGGAGCTATCATCACCGCCAGCATGGCCGGATAGATGCCTGCGCAGCCGTTCTGGCCGATGGTGGAGCCGAAGGAGGCGGCGAAGTTGGCGATCCCCTCTGGAATGCCGAGCGCCTTGGTCTGGGTCTGCACGTTCATCGGGATCGAGCCCGCACTGGTGCGAGAGGTAAAGGCAAACGCCAGTACCGGCATGATCTTCTTGAGAAAACGCAGCGGATTGATCCCCACCAGACCCACCAGCAGCAGATGCACGGCGAACATGATGGCAATGGCGCCGTAAGAAGCCATGACGAAGTTGAGCAGGTTGAGGATGTCGGCATAGTTGGAGCCGGAGACCACCTTGGCCATCAGCGCCAGCACGCCATAGGGGGTGAGGCGCAGTACCAGAGTCACCATCCGCATCACTATGACGTGGGCCACCTCCATGAAGCGGCCGAAGCTCTCGAAGATCTCCGGCTTCTTGCGGGCTATGCCGGTGGCGGACAGACCGATGAAAATGGAGAAGATCACCACGGCTATGGTGGAGGTCTTGCGCGAACCTGTCATGTCGAGGAAGGGGTTGGCAGGAATGAATTCCAGCACCATCTTGGCAAAGGACATGCTTTCGACGCTGCCGAGGGTGGTCTGCAATGCCGCGCCCCTGGCGGTCTCGGCGGCACCGGCGGTGAGTCCTTCAGCAGTCAGACCGAACAGGTTGGACATCAATATGCCTGCGCCGGCAGCAAGCATGGTGGTGAAGATCAGCACCCCTATGGTCATGGCGCTGATCTTGCCAAGGGCAGTGCCGCCATTGAGCTTGAGGATGGCCCCTATGATGGAGACCATGATGAGCGGCGTGATGATCATCTGCAGCAGCTTCACATAGCCACTGCCGACGATATCCAGATAGTCGATGGTCTGGCCTATGACCCCTGCGCCAGCCCCGTAGAGCAGTTGCAAGGCGGCACCAAACAGTATGCCCAACCCCAGACCCGCAAACACCCGACGGGTGAAGCTCACATGTTTTTGCTGCAAGCGATAGAGAAACAGCAGCAAGATGGCCGCAATGGCCAGATTACCTATAACGCTAAGAGTCATGACGATATTCCCCAAAATAATCGGGCCGGGCCCGAGGTGTACGGACGAGTGCCCTGTACGCACACTCCTCCCTGAAACTCGCCGCATCGTGGCGGCACGTCCCCCGGTGCAACCGGGGTGACGCAAAATCGGGAAGTGCCGGGCAGACACCTCCCTGACATCGACCGTATCGGACTCCCCGTGGCCGGAGTGGCGTCAGCAGACGGAAAAACAGAGGGTGGCCTGCGCCACCCCTTGCATCACTGGGCCTTGCCTTGTTGCTTGGCCCGCATGATGTTGATGATCTCGATATCCGTATCCAGCATCCCCAGTTTGGAGAGGCGACCCAGGTTGGCGATGGTTTCGTCCACGTCATCGGAGACGATGCCTTCGCTTTGGGGCACGTGCAGATTGTTGATGGCCATCAGCGATGATTTGACTGCCGCCGAGGTGGAGGTAGAGACCTTCATGGAGCAGGCACTGCCCGCGCCGTCGCAAATGATACCGGAAACGTCGCCGATCATGTTGTTGATGCAGTGACTAATTTGCTCGAATTGCCCCCCCAGCAGCCAGGTAATGGCGGCTCCCGAGCCCATGGCGGCGGTACTGGCGGCGCACAGCGCCGACAGCTTGTTCTGATGGGTCTTGATGTAGATGGCCACCAGATGGCTCATCACCAGCGCCCGGGTCAGTTGCTCGTCACTCGCCTTGAGGAAGCGGGCGGCGGCGACCACCGGCATGGTGGCGGCTATGCCCTGGTTGCCGGAGCCCGAATTGGACATGGCAGGCAGCATGGCACCGTCCATCCGCGCATCGGAGGCTGCGGAGGAGAGCCGCATGGCCAGCGTCATCAGATCGTCCGAGAGCAGCTTGCGCTCCACCTGCTCGGTCAGGATCTTGCCGATGCGCAGGCCGTAACCCTGCAGCCCTTCATCCGCCAGCGCCTGGTTCATGGTGGCGGCGGCACCGATGAAGTCGATCTCAGCCAGCGGCACCTCCAATGCAAAGGCCACGATTTCGCGCAGTGTCATGGCGGGCTTGTCAGACTTGGCTGGCTGGATCTGCACGCCCGGGGCACTGTTTTGCTCCATCAGCACTTCACCATCCAGTTCCATCAAAACGATGCGGGTGTGATCGGTGCAGATCACCACACGGGCACTGTGACCCTCCACCTCGGCCAGTACCTCGGCGTAGAGCACATCCGGCACATCCTTCACGTCCACCTTGATGATGGGCAGCAGCGCCTTGGCCTCTTCCACCTGGGCCGGGGTCAGGGTATTGAGCACTTCCAGCCCCGCATCCGGGTTGCCCCCCGTGAACCCGACGGCGGCGGCCACGGGCAGGCCTATCATGCCGGTGCCCGGCACGCCGACCCCCATGCCGTTCTTGAACAGGTTGCCGCTGACCCAGACGCTGACACGGGTCGGCGTTTGTCCCAGCAGCTTGCGGCAGTTGGCAGCAGCCAGCGCCACCGACATGGGTTCGGTGCAGCCCAGGGCCGGCACCACTTCACGCTTGAGCAGGGTAATAAAGTCGGTCCATTGTGCTTTCATTGCTGTGTTTCTCATGTTCTGGCGCCCACGATCGGGCTGTTATTGTTCGTTCAGATCCGCTTTGCGGTTGCGGATATGCAGATAGACGGTATGACGGGAGATGCCGAGCATCTCGGCCACCAGCTGGGCGGCATCCTTGATCTCGAAGATGCCCATGTCGTAGAGCCGGTGCACGATCGCCTTGTTGCGCACGCTGCTGCCGAGGCTCGCATCCTGATCCACCTTGTGGATCACCTGGGCGACCAGATCGTCAACCGAGCTGGCAAAGGTCTCGTTGTTGAGGGGCGCTGGCGCAGCGGGCAGCGAGAAGGTATCGAGCAGTGCCCCGAGCGGCGTCTCCAGGCTGAAGTTCACGCACAGCATGCCGATGGGTTTGCCCTCCCGGTTGCTGATGGTGATGGAGGAAGACTTGAGTAGACCCCCCTCCCGGGTGCGGGAAAAGTAGCTGCTCCACTGGCTGCCTGCGGCGCTCTGCAATTTGTTGAGGGCAAAGTCGGTGACAGGTGCACCCTCTTCCCGGCCTGTGATATGGCCGTTGGCGATCTTGATGACGGAAGCGTGCAGGCTGTCAAAAGCGTGCAGCACCACTTCACAACCCGGGCCGAACAGGGCGGAGAGCGCCTCCACGGCAGGTTCGAAGCTGGCGATCAGGTGGCGCTCTTCATCGGTCAACGCACTGGCTTGGCGTAATGGGGTGGCCTGCATCATAGGAGTCATCCAGTCAACTTGGGGTAACGCTAAAGCAATCAGACTCAAATAAAGTTGAGCCACATCGCTTTTTGCGCAGGCATTATGCCCAAGTGGCGGCAAAGTGCCACAGATTGTGAACGAGAGCACAACAAAAGGACCCGCCTGGTGACACGACTCAACAAACGGGACTTGGCCGCGCCTCAGAGCCCGTAGCGGGCTAGCAGGGCCTGATACTCGGGGGTCTGCTTGAAGGCTTTGAGGGCGAGGGAAAACTGATAGGCCAGGCGCTCGTGGCCGGGTTTGTGGGTGAAGGCGAGAAAGTTGCGGTTGTTGTCGGTCACCGTCTTGATGCTATGGCCCACCAGATCCTGCAACCCCTGCCCCTTGAGCAGATGCAACCCCACCCTCTGGTTCATCACAACGGCATCGAGCCGCCCCGCCATCATCATGTGCAATTGCTTGATCATGTTGCTCTCTCCCGTCATGGGAAAGCGGGTGAACTCGGTCGCGGTGAGGAAGGCTTCGCCATAGGCATAATCCGCCTGGGTGCCGATATGCAGCCCCTTGAGGCTGGCGAGGCTCTGGAAGTCGACGGGTTTGTTCAGGGGGAAAAATATCACTTCGCCACTCTGGGAGAGCGGCTCATCCGGATAGTGCAGCCACTCCAGCCGCCGCTCTTCGAAGAAGGCATCGACGATGGCATCCCCGTTCTGGAATCTGGCCTCCTGCAGCACCCGTTTCCAGGGCAGTACCTTGACTGTGGTGCGATAGCCCATTTTTGTGAGTACTTTGCGGGCCAGCTCCAGATCGGCGCCCCCCAGGCTGCCGTCGTCGAGCCGCATCACATAGGGCGGCCACAACTCGGTCAACAGAGTCAGGCTCGGCTGTTCGTTTGCCTGTACCGTCCATCCCCACCAGAGGCAGAGCAGGATCCATCCTTTACGCCACATCATGCCGTGATCTCCATCCATGCATTGGCTGAGGATATACCAAAAAGTGAGTAATAAAAAAGGAGGCCGAAGCCTCCTTTTGTCTCTCCTGGCCGACGCTTACAGCGCTTTCAGGATGGCCTCGACGCTGGCCTTGGCATCGCCAAACAGCATCTGGGTGTTCTCTTTGAAGAACAGCGGGTTCTGGACACCGGCATAGCCAGTGTTCATGGAGCGCTTGAAGCCGATGACGTTCTGCGCCTTCCACACTTCCAGCACCGGCATGCCGGCGATCGGGCTGCCCGGATCTTCCATCGCAGCCGGGTTGACGGTGTCGTTGGCACCGATCACCAATACCACATCGGTATCGTTGAAGTCGTCGTTGATCTCGTCCATTTCCAGCACGATATCGTACGGGACCTTGGCTTCCGCCAGCAGCACGTTCATGTGGCCTGGCAGACGACCGGCAACCGGGTGGATACCGAAACGCACCTTGATGCCGCGATCACGCAGCTTCTGGGTGATTTCAGCCACCGGATACTGGGCCTGCGCCACCGCCATGCCGTAGCCCGGGGTAATGATGACGGAGCTGGCGTTCTTCAGCAGATCAGCCACTTCCTCGGCGCTGGTTTCGCGGTATTCGCCCATCTCCTGGTCGGCCGTGGAGGCCACGCCGTCGGAGCCGAAGCCACCGGCGATAACGGAGATGAAGGAGCGGTTCATCGCCTTGCACATGATGTAAGAGAGGATGGCACCGGAGGAACCTACCAGCGCACCCACCACGATCAGCAGGTCATTGGAGAGCATGAAGCCCGCCGCTGCAGCTGCCCAACCCGAGTAGGAGTTGAGCATGGAGACCACGACCGGCATGTCGGCGCCACCGATGGAGGCAACCAGATGCCAGCCGAAGGCGAAGGCGATCAGGGTCATCACCAACAGGGCGAAGGTAGAACCACCGGCATTGACGAAGTAGACCATCAGCGCCAGAGAGGCCAGCACGGCCAGCAGGTTCAGCTTGTGGCGATGGGGCAACATCAGCGGCTTGGAAGAGATCAGGCCACGCAGTTTGCCAAACGCCACCACGGAACCAGTGAAGGTCACGGCACCGATGAAGACGCCCAGGAACACTTCCACCAGATGGATGTTCAGCATGGCGCCGGAGAGGTGCTCGACCTGGGCGACACTGGCCGCCTGCTCGAACGCCGCCCGGGCAGCAGCCAGAGTCGCATCAAGGTTGGAACCGACGGACACCACCACCTCGGCGGGCGCAGACGGGTGCAAGTCGATGAAGCTGTTGAAGCCCACCAGCACGGCCGCCATACCCACGAAGCTGTGCAGCACGGCTACCAGCTCGGGCATCTCTGTCATCTCGACCTTGAGGGCCAGACGCACGCCGATGGCACCGCCGATCACCATGGCCAGGATGATCCAGTGCACGCCACTGGTTTCCGGGTTGAATACGGTAGCGAGCAGGGCGATGGCCATACCCGCGATACCGAACAAGTTGCCATGCTTGGCCGTTTCTTGCTTCGACAGTCCCGCGAGACTGAGGATGAAGAGCACGGCGGCAACGATATAGGATGCTGTTACCAGTCCTTGAGACACGTTAAACCCCCTTAATCCTTACGGAACATCTTCAGCATGCGCTGGGTGACTGTGAAGCCACCAAAGATGTTGATACTGGCAATCAGCACGGCGACAAACGAGAGCGCGGTGACGAGCGTAGAACCCTGACCAATTTGCAGCAGGGCACCGACCACGATAATGCCGGAGATGGCATTGGTGACCGACATCAGCGGCGTATGCAGGGAGTGGGAGACGTTCCACACCACGTAGTAACCGACCACGCAGGCCAGGATGAATACGGTGAAGTGAGACAGGAAGGCAGCAGGTGCCACGGCCGCCACCCAACCGAAGGCGGCGATGCCAAGGGCACCGAACACGAACTTCTTGTTGGAGGGCTGCTTCGCTTCGGCCTTCTTGATCGGGGCAGCTGCAGGCTTCTGCGGCGCGGCAGAGACGGAGATGGCGGGCGGCGGGAAGGTCACTTCACCGGCCTGGATCACCGTCATGTTGCGCTGGACCACATCTTCGAAGTCGATGGCAACCTGGCCGTCCTTCTCCTTGCACATCAGCTTCATCAGGTTGACCAGGTTGGTACCGTAGAGCTGGGAGGATTGGGCAGGCAGACGACCCGGCAGGTCGGTGTAACCGATCACCTTGACGCCGTTGGGGGTCACGAACAACTCGGTCGGCTTGGTGTATTCACAGTTGCCGCCCGTCGCCGCAGCCAGATCCACAATCACGGAACCCGGCTTCATGCTGTCGACCATCTCCTTGGTGATCAGCTTCGGAGCCGGACGACCAGGGATCAGGGCGGTAGTGATGATGATGTCCACTTCCTTGGCCTGCTGGGCAAACAGCGCCATCTCGGCCGCGATGAACTCATCGGACATGACCTTGGCATAACCATCGCTGGAGGCACCATCTTCGCTGCCGAAGTCCAGCTTGAGGAATTCACCCCCCATGGATTCGATCTGCTCGGCCACTTCCAGACGGGTATCAAACGCGCGGACGATGGCACCGAGGGAACCGGCAGTACCGATGGCAGCCAGACCGGCCACACCGGCACCGATCACCAATACCTTGGCGGGCGGGACTTTACCGGCGGCAGTGATCTGGCCGGTGAAGAAGCGACCAAACTGGTGCGCAGCTTCGACCACGGCGCGATAGCCGCCTATGTTGGCCATGGAGGAGAGGGCATCGAGGGACTGGGCACGGGAGATCCGCGGCACCATGTCCATCGCCATCACATTGATGTTGCGCTCGGACAGCTTCTTGACCAGCTCAGGGTTCTGGGCAGGCCAGATGAAGCTCACCAGGGTGGCACCATCTTTAATTTGTGCGATCTCGGCATCGGTCGGCGCGTTGACCTTGAAGATAAGGTCGGCTTGCCAGACGCTCGGTACCACGCTGGCACCGGCAGCCTCGAAGGCGGCATCATCGAAGCTGGCCAGCTGGCCGGCACCGGCCTCGATGGCGACCTCGAAGCCGAGCTTTTTCAGCTGCTCAACGGTGGCCGGGGTCGCTGCGACCCGGGTCTCACCGGCGAGACTCTCTCTCGGTATTCCAATCTGCATGACTATTCCCTGATGGTTAATAAGCAATCGCTGCCCAGTGTCGCATTTCTGGCGAAACAAGACATGACCAAAGTGCAGGTCACGGGCCCTTTGTTATGAAAATCAGTAGGCTTTACCTCAACCTCCTGTCATGGTCAGGCCCCCGCTTCTCAGGCGCGAAGGTGATTAGTATCAAATTTTGGAGTTTTATTACAACCGCAGTCCCGATGGCGCGCGTACAGAATTCAGCCCATCCCGGACCTGGATTTAAAAAAACAAACCAAATTAGCGACTTATACCAGTAAAAAGCACTGGAAAAAGTGATCCAACCAGTCAAAAAAAATGTTTTACCGGCCCTCTATCTTAGCGCTTTTTGTTCTTACAAAATCTGCTCCGATCACAGATATCGGGGCGAAAACAGGAAAAGTAACTGTTTTGTAACAGACAAGGGGCCGGCCACCCGCCAAATGGCAGGCCCCGACCCCTCTGAATTAATCGTTTCGATCCCGACGTTTTGCCCCTGTGCTGTTACCAGGCTGCTTCATAAATATGCTGGCTCTGCACCAGATCGATATCGCCATGCTCGCCAATGGCGGTCATGCCGTGCTCCGCCAGCTTGCCGATCAGAGTGTCGATGCCCAACTCGCTCAGACCATAGTCCCGCAGGCGAGTCTTGACGCCCATCTGCTCGAAGAAGTCACGGGTGGCGGCAATGGCCCCATCGATACGGTCGCTCTCGCTGCCGCTGCGCAGATCCCACACCCGCTCTGCGTATTGCAGCAACTTGGCATGCTTCTGCTGGCGCTTGGCCTGCAACAGGGCGGGCAGCACCACAGCCAAAGTCTGGGCGTGGTCCAGGCCATGCAGGGCGGTCAGCTCGTGACCCAGCATGTGGGTAGCCCAGTCCTGGGGCACACCGGCACCGATCAGACCGTTGAGGGCCATGGTGGCACTCCACATTATGTTGGCGCGCACCTCGTAGTTTTCCGGTTCCACCAGCGCCTTGGGGCCCTCTTCGACAAGGGTCAACAACAGGCCTTCGGCGAAGCGATCCTGCACCTTGGCATTGACCGGGTAGGTGAGGTACTGCTCCAGGATATGGATGAAGGCATCCACCACACCGTTCGCCACCTGACGAGCCGGCAGCGTGTATGTGAGCACGGGATCCAGCACGGCGAAGCGCGGCATCACGAAGGGCGAGAAGAAGTGCACCTTGTCACCCGTGCTGCGGCGGGTCACCACGGCACCCATGTTCATCTCGGAACCGGTGGCCGGCAGGGTCAGCACGGCGCCGAGCGGAATGGCGGAGCGCACCTCGTTACCAACGGTCTCGAGTATGTGCCAGGGATCCCGGGCCTCATCGTAATGGGCAGCGGCGGCGATAAACTTGGTACCATCGAGCACTGAGCCGCCGCCCACGGCGAGCAGGAAGTCGATGCGCTCGGCGCGTGCCAGCGCCACCGCCCCCATCAGGGTCTCGTAAGTGGGGTTGGGCTCGATGCCACCGAATTCAAACAGTGTCATGCCCGCCAGCTCGTCGCGGATCTGGGCCAGCAGGCCGGTACGCACCACACTGCCACCGCCATAGGTGATCAGGATGCGGGCATCGCTCGGGAGCTGTTCACGAAGCTGGGCAACCTGGCCCTTGCCGAACAGGATCTTGGTCGGGGTATGCAGAGTAAAGTTGTTCATCGACATTGCCTTTCTATGTTTCGGGCGGCCAGGCCGCAAAATGTGATTGCATTTTTCTCCAGACCACCTCTACCATCAAGACAACATCCTGCTTTATTCTTGCCTATTTCTACAAACCCGCCAGAATCACCACAAAAGAGACTCCATGCAGAACCGTTACACCGACCTCGCCGCCAAACTGACCCGTCACGTCACGGCTCCCGGCATCACAGCTTCTCCGGTTGAGCAGGTGAACCTCATCTACACCACCGAGTACCACGGTCGCACCCCCGTGCTCTACCAGCCACGGATGATAGTGATACTGCAGGGACACAAGGTGGGCTATCTGGCGGATCAGGTGTTTCGTTACGATCCCAGCCACTATCTGCTGATGACGCTGCCGCTGCCCTGTGAGTGCGAGTGTTTTGCCTCCCCCGAGCAGCCGCTTGTCGGTTTCTCCCTCGAGATCAACGTCGCCACCCTGCAGGAGCTGCTGCTGGAACTGGGGGATGCCCTGCCCGCCCCGGCTGTGCAAAAGAGCGGTGTCCACTCAGTCCCCCTGTCCGAAGAAATGTTCTGTGCCGCCGAGCGACTGATCGACCTGATGGACAAGCCCCACCACGCCCGGGTGCTGGGACCGCAGACAGTGCGGGAGATGCTCTTCTACGCGCTGCATGAGGGGGGTGGCCCGGCGCTGCAGGCGCTGGCCAACCGTCACAACCATGTGGGCCAGATAGCCAGGGTGCTGCGTATGATAGAGTCGCGCTTCGCCGACAACCTCACCATGGAGGAGCTGGCGCGGGAGGTGAACATGAGCGTCTCCGCCTTTCACCACCACTTCAAGGCGGTCACTTCCACCTCGCCGTTGCAGTACATCAAGTCATTTCGCCTCCACAAGGCGCGGCTCATGATGCTGCACGACGGCATCAAGGCCGGTGCGGCGGCGGCAAAGGTCGGCTACGAGAGCAACTCCCAGTTCAGCCGGGAGTACAAACGCTATTTCGGCAGCACGCCAACCGATCAGGCCTCCCGCTTTCGGGACGGCCAACTTCGTATCATTGAGGGATAAAAAGAGGGATAACTTATGCGTTCACTGTTCTGTCTGTTGTGTGGCCTGCTGTTGACGGCCTGTACCGGAATGGCCGATGGCATCCGTCCCGTCACCGGCTTCCAGCTCGACCGCTATCTTGGCACCTGGTATGAGATAGCGCGTCTGGATCACAGCTTCGAGCGGGGGCTGGAAGAGGTCAGTGCCAGCTACAGCCTGCGTGATGATGGTGGCGTCAGGGTGATCAATCGGGGCAAACAGAGCGATGGCAGCTGGCGCGAGGCCGAGGGCAAGGCCTATTTCGTTGACAAGCCGGACGAGGCGCGGCTCAAGGTGAGCTTCTTCGGCCCCTTCTACGGCGGCTACAACGTCATCGATCTTGACCCCGATTACCAGCTCTCCCTGGTGACCAGCTACAACCACGACTATCTCTGGATCCTCTCCCGCACCCCCAACCCGCCGAAAGCCAAGGTCGATGCCTTGGTCGCCAAGGCGAGAGGACTGGGTTTTGCCACCAACAAGCTCATCTGGGTCAAGCAGCCCGGATAACCTGCGGACATGCAAAAGGGCAGCCCGCGGGCTGCCCTTTTTATTGCTGGCCGGTTATTGCTGGCCGGTTTAGAGCCGGAAGCGGCCTATCTCCTGCTCCAGCCGCTCGGTCAGCGACTTGAGCTCGGCGGCCTGAGCAGCCTCTTCGCCCGCCTGCTCGGCCAGCTCCTGAGAAACGTGGCGTATGTTCTCGGTATTGCGGCTGATCTCGCTGGTGACCGAGGTCTGCTCTTCGGCCGCCGCCGCTATCTGGGTCGCCATGTCGCTTATGGAACCTATGGCCTGGTTGATCAGTGACAGACTCTGGTTGGCGGCTTCCGCATCCTCCACGCTGGTGCCCGCCAGCTGGCGACTGGTCTCCATGCCACCGACCGCACGGCGAGTGGTCTGCTGCAGGGTTTCGATCATCTGCTGGATCTCGTCGGTGGAGTCGTGGGTACGCTTGGACAGCACCCGCACCTCGTCCGCCACCACGGCAAAGCCACGGCCCTGTTCGCCGGCCCGTGCCGCCTCGATGGCGGCGTTGAGCGCCAGCAGGTTGGTCTGCTCGGCGATGCCGCTGATGGTCGCCAGAATGCCGCTGATCTTCTGGGCATGGGCATCCAGCTCATTGATGATCTGGCTGGCATCGGCCACTTCATCCGCCAGCCCTGTGATGCTGCGCTGGCTCTGGCCAACCTGGGACTGGCCCGCAACGGCGAGCTTGACCGCATCCCCCGAGGTGGTGGCCGCAAACTCGGCGTTGCCGGCAATCTCCTGAGTTGCAGAAGCCATCTCGGTCACCGCAGTCGCCACCATGACGATCTCGTCCTGTTGCTGGCGCACCCGCTGGCTGCGAGCCAGGGCGCCGGCCGCCTGAGTACGGGACTGGGCTGCCAGTTCGACGGTCACATCCCGCAAGCGGCTGACGATGCCGTGCAGGCGGGCCACAAACTGGTTGAAGCTCTCGGCCAGCTGGCCCACTTCATCCTTGCTGCGGGTGTTGATGTGGACTGTAAGGTCCCCCTCGCCGTGGGCGATATCGTGCAACGCCCCTGCCACCCGGCCCAGATCCTGGAACAGGTACTTGAAGGTGCTGGTCAGCACCAGGCCGAACACCAGGATCAGACCCGCACTGATGAGTGACAACTGCAACAGCAGGCTCTGCAACGGCGCCATCAGCACATCCTCATGCATCACCATGGCCAGCAGCCAGTCGGTGTTGGGGATCGGCAACACCAGCATCTTGGTGTCGCGTCCGCCGATCTGCACCGCCTGCAGGCCGCCCTGCTGACTCATGCCCACCAAGCGGTTGGCATCGAGCTCAGGCGCCAAGTCCTGGCTCTTCTTGAGCGCCAGATCCTTGTTCGGGTGAGCGACGATGAGGCCGCTCTTGTCCAGCAGCATGGCGTAGCCATCCCCCTGCACCCGCATCGCCAGCACATCCTTGATGAGCTGTTCCAGCGCCAGGTTGGCACCGACCACACCGGCCAGTCGGCCCTGCTGCATCACGGGCTCGGCCAGGGTCACCACCAGCTGCTGCATGGTCACGCTGACATAAGGTTCCGTGATGATGAGCTTGCCCGCCTTGACCGCATCCTGATACCAGGGCCGCGCACGCGGGTCATAGTCACCCTTGTTGAGGGAGGGATCGTTGCGGGTCATCACCCCCTCCTCCGAGCCGTAGTAGGCCAGCCCGAAGCCGCCGGAGCGCAAGGTCTGCTGCAGATGAGGCACCAGCTCGGACGTCGGGTGGTTGGCGATGACATTGACCTGGGCGGTCAGGCTCTCACGCCTGTCCTGCATCCATTTCCCGATCCCCTCGGCGTAGGCGCTGGCATAGTTGCGCGCCTCGCTGTCGATGGCGCTCAGGGTCTGGTTTTTCAGGGTATAGAAGGCGGTCATGCCCAGCAGGCAAACCGTGATCAGGACCACGCCAAGACTGGTGGCCAACAACTTGCCGCGAAGGGAGAGATTCATGGGATATCCTTATGGCTGTCTCAATGGCGTCAAACAAAGCTGCACACCTTGTGTGGACTATATCGACTGAAAATCCTGTTCCATGAATACCAATCCCTTGATTTTAAATGCATCAGTAGCCATCCCCCCTGGCAACGCTCCTTTCCATCCGGCACTCATCCTTTCCCTCTTGATCCACTGTCGGTGCAACCCCAACCAATGTAAAAAGGCCGCCTTGAGAGGCGGCCCGTCTTGTATCCCGTCACACGCGCCTACCTAGCGCACCCGGGCGATGGCGGTATTCAGCCGCATATTGCCAGCATCCAGGCTCGGGGTTTGACCGTAAAACTCGAACTCCAGCTTGACCCCTGGGCGGAACACCAGACAGTGGGTCGAGCCGCCGAAGTGGAACATGCCGAGCGGATCCCCCTTCTTCACCCTGTCCCCCGCCCTCACGATAACATCGCAGCTCGACACCTCAGCCATGCCCACAGGCACCACGCACATCAGCCCGATTTTGGGGTTGTCTGCTTCGATGAAGATCAGCGCCCGGGTTGCCACCGAGGTAAGGAAAGGCTGCGAGTTGTTGGGCGCGCTGGGATCCGCCCCCTGCGGGTCAACAAAGCCCTCGAACTGGTTCTCCAGATAGTAGGTGCCGTTGACCACGCGCACCTTGCGGATGGTGCCGCTCACCGGGCTGTGCCAACGGTGATAGCTGAGCGCACTGAGGAAGGCCTGATACACGGTGCCGCCATCGAAGCGGGGCGCCAGATCGTCGAAATCGAGCATATTGTCCAGCGAATAGGGCTGTCCCTTGAGCCAGAACTGATCGCTGCGGCTCACCCCTTTCTTCACCTGCAGCGGCGCCGATTCGCAGGCATTGACGATGACGTTGTCATCCTCAGGTGCCGAAACGGGTCGCACATCGGGACGGAAGGTGCGGGTGAAAAAGTCATCCCAGCAACTGAAACCGTGATACTCGGCCGACGGGTCACATTGGAAAATCTGCTCAAAGCTGCCAGGTGTCGGATTTGTCCCTTCCCCCAGGGCCCCGCAGGCCACCTTGACCATCTCGCTCTTGGCCGCCTTGCCGAGCCAGGGCACCACCAGAGTCTCTTTATCCAGCCTGCTGACCGGCTCATTCAGCACATAGCGCGAAGCCGGGCTTTGCAGAAACTGCGCCCAGTAATCGAGGATTTTCTTGAACTGCTGATTGATCAGGGCGTTGGCAAAGAAGTGATAACCGGATTGGGTCGCCATGGGCCAGTCGAGCAGGGCATTGATGGGAAAACCGATAAGGCCGGAGGGTTCGTGCGTCGGAATATCCTGATATGCCTCGGGTGCCGTGGTCATGATGCCGTTGAGCAACCCCAGAAACTCCTCGAAGGATCGCACCTCGACCTGGCCGAGCGGGGTCAGATGCTTGTGACGCCAGGCCTCCTTGAACATGGCTTCTGCCTGGGAGTGCAACCAGGGATCGGCATTGACCAGATCCCGCAGCTCGGCGATGGGGGGCACCAGCTCACCCGGCTGGTTGGCGACATAGTGCTTCATCCGCCGGATCCAGCGCGCTATATGGGCACTGTCCCGGGGTACCCAGCCGCCGGGGCGAGACTTGTTCAGTCGGGTTTCAACTGCCTCGTTCATGAGTCTATCTCCGCAAGTGATGTTCACGCCCACAATCCACGGCTTGAGCATTGGCTATCTGAGTGCCATCAAGGCGCAATGGCACCGCCCGTCTTGTGTAGCACAGGGAGCCATGAAGCACGATTGCCAGAAACGACAGGGCGGATTGGTGCAATAGCGACTAGCGGTCAAGGCAGGCGTTGAATGTGAAGCGAGACAACTGCCGCGAAACGGCCGCAACACAGGGAAGATAGAGGGAACCAGGGGAACAAAACCGGGAACGCAGAAATGCGAAAAGCCAGCTCAATGAGCTGGCTTTTCTGAAAATGGCAGGGGCGGCAGGACTCGAACCCGCAACCATCGGTTTTGGAGACCGCTGTTCTACCAATTGGAACTACGCCCCTGCAACAAACGAGGCGAATTATACAAAGCCGGGTTCAAAGGTAAAGGCTTTTTTCTCACTTTCGATGCGATTGCACAAATGACGAGCAACTAGCAGTAATTTGCGCAGCATCACTGGGTAACTTGCTGTATTTACAGCCTTGTCAGGGTAGGAAAGCCGCATAAATGGGGGTAGGGTGAAGATTGGTTCCGGGAGGCTGTTCATGCTCAATTACCGATTGCTCCAACAACTGGCGCCGCTCAACTTCAGGGATGAACGCAAGACGGAGTCCCTGCCCGACTATCTCGACCGGGTTGCCCCGCAGGTCCCCTTCATTCCCCACAGCGTGCTTTCTCAATGGATTTATCGTCATTGGCGCGGTTTTGAGTCCAACTGGAGCTTTATCGATCTCGCCCGTCACCAGTTCGAGTACGAGCAGTGGCCCACCGAGCGGATCATCGCCCAGATCGGCTCCCGTCATATGGAGGTGATCGAGCGCTGGGGCGAGATGCTGCGCCACAACCGCTACGTACGTAGATCCTGGCTCGGCGACTACATGCTGAACCAGGGCACCTGGTCCGAACCCATCATAGTGCTGGCCCCCGCGCCGGATAGCCGCTACCCGGATGGACAGCCGCTGCCGCAACCCTATTGCCTGCTGGAAGGACATCACAGACTCGCCTATTTGCGTTCCATGGCCGAAGATCAACAGCCCCTGCAAACAGAACACAGCGTGTGGGTTTGCCGACCCGTTCACGGCACTTAAACGTTTTCCCGCACAAATCCTGCCTTTGAAATAAATTTTTGACAATTCAAAAACCGGCCCTATAATCTGTCCGGTTTTGAAAAAGGTCGGGACAAGACGATGCAGTTTTTGATTCGGAAAACAGCCTTGCAGACGGGTGGTGCGCACCAGAGCGGCCCCGTTGTTTCCGGTTCCCGCCCCACAGATCCCCAGTTGTTTTTAAAAAAGGCCCCTGTTTCAGGGGCTTTTTTTTGTGCCCGAAAAACCTTCATTGATGTCAAAGGGAATGCAGACGATGACCAATCCACTCTATAAGAAACATGTCATCTCCATTTCGGACCTGACCCGGCCCGATATGGAACTGGTGGTCGCAACCGCACAGCGGTTGAAGGCCGAGCCCGACACCCGCCTGTTGAAAGACAAGCTGATTGCCAGCTGCTTCTTCGAAGCGTCTACCCGCACCCGTCTCTCGTTCGAGACCGCGGTCCAGCGCCTGGGTGGCAACATCATCGGCTTCGCCGACGGCGGCAACACCAGTGCCAAGAAGGGCGAGACCCTGGCCGACTCCATCAAGATCATCGGCTCCTACTCGGATGCCGTAGTGATGCGTCACCCGAAAGAGGGCGCCGCCCGTCTCGCCTCCGAGTTCTCCCGGGTGCCTGTCATCAACGGTGGTGACGGTTCCAACCAGCATCCGACCCAGACCCTGCTCGACCTCTTCTCCATCCATGAGACACAAGGCAAGCTCGATGGCCTCAACGTGGCCTTCGTGGGTGACCTGAAATACGGCCGCACCGTCCACTCCCTGGCCCAGGCCCTGAGCCTGTTCAACTGCCGCTTCTTCTTCATCTCCCCGGAAGCGCTGGCGATGCCGGACTACATCTGCGAAGAGCTGGAAGAGAAGGGCATACGGTTCAGCGTGCACGAAACCATGGAAGAGGTGATGCCGGAGCTCGACATCCTCTACATGACCCGGGTGCAGAAAGAGCGCTTCGACGAGACCGAATACAAGCACATGGCCGCCAAATTCGTGCTGGAGCTGGCGACCCTGGAAGGGGCCAAGCCCACCATGAAGATCCTGCACCCCCTGCCCCGCGTCGACGAGATCGATGTGGCGGTCGACAAAACGCCCCACGCCTACTACTTCCAGCAGGCGGAAAACGGGGTCTACGCGCGCCAGGCACTGCTGGCTCTGGTACTGAACGAAACCGTCTAAGGGAAAAGGGGAACATCATGTCCGAGAAGAATCAACTGCAAGTCGAAGCCATCCGTCACGGCTCCGTCATCGACCACGTCCCCGCCGGCCAGGGCATCAAGATCCTCAAGCTGTTCCAGCTGATCGAGACTCAGGAGCGGATCACCGTCGGTTTCAACCTCAAATCCGGTGCGCTGGGCAAAAAGGATCTCATCAAGATAGAGAACACCCGCCTGACCGCGGAACAGGCCAACCAGCTGGCCCTGTTCGCCCCCAAGGCGACCGTCAACATCATCGAAGACTTCGCCGTGGTGAAGAAGCATCAGCTGGAACTGCCTGAGTTCATCACCGGTGTGTTCCACTGCCCCAACTCCAACTGCATCTCCCACAACGAGCCGGTCGACAGCTACTTCCGGGTGCGCGAGGTGAAGGGCGTAGTACGCATGAAGTGCAAATACTGCGAGAAGTCCTTCACCCAGGACATCGTCAGCGAACGTTACTGATATCCAAGTGGGCCCCAATGGGCCCATTTTTGACCCCTGTCACATCACAGATTCTCCGTTTAGCTATAATTTGCCATCCTATAAAGGCTAAACATCGTTGATTCCCTGCCTCACGTCTTACCATCAGAATTTTTAGCTATAAAAAAGCATTGATGGCAGATATCGAGCGATAGCCTCCGGTCACAGTCAAAGGAAATCGCCGTGGTCAAAACCCTCAGTCGTCCCGTTGAACAAGAGCCCGATCTGGCCCAGCTGGATGCCTGTCGCCAGATCATCGGCCAGCACTGCTACAGCACCCAGGAAGAGATCCGCCGCGAGCTGTCGATGCGCGGCTTTGCCGACATCAGCCAGTCCACCATCTCCCGTCTGTTGCGTCGTCTCGGCGTGGCCAAGGCCCAGAATGCCAACGGCAAGAAGGTCTACACCCTGGTGGACGACCAGCTGGAACCCGCCGGCAGCACCCGCTCCATTCACGACATGGTGCGAGAAGTGGTGCACAACCAGCAGATGGTGCTGATCCACACCACACCGGGCGCCGCCACCGTAGTGGCCCGCCTGCTGGATCGCAACGCCAATCCCGAGATCATGGGCGCCGTCGCCGGCAACGATGTTGTGCTGGTCGCCCCGCGCCATATCAGCCGTACCCGTCAGGCCCACGCCGCCGTGGTGCGCACCCTGGAGCAGGCCCGCTGAGCTCCTCCCCTGAATGCAGCAAGGCGACCCTGGGGTCGCCTTTTTGTTGCCTGAGCGCCGCTCGTATCATCACCCGCTCCTGCCGTTTTCCCCCACGTCTCCCTAATTGTGCTAAGGAAAATGGTCATCCACGTTATCCAGCCATAAAAAACGGGAGCCACAGGCTCCCGTTTCATATTGCATGTCATCGGTGTCATGAGAGCACTGCGCCCAGACTCAGGCAGACCACGATAAGCACTGTCAGGATACCGAGCAGCGGCGCCACCCACTTCAGCCAGCGCACATAAGGCACCTTGGCGATGGCCAGACCGCCCATGACGACGGCGGAGGTCGGGGTCACCAGGTTCACCAGACCGGAGGCAGACTGATAAGCGGTCACCACCAGCTCGCGACCCACGTTGGCGAAGTCGGCCAGCGGCGCCATGATAGGCATGGTCAGCACGGCCAGACCGGAGGAGGACGGCACCAGGAAGGAGAGCACCACTTCCAGCACGAACATGACGTTGATGAACACCACTGTGGAGAGACCGGTCACTATCCCTTCTGCGCTGTGCAAAATGGTGTGAGTGATCATGCCGTTGTCCATCACCACCACGATACCGCGAGCGATACCTATGATCAGGGCCACACCGAGCAAGTCGCGGGCACCGTCGATGAAGTTGGTGGTCAGCTCCTCTTCGCTCATGCGGGAGATGACACCGACTATGATGGCGGCGGCCAGGAAGACGCCGGAGATCTGCGCCATCCACCAGCCGAGCACGGCCACACCGTAAATCATCACGGCGAAGGCGGCGACGAAGATACCCAGCACTATCTTGCGAGTCAGAGTGAACTCCAGCATTTGGTCGCTCTTGTTACCAAGGAAATGGGCACGGTTCTCTTCCCACTTGTCAGCCACCAGGGATTTGCTGGGGTCGTTGCGCACCATCTTGGCGTAACGCATCACATAAGCCACGCACAGCAACCAGCCGGCCACCAGCATGGCGACGCGCAGCCAGATGCCGTCGGTGAAGGAGATGCCCGCCGCGTTGGCGGCAATGACGGTGGCGAACGGGTTGATGGTAGAACCCAGAGTACCGATACCGGCACCCAGCAATACGGTCGCTGCGGCTACTACCGGGTCGAAGCGGGCGGCCATCATCACGGGCACCAGCAAGGTGTAGAAGGGCAGCGACTCTTCGGCCATGCCGTAGATGGTGCCCCCTGCGGCGAACAGCGCCATCAGGATCGGGATCATCCACTCTTCACGGCCACGCAGCCGATCGGTGACCCGTTCGATACCGGCATCGATGGCACCCGTCTTGGTCACAATGCCAAGAAAACCACCGATGATCAGGATAAAGAGGGAGACGTCAATGGCGCCTGCCTCATAAGTGTCGTGGTTGTAGAGACCATCGATAGGTGCCAGCAGCACGTCGACTATCCCCTGGGGATTCCCCTCTACCAGCTTGTAGGTTCCGGCCACCGGCACTTCCTTGCCGAGGGCGTCGTTCATGATCATGTCGTATTTGCCGGCTGGCACTACCCAGCTCAGGGCGGCCACCAAGGCGATCAGCACAAACAGTATCGTGTAGGCTGACGGGAACTTGAATTTGGTCATGGTCCAGCTTCCTTCTGTGGTGTGGTATCCATGCAAGCTGCGGGTTGTAGGGTTAGAGGTATTATGCCGCTGTCACATGGTCGAAAAGCCGGGGGTTGCCCCCCGGCACCACTACTGCGACCTTAGTCGCCCAGCGTAGCAACCATCACTGCCTTGATGGTGTGCATCCGGTTTTCGGCCTCGTCAAACACGATGCTGTGCTCTGACTCGAACACGTCCTCGGTCACTTCCAGACCTTTCATCCCATATTTGTCAGCCACTTCCTTGCCCATGGTGGTTTCATCGTTGTGGAACGCCGGCAGGCAGTGCATGAACTTCACATCCGGGTTCTTGGTGGCGTTGATGACGTCCATGTTGATCTGATACGGGGTCATCAGTTTCACCCTTTGATCCCAGGCTTCTTTTGCTTCACCCATGGATACCCAGACGTCGGTGTAGAGGAAGTCGGTGCCCAGCACACCCTCTTTCACATCTTCGGTCAGGGTGATGCGAGCGCCTGTCTCTTCGGCGATCAGGCGGCACTTGGCAACCAGATCCTCTTCCGGCCAGAAGGCTTTCGGAGCGACCAGGCGAATATCCATGCCCATCTTGGCGGCACCGACCATCAGGGAGTTGCCCATGTTGTTGCGGGCATCCCCCAGGTAGGCGAACTTGATTTGATCCAGACGCTTGCCCTTGCCGTGCTCCAGCATGGTCATGAAGTCGGCCAGGATCTGGGTCGGGTGGAATTCGTTGGTCAGGCCGTTCCAGACCGGGACACCGGCATGGGCGCCCAGCTCTTCCACTATCTCTTGGCCGTAGCCGCGGTATTCGATGCCGTCATACATGCGGCCCAGCACACGGGCGGTGTCCTTCATGGACTCCTTGTGACCAATCTGGGAACCGCTTGGGCCGAGGTAAGAGACTTGCGCGCCTTGGTCGAAAGCCGCCACTTCAAACGCACAGCGGGTACGGGTGGAAGTCTTCTCGAAAATCAGAGCGATGTTCTTGCCGGTCAGGTGTTTGCGCTCATAGCCACCGTATTTGGCTTTTTTCAGGTCGATGGCCAAGTCGATCATGTATTGGATTTCGCGTGGGGTGAAGTCCAGCAGTTTCAGGAAGTTACGGTTACGCAGATTAAAAGCCATGATGAGTTCTCTCTCTATATTTGTTCAGACCAAATAGGCAGTAGTGTTGGCTACGCATTCACAGTTCAAATTTGTTCGAGTCACATTCGGGTGCACTATTGGCTACACACCCACGGTGCGAGTGGCGATGATATTGGTACCCGCCTCTCCCTTGAGGATGGCCAGACCATCCTCCAGCGAGCCGATCCCGACCATGCCGCCGGTCGCTTTGACAAATTCACAGGACGCCTCAACCTTGGGTCCCATGGAACCGGCATCGAACTTGACGCCAGCCAGTTCATCCGGGCTGGTGACTCGCAGCGGATGCTGGGTCGGCTTGCCCCAATCCAGGTAGACGGCATCCGCGTCGGTCAGGATCAGCAGGGCGTCGGCCTTGATCTGCTTGGCCAGATAGGCGGCAGACATGTCCTTGTCGATGACGGCTTCGATACCGGTCAGGCACTTGCCATCCCAGGTCACGGGAATGCCACCACCACCGGTGCAGATGATGAGGTGTCCTTGTGCAATCAGGGTTTCGATGGCATCGCCTTCGACGATGCGCTGGGGCAGCGGTGACGGCACCACGCGGCGGAAGAACTTGCCGTCAGCCTTGACGACCCAGCGCTTCTCTTCAGCCAGGGCGCGGGCTTCCGCTTCCTCATAGACGGGGCCGATAAACTTGGTCGGATTGGCAAATGCCGGATCCTTGGGGTCAACCTGCACCTGAGTCAGCAGCGCGGTCACGTTGCGGCTCGGCATCAGGTTTTTGAGCTCCTGGATCAGCATGTAGCCGATCATGCCCTGGGACTCGGCGCCCAGCACATCCAGAGGATAGGGAGACACCTTGGTATAGGCGCTGTTTTGCAGGGCCAGCAGACCGACTTGCGGGCCGTTGCCGTGCACCAGCACCACGTTGTACTCCTGAGCTATCAGGGCGATGGTCTTGGCGGCGGTGGCGATATTCTTGCGCTGGATATCCGCTTCAAGGGGCTCGCCACGACGGAGCAAGGCATTGCCACCCAGGGCGACGACGACAGTTGGTTTTTTCATGAGTGTTGATCTCGAGTCTTGGTATGTGTGGCGCCAACCTCTGCCGGCGCCACGCCGTCTTGTCAGATGCCGTCACGTTCCATCGGGCAGCTCATGCAGCGGGCGCCGCCGCGGCCACGACCCAGTTCTTCACCCGGAATGGAGAGCACTGTGATGCCGGCCTTGTCATATTTCTCGTTGGTGTAGGTGTTGCGCTCATACCCCACCACCACGCCAGGACGCACTGTCAGCACGTTGTTGGCATCGTTCCACTGTTCGCGTTCGGCTTCGAAGCTGTCACCACCCGTGGTGATGAGCTTGAGCTGATCCACGCCCAGCGCTTTTTCAATGGCGGAAACAAAGTAACCCTCTTCCTTGATGTTCATGCCGGTGGCACCGCCCGGAGTCAGGCTCCAGCAGTTCACGTCCTTGCGGATGACTTCCGGATAGACGGAGAAGGTATCTATATCCATGTGGGTCATGACGGTATCCAGGTGCATGCAGCTGCGGTGTTTCGGCAGTTGCATGGCGATGACCTGTTTGGCCTGACCGTGTTTGAACAGGCTACGAGCCAGGTGCTCGACCCCTTGCGGCGTGGTGCGCTCGGACATGCCGATGAGCACGGAGCCACGACCGATTACCAGCACATCTCCCCCTTCGATGGTGGAGTTGTCATAGTCATGATCCTCATCACCGAAGTACTTGATGAAGTCCTGACCGGCAAACTGCGGGTGCCAGCGGTAGATGGCCTTCACATGGTTGGTTTCACGGCGACGGGCGGCCTTGGCCATGGGGTTGATGGAGACACCACCGTAGACCCAGCAGGAGGTGTCACGGGTAAAGAGATGGTTCGGCAGAGGTTCAATGATGAAATCGGTCGGAGCGTGCATGCCGACGACCATGTTGACGCCACTGTAAGGCATCTCTGAGTAGGTCAGGCCGCCGGAGAGGATGCGGGCCAGCTCACGGTGCGGCATGTCCGCCAGGAAGCAACGCACGTCATTGGCAAGAGAAGAGCCGAGACGATAATCGGAGACCTGATGTTGCAACAGCCAGGTTTTGGCTTCCGGCACATCCAGGGTTTCAGCCAACAGGTTGGTCAGCAGGAAAACTTCGACATTCTGATCGCGCAGTACCTGAGCGAATTTGTCGTGCTCCTGACCGGCACGCTCAACTGACAGGACATCGTCGAACAGCAGATCCTGGCAGTTGGAGGGGGTCAGACGCTTCAGACTGAGGTTGGGGCGGTGCAGCATGACGCGGCGCAATTGGCCAACTTCAGAACCTACATAAAATTTGCTCATGATTATATTCCGTCTAGCAGTGGTCCCTGCGAGTGATTGAATAGATTCCTTCTATTCATGCTCGTGGCTAAGGCGGGATATTCTTTATGTAGGGTACTCAGCTTGTGTTCTATCCTGCCCTTGCCTTTCGAGACCGAGGTTAGACCTGCAAATCACGCCAAACTTGGACATTGATCACATTCAGCCAGAACTGAATAAAACCACAGTTTATTCTTTGACGAGCATAACAGAACTGACAATCTCCCATTCAAGAGAACCGCTTGAATAAGCAATTTCCTACACTTTAATTTCATATTTCAGCTTATTTCATTCATTTTAAATCTCGATGGTGCAAAACAAACAAAAACAAAAACACTTATTTTTCATTCACATAAAGAGAAATTCTTAATCTATTGAATTTAATATTCAAAAAAATGAATTCTTCACTGATTTTAAAGGGAGGGATACCAAGATAAATAGTCATAACCAGATCGCCCGCTGAATAATCCTCTTCTTGTCCCAGATCATGGCATTGTGCCAGACCCGCCAGCACAGGCCTGTGCCGCAAGCTGTCAGTGACATACCTTTTATATGGATATGCACAAAACCAGCATCTTGGTCATGCATTTTTCACCGCCCCTGCCACACCCTCTTTTCAAACTTTTTTCATTAGTTGAATTTATTTCGCAACCTTGCGTCACAGGCCGACTCGACTTAACTCAGAAAGTGATCCGGATCACGCCCTGTTCTGTCACCAAGGAGATAGTCATGAAGATCAAGTCCCTGTTTCTGCTTGCCGCCCTGGTTCTGCCCGCAACACCGTCCCTGGTCAGCGCGCAAGGCGCCCCCGCCATCCCCATGGTGGTCTGCCATGTGGACAAGGCCCCCCAGATGCTGGTCCCCGAGTATGTGTGTCAGTGGTACGGAGGTCGTCAGCACTACTGAGTGTGACAGCCAGGAGGAGCTCGGCTCCTCCTGGCTTGTCATGCATCAACCCCCTCCTATACTCAAGGCAGCTATTTTTCATAGGGATAGGGGACTGTCATGATCCTGCTGGTCGGTGGTGAGAAGGGTGGGAGCGGCAAGAGTTGCCTGGCTCAGAATCTGGCAGTCGACCTCAGAACCCGGTTTCATGGCGAAGTATTATTGGTCGATTGTGACCCCCAGCGCACCACCTCCGACTGGATCCAGGAGCGCAATGACAACCCGGATCTCCCCCAGATCAGCTGCGTGCAGCTCTACGGCAACATTCGCAACGACCTCCTCAGCCTGAAGAACCGCTACGACTACGTCATCGTCGACTGCGGTGGTCAGGATAACCGGGCTCTGCGCTCCACCATGGCGGTGGCCACCCATGCCCTGATCCCGCTGAGACCCAAGCGCCGCGATCTCAAGACGTTGCCGCACATGGAAGACCTCATCACTACCTGCAAGATGGTCAATCCCACCCTCAAGGCTGCCGTTGTACTGACCCAGTGCCCTGCTCTGCCCAACCAGGTAAAACGCATTCTGGAGGCCAAGGAGGTCTGCTCCTCGTTTGGGGTCGATGTACTGAACGCCATCACCTACAGCCGCAACGTCTATGACGACAGCGAAGAGAAGGGCCTCTCCGTCATGGAGATCGAGCCAGATGGCAAGTCGGCCGAAGAGATCCGGACCATCGCCAAGGAGTTTTTGGAGCTGGAGGTGTGAAATGGGCCTTGCCGACCTGAAGAAGAAGCACAATCTGCATCATCAGAAGAAATTCACCATCGACGAGTTTATCGAGGATGCGGATTTCTACGCCAAGGGCAAACCCAAAGTAGTCAGTCTTGAGCTGAGCCTGCATCGGGATGAAGCCCTGACGGCGCTCGCCTTTATCGAGCGTGGCGAACACCTGAAACCCAGCTATAAAAAGGCAACTTTCTCCCTGAGCACGGCGGCCATCGACGAGCTGGGCAACCTGACCCAGCAGGACGGCATGAACAAATCCTTGCTGTTGCGCCTGTTCACCCACTACTTCTCCTCTCTTAGCCCGGAAGAGCGCCAAACCATCTATGAGCGGCTGCAAGAGCACAACTGAATCTCACCGTATTGACAGCCATTCTCATCCCCCTGCTCCCCTGTAGTGACTCCCTCTCTACTTCCTGAACCCGAGTTAAATAGAGTGTGAGACATTCGCCATTGACTGCGTAAGCCAGGCGCCTGAAAAGACCCCGCGATAGTCGGAAGACAGGATCGAAAAACCTGAACAAAAAATTATTAACATAATGATTTTAAAAACAAAAAAACCATAAAGGTTTCCTTCGTAACCAGATCGGTAAAAACGTTTTTCACACTGCCGTTGTCGTCCCTCCTGAAATCCTTATAGTTACTCCTGCACGGACGCAATGAAGTCGGTCAGGAAGATTGGCTGCCAGGGTTGGGCAAATGGACTCACCACAGGATGTGGTAAAGGACACCTCCCAGGACGGAGAAAGTGCGACGGGAACGGATGACTCGTCAGGCCATGATGGCTAAAGGACACCCCAAAGGATTGGGAAGGGGAAACCTAAAGGAAGAGGTATAGTCAGGGATTGCAGGGAGCAACTTCGTTCAAGGATATGAGCGATAAGACTATCGGGGGCGACGCAAGTCGCCCCCATCTTTTTTGGCTTTTTTTTACCTCGGCCACACCATACCGCTATTACGCCAGTCGGAAGTGCCCCACGATTTCTCTCAGCCGATCATAAGTCTTCTGCATCGACGCCGAGCTTGCCACCGTCTCTTCCCCGTTGCTGGTCAGCTGACGGATCACCTCGGCGATGGCACTCATGTTGCGATTGATCTCTTCCGCTACCGCGCTCTGCTGCTCGGCAGCCGTGGCAATGTGGCTGATGAGATCGTTGATCTCCACCACTTCGCCCGCCATCAAGTCCAGCGACTCGTTGACCTTGGTGGTGTTCTCGGCCGCCCCCTGACAACTCTGCTTGGTGTTGCTCATGGCATCCACCACTGTCTGGGTTCCCCGCTGCAAGCTGGCCAGCATGGTCTGGATTTCGGCCGTGCTCTTCTGGGTTCGGGCAGCCAGCGAACGCACCTCGTCCGCCACCACCGCAAAACCCCGTCCCTGTTCACCGGCGCGAGCCGCCTCTATGGCAGCGTTGAGCGCCAACAGGTTGGTTTGCTCGGCAATGCTGCCAATTACCCCAAGCACTGAACCAATCTGCTGCACATCCTGCTGCATGGCTTCGATGGATCGCGCCGTCGCCGCCACCTCGTCCACCAGCGCCATCACGCTGGCCATGGCCTGATCGACTACCTGACGGGATTGATCCGCCAGCTGCTGGCTCTGACCGGTGAGCTGGGCCGTGCTGGCGGCACTCTCCGAGACGGAAACCGCAGTGCGACTCATCTCATTGATGGCCGTCACCACCTGTTCGGTCTCGCGCACATGATCCGCCAGCAAGGATTGAGCGGCACCGGTCTGATTGGCCAATCCTTCGATGCCGGTATTGAGCTGGCCACTCGCCCCCTGCACCTCTCTCATCATCTCCTGCAGACGCTCGATGAAGCGGTTGATGCCGGCCGAGATCTGGCCTAGGTCATCCTTGCTCGTCACCGCCAGTCGGCGGGTCAGGTCGCCGCTGCCGCGAGAGAGCTCCAGCACCAGATCCCGCAACGAGAGGATGGGACGATAGGCCACGTTGAGCGCCAGCATGGCCAGCACCAGCACCAGTACAGCCACCGCCAGCAGGGCCATGACAATCTTGCCGTTGAGTACCTGAGTCATGGCGCGGATATAGTCGAGATCGACATAACCGGTCAGCGTCCAGCTGCTGCCACGAATATCCAGCTGATTGGGGCGAGACTCGCTCTCTCCCTGCGGCTTGCTGCTGTAGAGCACATTGCCCTGACCGTCAGCAAGGGAGAAGTAGCGCCCTTCCCCGCTCACTTTCTCCAGCAGATGCTTGAACTCGCTCATGTCGAGGTAATAAAGGTAGGCAGAATCGGCACCGCGCGGCACCAGTATGGTAATGACCGGCTTGCCATCCACCTGTTGTAACGGGCTGATGGTGATCTGGTTGTTGGCTTCGGGGATCAGCTTGCGCAGTGCATCCACCTTGGCCGCATCGTTGATGACACCGCCCACATCGAACGCCATGTCGCCGATCACCTTGACGATGTTGTGAAATCCGGTCTCTTGCAGGGTCTTTTTGACGTTGGTCACGCCGAAGTTGAGGTTGGCCGCCAGCAGGATTTTCTGATTGATGTCTCCCGCCAGCTTCTCTTTGACGAGCGCTATCTGTTCATTGATGTTCTGTGTGGACTGGGTACGAATGTAACCACTGATAAAGTGATTCACACTGAACCAGGCAGTGCCGATGGTGACCAGAATGGCCAATAGCAGCAAGAGGTAAATCTTGACCTTGAATGGCATGGGTTCCCTCCAGAAGGGAGGGCCGGCATTGCCAACCCTCCCTGCCAATTGTTATTTCTTCTTGGCGTACTTCATGGAGTCCAGAGCCACCGCCAGTATGATGATGCCGCCCTTGATGATGAACTGCCAGTAAGGGCTGACTCCAATATAGGTCAGGCCATAGTTGATCAGGGTGAAGATAAGCACCCCTGTGATCACGCCGGCAACCGTCCCCACACCACCGGCGAACGAAACCCCACCCACCACGCAGGCTGCGATGGCATCCAGCTCGTACATGAAGCCCAGGTTGTTGGTGGCACTGCCTACACGGCCCGCTTCCAGCATGCCGCCGAAGGCGTAGAAGACACCGGCCAGGGCATAGATCATGACCAGGTTGACCGCCACATTGACGCCGGAAACCTTGGCCGCCTCGGGGTTGCCACCGATGGCGAAGATGTTTTTGCCAAAGCGGGTCTTGTTCCACAGCACCCAGACAAAGACGCTGGCGATGGCCGCATAGAAGGTGAGATACGAAAGCTTGAACCCTCCTATCCGGATAAAGCCCTGTGCGAAACTCGAGAAGCGGGGGTCAAAACCGGCCACCGGCGAGGCACCCACGGAGTCAAAGTAGAGGGAGTTGATGCCGTAGACGATGATCATGGTGCCCAGGGTGGTAATGAACGGGGTTACGTTCAGATAGGCCACGATCAGACCGTTAACCAGCCCGATCAACGCACCCACGGCACACACCAGCAGGATCACCACGGGAATGGGCACCTCACCCAGCGTAGGGAACACCTTGTTGACGTTGGTCAGCGCCTGCAACATGGTCGCCGCAATCAGCGCCGCCAGACCGACCTGACGACCGGCCGAGAGATCCGTCCCCTGGGTGATGATGATGCCCGCCACCCCCAGCGCTATGATGACCCGCACCGAGGACTGGGTAAGGATATTGCTGAAGTTGGTGAGGCTCAGGAAGGATGGCTCCTGGATCACTATGACCATGAGCAGCACCAGCAACACCAAGTAGATGGCGTTTTCCTTGAGCGCCTGCATCAGATTGAAATTTTTAGCCGACTCCATAAATGTCTTCCTGTCTCTAGAGGTACAGAGATGCCAGGCGCAGTATCTCGCTCTGGTCAGTTTCTTTGGTGTTGACGATCCCGGCGACCCGACCATTGCTCATCACCATGATGCGGTCGGTGATCCCGAGCAGCTCGGGCATTTCAGACGAGATGATGATGATGCCCTTGTCCTTCTTCGCCAGCTCCAGAATCAGCTGGTAGATCTCGAACTTGGCCCCCACGTCGATGCCGCGGGTCGGTTCATCCAGCATCAGGATCTCCGGCTGGGTCAGCAACCAGCGGCCGATAATGACCTTCTGCTGGTTGCCACCGGAGAGAGAGCCAATCTGCGTCTGCTGGGTCGGCGTCTTGACCCGCATGGCGTCGATGACCCACTGGGTGTCGCTCTTCATCTTGTTGTTGCTGAGCAGCCCCATGGAGCCCTTGTAGCTGTCCATGTTGGCGATCAGGGAGTTGAAGGCGATATCGAGGCGCGAATAGATACCGGTGGAGCGGCGCTCTTCCGTCACCAGGGCGAAACCGTTCAAGATGGCCTCGTGCGCCGTATGATTCGCCACCACCTTGCCGTGCAGCTTGATGGCACCCGCACTGTGATCGCGAATGCCGAACAGGGTTTCGACTATGTCGGTGCGCTTGGCCCCCACCAGCCCGGCGATGCCGAGGATCTCCCCCTTGTGCAGGTTGAAGGTCACGTCCTGGATGGAGGGCTGGTTTTTGGCCGTCAGATGTTCGACCTCGAGGATCACCTCTTTGGGCTGATTGGTTTTTTCCGGGAAGCGCTGGGTCAGCTCGCGACCGACCATCATGCCGATGATCTGATCCATGGTCATGCCCTTGAGCGGCTGGGTTGCCACCCACTGGCCATCCCGCAATATGGTGATCTCGTCACACAGCTGGAAGATCTCTTCCATCTTGTGGGAGATATAGACGATGCCGCAGCCCTTCTCTTTCAGCTTGTTGATGATCTTGAAGAGGTGGTTTACCTCTTTCTCGGTCAGGGAGGAGGTAGGCTCGTCCATGATGACGATCTTGGCGTCATAGGAGAATGCCTTGGCGATCTCGATCATCTGCATCTGGGACACGGAGAGCGTGCCTACCTTGACCTTGGGATCGATATCGATATCCAGCTCGTCAAAGATGCGCTTGGTATCGTCATACATCTTGCCATGGTCGACAAACCAGCCCTTGGTGGGATAGCGACCTAGCCACATGTTGTCCATCACGGTGCGCTGCAATACCAGGTTGAGCTCCTGATGCACCATGGAGACGCCATTTTCCAGCGCCTCTTTGGATGAGGTGAAATTGACCTCCTGCCCCTTGAAGAAAATCTTGCCCTGATCCTTTTCATAGATGCCGAACAGGCACTTGAGCAGCGTGGATTTCCCTGCCCCGTTCTCGCCCATCAACGCATGCACAGAATGAGGACGGACCCGTAAATTGACATTATCGAGTGCCTTGACGCCGGGAAAGCTTTTACTGACGTCAATCATCTCCAACAGCCATTCTGATTGTTGCTGTGTTGTCATATCAGCCATCACATCTGGTTGAAAAAAGGGCAAGGGGATCTCCCTTGCCCTGGAGGAGGGAGTTACTCGAATTGAGACAGGTTGTCTTTATCCACACCCACGTAGGCAACACGTACGACCTTGTCGACGATAGTCCACTGGGTACCTTCACCGGCCGGCTTGCCTTCAGCCAGATTCTTGGTCAGCTCGAAGGTGGCCTTGGCCTGGTTGGCTGCATCGTTCAGCACTGTGCCCGCCATGGCACCGCTCTTGACCATGGCCAGCGCCTCGGGCAGTGCATCCACACCGAATACTGGTATGGCGGTCTTGCCTTGGGCTTTCAGTGACTCGACGGCGCCCATTGCCATGCCGTCATTGTTGGCAATGACCACTTCAATCTTGTTGGCGTTGGGGCCGGAGATCCAGGCATCCATCTTGTCCTTGGCCATGGCGGTATCCCACATACCTGTATCCATGTGCAGCTGCTCCGTCTTGAGACCGCCATCGTTCAGGGTCTTGACGACGTAGGAGGTGCGGGCTTCGGCATCCGGGTGGCCCGGCTCGCCCTTGAGCAGCACGAACTGGATGACGCCATCCTTGTTCAGATCCCACTCGGGATGGGCTTTCCAGTGTTTGGCGATCAGCTGACCCTGAATGATGCCTGACTCCTTGGAGTCGGTACCCACGTAGTAAGCCTTCTCATAGCTGGCCAGATCGGCAGTGCTCGGCTCCTTGTTGTAGAAGACGACCGGAATATCTTCGCCACGGGCCTTCTCAATCACGACAGGGGCAGCCGCCGGGTCAACCAGGTTGATCGCCAGGGCCTTCACACCCTTGGCCAGCAGCACGTCGATCTGATCGTTCTGCTTGGACTGGTCATTCTGAGAGTCATTCATCAGCAGCTCCACACCCGGGTTTGCCGCTGCTTCCTTCTCGATGGCCTTGCGTACCACAGCCATAAAGTTGTCGTCGTACTTGTAGACGGTCACACCCAAACGGGTTTCAGCATGGGCAGTGGCCCCTGCCATCAGGCTCATCAGTACGGCGGCAACTGTCGTGATTTTTTTCATTGTTATGCTCCGATCTCTCTATCTGTTTTTGTAGGGAATGCTGTACACCAATTGAACTGGCGCCAGCCTAATGTAATCAGTTTGTTGTATACCGGTCTGTGATCATGGCAACAAAATGAAAACGTTTACATTCTGTTACATAGCAATAAATTCATTAAAAATCATAATGTTGAAGTTAACCCCGCGTGGTAGGGACCTGAACGTGCCTTTTCGCTACCTATGAGCAGGTCAGATTCAGCGTAGAACACAGTTCCAATAGTAGCTCCCTGGCTGCAACCAATATTCCGGTCGCACGCTCTGGCTCCAGGAGTCATCGCCACCCACCCCCATATGAAAACCATCGAGACAGAGGTGCAGGCCTCCCTGCGCCACCAGATCGGTCTGATGGCGCGCCAGGGTCAGCTGCTGCTGACTGTAGCGACTGACGCTGAAGTGGAACTGCCCTTCGAACGTCAGGTCCCCCAGCAACAGTTGGCGCGTATCACAACGCAGTCCGTTGTCGGTCGGGAACACATAAGGGGTGTGCAGAGCCGTCAGAGGCAACTGCCAGCAACCGAGATCTGCGCCAAGCAGGCGATCCGGATAGTTCTCATGGGGGCCGCGACCCAGCCAGCTCACCTCATTGAACTCATGGTTCACTCCTCCATCCAGCCAGAGCCTGGCACCGATGCGGGGCAGTGATGGCATGTCTGCGGCGACCTCCACCCTGATGGTGAGTCCCATGGCACCATCGGCGCCAAAGCTGTGCTGCCAGCGGGTCGACAGCTTGAGCGCCTCGTTGACGAAGTAACCGTGAGTGACCACCACACAGCCCTGATGAGCATTGACCTCCAACCCGAGACAGCGATGCTGCAGATGGTTGAGCCCTGCCCTTTCCCAACGGGCAATCCAGGCGTTGGGATCGGCGTGATCCGCTTCGCTGGTACCTATGTCGTTGTCCAGCGGCGCGCGATAGAAGTGATCGGCAATGGCCCCCCGCAGCCGCTCGCGGCCATGTTTCTGCCAACTGCGGATGCGGCCACTGCTTTTGTCCAGTTGCCACTCGCAGCCAGCCGCGCAGACAAGCCAGTGATCCGGCTGCTCGCTTATCGCGGCGGGTTTAAACGCCGCCGGAATCGCCATAGGCGTTGGCAGCATAAATTGCTGGTGCGCCACCTCATGCTCCGGCTCGGCCCAGGCCGTAGCTGCGGGTTGCACTATGGCCAGATCCAGCCAGGCGAGGGAGCCTGCCGCAAAGGCTGGCAGCGTATCCAGCAAGGTCAGCGCCACACTGGCCCGAGGCGCGAGTGTGAGTGGGCATTCCCCCTGCTGCACGACAACGCCGTTCTCGCACAGTCGCCAGCGCAGCAATTCGTTATCCGTGGTACGGAACAGGTATTCACTGTCGATCCCCACCACCAGGGGATGCTGGCTCAGCAATGTCAGCTCGAAAAATTGCTGGGCCCGCTTTGCCTCGAACAGGGCGGGATGGGGCGTCCTGTCCGGAAACAGCAGGCCGTTGCAGCAGAACTGGCGATCGTTGGGCTGGTCGCCGAAGTCACCGCCGTAAGCCCAATAGTGGCGGCCATCGCCGGTCTGCTTGTCGAGCCCCTGATCCACCCAATCCCACACGAAGCCGCCCTGCAGCCTGGGATGATCGCGAAACGCCTGCCAATAGTGGGCAAAGCCCCCCAGGCTGTTACCCATGGCATGGGCGTATTCACACAGGATGAGTGGCCGGGTCTCGCCCGGCAGACCGATCCACTTGGCCAGCGCCCACTTGGGCACGGCCGGGAAGGGTTGATCCTGATGGGTACGGGCATACATGGGGCAGATGATGTCGGTAGCGGCCGTGTCTGCCCCGCCCCCTTCGTACTGGACCGGGCGACTCGGATCACTGCGCTTGAGCCAGCCATACATGGCGTCGTGGGCAGGGCCATAGCCGGATTCGTTGCCCAGTGACCAGATGATGATGGAAGGGTGGTTGAAGTCGCGCGCCACCATGCGGGTGACCCGCTCCAGAAACGCGCCACTCCAGGCGGGATCCTGCGCCAGTCGCCCCATGGGCACCATGCCGTGGGTCTCCAGGTTCGCCTCGTCCACCACGTAGAGACCGAGCCGATCGCACAGGCGATAAAAGTCAGGATGATTGGGGTAGTGGGAGCAGCGCACCGCGTTGAAGTTGTGTTGTTTCATCAACCGCAGATCCTGCTCCATGGCGGCAGGGGTCACCACATGGCCCAAGGCGGGATCGTGTTCATGACGATTGGCGCCGCGAATGAGCAGAGGCTGGCCATTGACCCGCAGCAGACCGTCACGGATCTCCACCGCCCGGAAGCCCACGTCATGGGCCTCGCTCTCGATGGACTCGCCCTGTTCATCCAGCAGGGTCAGGGTCAGTCGATAAAGTTGGGGCGTCTCGGCGCTCCACTTGTGCGGCGCCGCTACCTCCAGCCATAGCTCGGCCCTGTCTGTGTAAGCGCCCTTCTCGTCGATGGCGCCTGTGCCCAACAGCTGGCGCCGGTCGGCGATCAGCGTCTCACCGAAATAGAGCTTGGCCTCCACCGCCAGCCCGGCGCCCTCATTGACTTGCAACTCCACCTTGAGGCGAGCATCCCGATAACAGGCATCCAGCACGGGTGTCAGCCGCACATCCATCAGATGGCGCTCGGGTTTGTGCAGCAGGCTGACGGAACGGAAAATCCCGCCGAGGCGCCACATGTCCTGATCTTCCAGATAGGAGCCATCAGACCAGCGCAGCACCAGCACCGCCAACCGGTTGCGACCGGCATTGAGGCATGGGCTCAGATCGAATTCGGCAGGCAGCCGGCTGTCCTGGGAATAACCGATCCAGCGGCCGTTGCAGAACAGGTAGAAGGCGCTGTCCACCCCGTCGAAGATGATGCGGGTCTGGCCGCTGGCCAGCCAGTCGGCGGGCAACTCGAACTCGCGGGAGTAACAGCCGGTCGGATTGTCTGCTGGTACCCGGGGCGGGTTACAGGGGAAGGGATACTTGATATTGGTGTAGATGGGACCGTCAGTGGCGGGACGCGACGCCGGATAGGCGGCATCCAGCTGCCAGTTGCCGGGCACAGAGATGGCACAGGCATCCGCCAGATCCTGCTCTAGCCACTGCTCAGGTACAAACTCCGGTGCCTCGAAGAAGGAGAAACGCCATTCGCCATCCAGCAGCAACCGTGACGGTGAGGCGAGAGCGGTACGGGCATCCGCCTCACTGCGCCAGCTGAACAAGGGGGTATGAGCCGCCAGACGATTCACCGATGTAATCGCCTGGGTCTGCCAATCCTGACGGGCCACTATCTCCCTGAGCATCTTTTTCTCTCCCTGCATCGACGCTGAAAACCTATGCAGTGTAGGGGAGTTTTGCCTGGGGATCGGCGATCTCGCTCACACAGATGTAAACGATTACACTCATTGTGTTAAGTAAAACAGGGTAAAAAATCGCTAAATGAAGGTAAAAATGAGCGCCGCCGGATCGCCCACCTGAAAAAAGGGCGACCCGGGACAGGAAACTGACGGAAACAGGAGGGATCAGGCTCGAACGGGTGCCACAGAGTGACGATTGATAAGCGTCGGGGTGTAAATACGGCTCTGCACAGCTTCACTTTCACCCGCCGCCAGCTGCAACGCCAGCTTGGCTGCCTGGGCCGCCATCAGTTCGATGGGATAACGCATGGTGGAAAGCTTGGGCCTCAGGTATCGGGCGTAGATGATGTCATCGAAGCCCACCACCGAGACCTCCTCAGGCACCTTGAGGCCGTTGTCAGCCAGCACTGAGATGGCCCCCGCCGCCATGGCATCGTTGTAGGCAACCACGGCCGTGATGGGCTGCCCTTTGGCCAGCAGGTTGAGCATGGCGCGCTCCCCCCCCTCCTCGTTGGGCATGCCGCTCTCGACCAGCTCGGGATCGGCGCGCAGCCCAGCCTCGGTCAGCGCATCCTGGTAACCCTGCAACCGCAAGGTAGCATCCTCGATGGCGTGGTCCGAGCTGAGAAAAGCGATATGCCGGTGGCCCAGCTCCAGCAGATGCCGGGTCGCAGTGGCGGCCCCCTGTCGATTATTGAGAGCGATGCAGCGCCCCTTCAAGGCAGGAATGTCGCGATTGATCAGCACCATGCCGGGCACCCGCAGGGCATAATCGATCAACTCCTCGTCACTCAACGCCTTGCTGTGTACCACCAGCGCCTCGCACCGCTTGCCGATCAGCAAATCGATGGACTCGCGCTCTTGCTGCGCCCTGTGAAAACCATTACCCATCAGCAGGTGCAATCCCTGCTCCACTGCCACCGCAGCAACCCCCTTGATCAGGGCACCGAAGAAGGGATCTGCCACGTCACCCACCAGCACGCCCATGGTGTCACAGGTCTTGCTGACCAGTGCTCGGGCGTTGGCGTTGGGGGTATAGCCCAACTCGGCCATGGCTTTTTGTACCACCTCGCGAGAAGCGGCACTGGCCTTGGGTGAGTTGTTCATCACCCGTGAAACCGTTGCCACAGATACATTGGCCAAACGGGCGACATCCTTGATGGTACTCATGCTGTTTTCACTTATTTCACAGTTCAAGACGAAGCCATTATACCGGGCATCATCAGTGATAACAGGGGAAAAAGCCAAGTAGTGTCATTTATGACCACTCATGCAAATGTAATCGTTTACACACTTTTGTTAAGCAGTTCACAGTTTGCTCGTCAGGGGCTCGGCTAAACTCCTTCACAGGCTTTTTTCAGCATGGAGAAGAGGATGAAAGTACTGGTCACCGGCGGCTGCGGCTATATTGGCAGCCACACCTGTCTGGCTTTGCAGGCCGCGGGAATGGAACCCGTGGTGGTGGATAATCTCTGCAACAGCAAGGTGGGCGTGCTGGCCCGCATCGCCGCCATCAGCGGGTGTGCCCCCCTCTTCTATCAGGGGGACATACGTGACCCGGCACTGCTGGATCGCATCTTCGCCGAACAGCAGATAGCCGCCGTGATCCATTTTGCCGCCCTCAAGGCGGTCGGTGAATCGACCCGCCTTCCCCTCGAATACTATGAAAACAACCTCGCTGGCACCCTCACCCTGTTGCAGGCGATGAAACGCGCGGGGGTCAACAGCCTGGTCTTCAGCTCCTCGGCCACCGTCTATGGCGATCCGGCCAGCACGCCCATCCGGGAAGACTTCCCCCGCAGCGCCACCAATCCCTATGGTCGATCAAAACTGATCATCGAAGAGATCCTCGAGGATCTGCACCGGGCCGAACCGCACTGGAGCATGACGCTGCTGCGCTACTTCAACCCGGTCGGGGCCCACGAGTCCGGCACCATGGGGGAGGATCCCCAGGGTATCCCCAACAATCTGATGCCCTTTCTGACCCAGGTCGCCATCGGTCGTCGTGACTGTCTATCTGTCTTTGGGAACGATTACCCCACCATAGATGGCACTGGCGTGCGCGATTACATCCATGTGATGGATGTCGCCGAGGGACATGTCAAAGCGCTGCAACATTGCGCCCGTCAGGGCGGCGTACATATCTACAACCTGGGCACGGGGCAGGGCCAGAGCGTGCTGCAGATGGTCGCAGCGTTCGAAGCCGCTTCCGGTCAACCGCTACCCTGCCGCATCGAACCAAGACGCCCTGGCGACATCGCCGAGTGCTGGGCCGATCCCGCCAAGGCCGCGCGCGAGCTGGGCTGGCGTGCCAGCCGTGACCTCGCAACCATGTGCGCCGACAGTTGGCGCTGGCAATCCAGAAATCCACAGGGGTACGAGGCGTAAGCATGCACAGCGCCGCTCGCCCTCTCTTCCAGGCCCCCGTTAGCGGCCACCCCATCCATTTCATCAGGTAATGAGGAGTGATGATGTTCAACCCTGTTGATCACCCCCACCGTCGTTTCAACCCGCTGACCGGTCAATATGTGCTGGTCTCCCCCCACAGGGCCAAGCGCCCCTGGCAAGGCCAGGTCGAGAAGGTCAGTCAGGCACCGAGCCAGTCCCACGATCCGGATTGCTTCCTCTGCGCGGGCAACCAGCGCGTCACCGGCGACCAGAACCCGGACTATCAGGGCACCTTCGTCTTCACCAACGACTTCGCCGCCCTGATGCAAGACACACCGGCCACCCGCGGCGACCAGGATCCCCTGTTGAAACTGGAAGCCGCCCGCGGCACCAGCCGGGTCATCTGCTTCTCGCCGGATCACGGCAAGACACTGCCCGAGCTGCCGCTGCCCGCCATAGAGGCAGTGATCACCACCTGGATGGAACAGGTGGCCGAGCTGTCGGGCCCGTGGCAATGGGTGCAGGTGTTTGAAAACAAGGGCGCCGTCATGGGCTGCTCCAACCCCCATCCCCATGGCCAGCTCTGGGGCAGCGACTTTCTGCCCAACGAGATCGCCCGCGAAGAGCAACACCAGCGCGACTGGCTGGCCGAGCACGGCCGCCCGCTGCTGGTCGACTACGTGGAGCGGGAGCTGGCAGATCGCAGCCGCATCGTAGTGGAAACAGCACACTGGCTGGCAGTCGTTCCTTTCTGGGCCGCCTGGCCGTTTGAAACCCTGCTGCTGCCCAAGACCCATGTGCCCTCCCTGCTCGGCCTCACCCCCGAGCTGCAGCAGGATCTGGCGGTGGCGCTCAAGGAGCTCACCAGCCGTTACGACAATCTGTTCGAGTGCAGCTTTCCCTACTCCATGGGCTGGCACTTCGCCCCGCCCCATTCAGACTGTCCCGAGGCCTGGCAACTGCACGCCCACTTCTATCCGCCCCTGCTGCGCTCCGCCACAGTGCGCAAATTTATGGTGGGCTTCGAGATGCTGGCAGAGACCCAGCGCGATCTGACGCCGGAACAAGCGGCAGAACGACTGCGCGCACTCAGTCCAATCCACTACAAACACACCAGCCCAGCCAATGAGGAGGCCCTATGACCCCCAGCCAACGCGTCAGCGCCGTTTTTGTCGAGCAGTTCGAACAGCAACCTGACCTGCTGGTGCGCGCCCCCGGCCGCGTCAATCTCATCGGCGAGCACACCGACTACAACGACGGTTTCGTACTGCCCTGCGCCATCGACTACGAGACCTGCGTCGCCATCGGCCTGCGCAACGACAGCCAGGTGCAGGTGATCGCCGCCGATTACGACAACCAGCGCGACCTGTTCGACCTGAACCAGCCCATAGAGCACCACCCCAGCCAACGCTGGAGCGACTATGTACGCGGTGTGGTGAAGTACCTGCAGGAGCGCGGCCAGGCCTTGCACGGCCTCAATCTGGTGGTCTCGGGCAATGTGCCGCAGGGGGCGGGCCTTTCATCGTCCGCCTCGCTGGAAGTGGCCATAGGCCAGGCTTTCAAGGAGGCGCAGGGGCTGCACATCAGCCAGGCCGAGATTGCCCTCAACGGTCAGCAGGCGGAGAACCAGTTCGTCGGTTGCAACTGCGGCATCATGGATCAAATGATCTCCGCCAGCGGCAAGCAGGATCACGCCCTGCTGCTCGACTGCCGCTCGCTCGAAACCCGCCTCATCCCCATGCCATCCGACCTGGCGGTGCTGATCGTCAACTCCAACGTGCGCCGCGGTCTGGTGGACAGCGAGTACAACACCCGCCGCCAGCAGTGTGAAACCGCCGCCCGCCACTACGGGGTCAAGGCACTGCGGGATCTGGACTTGGCTGCACTGGAAGCAGGCAAAGCCGGGCTGGATGAGGTCTGTTACCGCCGCGCCCGCCATGTGGTGGGCGACAACACCCGTACTCTGGCCGCCGCCGATGCGCTGGAGTCCGGCGACCTGGTACGCCTCGGCCAACTGATGGCCGAGTCCCACGCCGCCATGCGCGATGACTTCGAAATCACAGTGCCCCCCATCGACGGTCTGGTGGAGATCATCAAAGCCAGGCTTGGCCGCGAGGGCGGTGTACGGATGACAGGTGGCGGCTTCGGTGGCTGCGTGGTTGCCCTGCTGCGCCCGGCGCAGGTCGCCGAGGTGATTGCCGCCGTCGACGCCGAGTACCCGGCCCGCTTCGGCATCAAGGCCGACAGCTATGTCTGCCGCGCCAGTGCCGGGGCAGGCAAGCTATGAGTGCATATGGATGTAATGACAGGATGAAGAGCGGCAGCCCTCTCTGCCGCCCCCACACCACAGGGGCAGGCAAGCCATGACACCATTCGAGCTGGAAAATGAAGAAGGGCTGCGCCTGCGCGGCCTCGACTTTGGCGCCACCCTCACCTCCCTCACCCTGCCAGTCACAGGCTCAAGGCGTGAAGTGCTGCTGGGCTGCGCCGATGAAGCCTATCCCGCACAACAGGTGTGGCTGGGCGCCGTCGCGGGCCGTTTTGCCAACCGCATCGGCGGGGCAGAGCTGGTACGTGATGGCCAGCACTGGGCTCTGGATGCCAATCAGCCGCCTCACTGCCTGCACGGTGGACAGGAGGGGTTTCATCACAGGATCTGGCAGATCAAGGAACAGGAATCGGATCGGGTCAAACTCGTCCTGCTGTCAAAGGCAGGGGATCAGGGCTTTCCCGGCAACTTGCGGGTGACGATGGAGTATCGACTGGAACAGTACGACCTGGTGGTGGAGTTCAGAGCCAGCACAGATGCCCCCACTCCAGTCAGCCTCACCAGCCACGCCTATTTCAATCTGGACGGGGACAGCAAGGGCGGCGATGTGCGCGACCATGCCATCAGTCTCAATGCCGACTACTTCCTGCCTACCGACGGCAGCGGCCTGCCGCTGACCATTGTGCCAGTGGAAGGTCCCTTCGATCTGCGGGTTGCACGTCCCATAGGCCTGGATTGGCTGAGCCACCCCCAGCAACGGCAGGCCAAGGGGTACGATCACGCTTTTCTCCTCAATGGTCCTGAACAGGGGCGAGCAGCGCAGGTGGTGTCGGGGGATAAACAGCTGACGATGGAGGTCTATACCAACCAGCCTTCGTTGCAGTTCTACACCGGCAACTGGCTGGCCAACACGCCGAACCGCAGCGGTCAGCCCCATCAGGATTACGACGGCTTTTGCCTTGAAGCGCAGCAGCTGCCGGACAGTCCCAACCGGCCAGCGCTCGGTGATCCCTGGCTGCTGCCGGGCCAGCACTATCATCACCAGACCCGTTACCGTTTTATCCCCGCAGACTAAAACAGGTGCTGGTGGCGTCATTCTCCCGACCGCCCCTCTGTCAGGGGAGGAACCGGCTGACACCCCCTCTGACAACGAGACGCTTTGTTTGCGCCCTTTCTTCCGACAAGGGTGGGGGCTTTGGCCAACGACACCGGGCATGACAGCACACTGACAGTTATCGAGCCGATTCAGGAGTCTTTATGGATGACAACTACCTGGCCGCCCCCAACCGTTACCAGCGCCAACCCTATCGACCCGCCGGTCGCCACGGCCTGCGCCTGCCCAGCATAGGGCTGGGGCTGTGGCACAACTTCGGCGAGAGCAGCGATCCCGCCAGAGTGAAAGCCATGGTGCATCAGGCATTCGATCTGGGCATTACCCACTTCGATCTGGCCAACAACTACGGGCCGCCCCCCGGCTCCGCCGAGACCTGCTTCGGCGGCGTGCTCAAACGCAGTCTGGCTCCTTACAGAGACGAGCTGATCATCGCCAGCAAGGCGGGTTATGTGATGTGGGACGGCCCCTACGGCGACGGCGGCAGCGCCAAGTATCTGTTTGCCAGCCTGCACCAGAGTCTGCGCCGGCTCGGACTCGACTACCTGGACATCTTCTATCACCACAGGCCGGATCCCCGCACCCCGCTGGAGGAAACCTGCCAGGCACTGGCGCTCATGGTGCGTCAGGGCAAGGCGCTCTATGTCGGCCTTTCCAACTATCCGGCCGAACTGGCCGCCCGGGCGGCGAACCGGCTGGCCGAACTCGGGACCCCCTGCCTGGTCAATCAGCTCAAATACTCCCTGTTCCAGCGGGAAATAGAGGCCGAAACCCTGCCGGTCTGCCGCGAGCAAGGCGTTGGCGTGGTGGCCTTTTCGCCACTGGCTGGCGGCCTGCTCAGCAACCGTTATCTGGCGGGCATACCGGCGGATTCCCGTGCCGCCAGCGGTAGCCCCTTTCTCAAGCCGGAACAGATCACTCCGGACAAGCTGGCCAGGATCCGGGCCCTGCACACCCTGGCGCAGCAGCGAGGACAGGATCTGTCACAACTGGCGCTGCAGTGGGTGCTGCGCGATCCCGTGGTGAGCTGCGCCCTGATTGGCGCCAGCAGCCCCGAGCAGATAGTGAACGCTGTCGATGCCCTCGCCTTACCCTCGCTGGATGAGCCGTTGCAACGGCAGATAGAGACGACCCTGGCCTGACCCTCTCCCGCCGCCGCTCTTGCAAGGGGGGAGGAACCACTGCTGCATCGGCGTGGACAAGAGGAGCGTGACGGCGGCACCTTCCCCGAGAGAGGGCCCCCCTCCCCTGACAAGGGAGGGGCAGGGTGGGATCTGGCAACCCTGTATGACGACAGTCCCTCACAGCACCCCAATATTTTCTGGTTGCCTGCCCGGTTTTCCTCCATCATTGGCCACCCCGACCCAGCTCGGGGCTGACCTTATCCGGACCAATCAACCAAGAGATCTGAACCATGACAGAGTCTTACGCCCTGTTTGTCGCCTTTGTGCTGGGCATAGTAGAGGGCCTGACCGAGTTTCTGCCCGTTTCCTCGACCGGCCACATGATCATCGTCGGCCACCTGCTGGGCTTCGAAGGGCCCAAGGCCGCCACCTTCGAAGTGGTGATCCAGATGGGCTCCATTCTCGCTGTCGTGGCCGTCTTCTGGCGCCGCCTGTTTGGCTTGATTGGCATCCACTTTGGCCAGAAACCACCTCAGGATCACGCCACCCTCTCCCTGGCGCACATCATCCTCGGCATGCTGCCCGCCGTGATCATCGGCTTGGGGATTCACAGCTGGATCAAGGCCAACCTGTTCGGACCGGAAACCGTGATGTACGCCCTGGTTGCCGGCGGCATCTTGCTGATCATCGCCGAGAAGTTTCGTCCGGCGGTACGCTCCGAGACCCTGGATGACATCAGCTACAAGCAGGCGTTCGGCATAGGTCTGTTCCAGTGTCTGGCGCTCTGGCCCGGTTTCTCCCGCTCCGGTGCCACCATCAGCGGCGGCATGCTGATGGGGATCAGCCGTCAGGCAGCGGCCGAGTTCTCCTTCATTCTGGCGGTGCCCATGATGGTGGCGGCAAGCGGGCTGGATCTCTACAAGAGCCGCGACCTCCTCTCCATGGCCGACTTTCCCATGTTTGCGGTGGGGTTCATCACTGCCTTCGTGGTCGCCATGATTGCCATCAAGACCTTCCTGGCGCTGATCCGTCGCCTCGACTTCATCCCGTTCGCCATCTACCGCTTCATCGTAGCCTTCGCCGTCTACCTGGTGTTTGTTGCCTGATGACAGGCAAATAGCCGAATGAAAAAGGGACCTTTCGGTCCCTTTTTCTATTGCTGCCCCACCTCAATAGAGACGATGGGTGATGCCGTTGAGCAGCCGCGACAGTCCCTTGGTGAACTGGACCGGCGCATCCTGCACCGTGTAGCAGAGGCAACCATCCGGTGTATGCGGGCTGTGGGCATGGCTGGCATCGCGCCAGATGAAGTCCCCCGCCTGATAGCAGGTGTCACCATCCTGCATGTTGCCCGCCAGCAACAGGGTCAGCTCATAGCCCTGATGGGTGTGCTCGGGGATACGACCACCGGCCTCGATGTGAAGCAGACTGGCGCGGGCCCCCATCTCGTCCAGCGGCAAGCTGTGCTGACGAATGGCACCGATGTGGCGCCACTTGGGGGCATGGTGACGGGCAAGTGCCCGGGGCAGGCGGTATGAATGGCCGGCTACCTGCAATTCGGGGGTAGACGGCGCCGGTTGGCCGAGCTCGGCCTGGCTGGCCACTGGCTGCTGCAATATGCCGGCCAGTACGGCATCGAGTGCGGCTGGCATGGGCTCGCTCACCTCGGCTGGCTGCTCGGCCGACTCCAGATACTGGCGAGCCAGTTCCTCTTCGCAGGCTCGCAGACTGGCAGCACACTCGGGGCAGAGCTCACAATGGGCAGAGACACCGACGGCCAGCGGCAGGGGCAGCTCGTCGGCAGCGAAGGCGCGCAACATGGCGTGAGTCGGATGGGTTTTAATCATGGCCTTGCTCCACTTGCTCTTTCAATTTCTGTAATGCCAGTCTGAGGCGAGATTTGATGGTGCCAAGAGGCACGCCGAGTCGCTCCGCCAGCTCCTGCTGGGAGAACTCCTGCAGATAGATGCCGCGCACCACCTGCTGTTGCGGTTCCGGCAGGGTGGCAAGATAGTGCGCCATCTGGCGGGTCAGCACCGCATCCTCACCACCGCTCAGGTGCTCCTCTTCCGCTCTGAACTCCAGCATGGGCCACAACTCCTCGGCGCAGAGATCCTCCTTGCTGGCGCGGCGGCGGCGCAGCATGTCGAAGCTCTGGTTGCGCATGACGGTGTAGATCCAGGTGGTCGGCGCCCCCTTCTCGGGATGGTAGAGACGAGCCTTCTGCCACACCAGCAGCATGGTCTCCTGTACCAGTTCCATGGCGTTGGCCTCGCTGCCAAGGTGACGCAGACCGTAGCTGCGAATGCGCGGCGCAAAGTGAGTGAACAGAGTGGCAAACGCGGCCTTGTCGGCATGTTCGGCCACCCGAATGAGAAGAGACTTCAGATCGCCATCTGGATTGTCCATGGGGGGCGATATCCTGCGCAGAGTCGATTGGGGTTGGCCAGTATATGCCATTGCGCCATACCTTGAATGTTGTGGTCATCACCATTACGCCTGACGCGGAAAAAGGATCACCCCTGGGTCGCACATTCGCGCTCAATGAGTGGCAACCAGCAGGCCGCTCAGCAGGGAAAGCGCGGGCAGGTTGTTCTCCGCCGCCAGCAGCCACTGCTTCTGCTCCACGGGAATGGGCAACACCTCCAGCCAGCGCTGGGCCACCCAGCTGGCATCATCCCAGTCGGGGTTGTGGTAGAGAGCCGCATACTCCGGGTAGTCGTTGAACACCTCCTGCAATGCACTGACCAGGGAGTGCTGGTCGGCATTGAGCCGTCCTGTCTGCCAGAGCGGCAGCAGTTCCACCTCGCCGACTCTCAGCCCGTCGGACTCCTGCCACAGATCGACGATCCTGACCCGTTCCATGCCGAGCACTGTAATGCCCAGCAGACCGTCCGGCAGTTGATCGAAATCGACTATTCGCACCCGGGTGGCGATGGGGTACATGTTGCGCAGCGCATCGGGCTGACGGGGGTCGAGCATGCAGAGCACAAAGCCCTGATCTCCCGCCTCGGCGATCATGCGCTGGTATCTGGGCTCGAAGATACGCAGCGGCATGATGCCACCGGGCAGCAGGTGAGCCGAGAGGGGAAACAGCGCCAGTTTCATCAGGATATTCCTCTGTTGGAGATGCTTCTTGATACGACGGCCGCACCAGAGCAGATCATTGAGTGCCAGTTGGAATAGAAAAACCCTTAACAATCAGGGGAAAATAGCCTGGACAACCCGATTCGATATGCAGTAGAAATGGATAAGCACCGCTTATCCCAGTGAATATTCTGGATAGTGGTGGCAAATGCAGTGAAATATCCGTCCGACCAACTCTGGCGGGCCGTCCCTATAGTTTTCTCGGGCCGATGCGGGTAAAATTCACGCCCTTATATATCAGTCATTTTTCGACGCGCAACCTTGGTGGTCAGTTATGAAAGAGCATATTCATCATCTACTTGAACAAACGGTAGCCAATCTCAAGTCAGCAGGCGTCTTGCCGGCGGACCTGGAAGCCCGGGTGCAAGTAGACCGATGCAAGGAGAAGGCTCACGGTGACCTGGCCACCAACCTGGCCATGTTGCTGGCCAAACCGGCCCGCAAGAATCCCCGTGAGCTGGCCGCTGCCATCATTGAAAACCTGCCCGCCTCGGATCTGATCGCCAAGGTCGAGATCGCCGGTCCCGGCTTCATCAACTTCTTCTTCGACCAGCGCTGGCTGGCCGGCCAGGTCGAGGCCATGGTGACCAGCGCCAACGCCAACGTGAAGTTGCCGACGCCGCAAACCGTGGTGGTGGACTACTCGGCGCCGAACGTCGCCAAAGAGATGGCTGTGCACCACATCCGCTCTACCGTGCTCGGTGATGTGGCCGCTCGTGCTCTGGAGTTCCTCGGCCATAACGTTGTGCGCGCCAACCACATTGGTGACTGGGGTACCCAGTTCGGCATGCTGATCGCCTATCTGGAGAAGATGGCCAACGAGCACGCCAGCGACATGGCGCTCAAGGATCTGGAAGCCTTCTACACCCAGGCCAAGCGTTGCTACGACGAAGACGAAGCCTTCGCCGAGCGTGCGCGCAACTACGTGGTCAAGCTGCAAGGTGGCGATGAGTACTGCCGCACCATGTGGAAGAAGCTGGTCGACATGACCATGGAACAGAACCAGATCAACTACGACCGCCTGAATGTCTCCCTGACCAACAAGGACATCATGGGCGAGTCCATGTACAACAACATGCTGCCCCAAATCGTCACCGACCTGAAAGCCAAAGGGCTGGCAGTCGAGAGCGAAGGCGCCACCGTTGTCTTCCTGGACGAATTCAAGAACAAGGATGGCGAGCCCATGGGCGTCATCATCCAGAAGAGCGATGGAGGTTTCCTCTACACCACCACCGACATCGCCTGCGCCAAATACCGTTATGAAACCCTGGGCGCCGACCGGGTCATGTATTTCATCGACTCTCGTCAGCACCAGCATCTGATGCAGGCCTGGACCATCACCCGCAAGGCGGGCTATGTACCGGAATCCGTGCCCCTCGAGCACCACGCCTTCGGCATGATGCTGGGCAAGGATGGCCGTCCCTACAAGACCCGCTCCGGTGGTACCGTCAAGCTGGTTGACCTGCTCAATGAAGCGGAAGAGCGCGCCGCCGCCCTGCTGGAGAGCCGCAACAGCGACCTCTCTGCAGAAGAGAAGGCCAACGTGGTCAACGCCATCGCCATGGGCGCGGTCAAGTATGCGGATCTCTCCAAGAACCGCACCACAGACTACATCTTCGACTGGGACATGATGCTGTCGTTTGAAGGCAACACTGCGCCATACCTGCAGTATGCCTACACCCGCATCCAGTCCATCTTCCGCAAAGCCAACATCGATGCCAGCACGCTTATTGGCAACGTGACCCTGAACGAAGAGGCGGAAGAGGTGCTGGCCCAGAAGCTGATCCAGTTCTCCGACGCGGTCAACGGCGTTGCCGACAAAGGCATGCCGCACCTGCTCTGTACCTATCTGTATGAGCTGTCAGGCAACTTCATGACCTTCTACGAAGCCTGTCCGATCAACAAGGATGGCGTCGATGAAGCCACCCGCCAGAGCCGCCTGCTGCTGTGCGCCGCCACTGCCAAGGTCCTGAAACTGGGTCTGGGCGTGCTGGGCATTCATACCCTGGAGCGCATGTAATAGATGGCAACCCGGGATTACGTCGGCAACAGCCCGAGAAGACGGGCCGGTGGTCGTAACACCAAGAAAGCGGCACCTCGCCGCTTTCCTGTTATCCCGGCACTGCTGGCCGGGGCGCTGCTGGCGGGTTTCGGCGCCTTCCTTTACATGATCAATGGCAAGGGCAGCGATGCCCCCACCATTGAAGAACAGGTCAAGGCCAACAAGCCCAAGACGCAGAACAATGGTCTGCCCCAGGAGAAGTGGAGCTATATCGAACGGCTTGAAAACAAGCAGGTCGATGTCATAGCGCCACCTCCCCAGCCGGGTGTGTTGCCGCCGCCACCGGCGGAAACGCTCACCCTGCAGCCGGAGAAACTGCCGCAGCCGGTACCGACCGACATCCCCCAACCGGGTACGCCCATTGGTCAGGTGCAGCCCTACAAGCCGCAACCGGTTCAACCGGCCAAACCCGCCCCTGTGGCCAGCGCCCAGGAGCAGGTGATCGATCGTCAGGCGGACCGGGAGCGGATGGAGCGGGAGATCCGTGCAGAACTGGAACGTGAGCGGGCCGCTGCGCCCAAACCACAAGTTGCGGCAGCCGCGGGCGACGACAGCGGACGCTACATGATGCAGTGCGCCGCCCTGCGTTCGCAGGATTCTGCCGAATCGCTCAAGGCCCGTATCGCCTTCACCGCCGGGCTCTCCTCCAGCCTGCAAGTTGTCAACGGGGCAGGTGGTGCCGTCTACAAGGTGATGGTGGGTCCGTTCAGCGGCAAGGCAGCCACAGATGCGGCCAACCGCAAGCTGCAAAGCGCTGGCATCAGCGGTTGCATCCCCAAGAAGGGGTGAACCCTGTCAGGGGAACCTTGAGAAAGGGCCGGGTCGACAGACCCGGCCCTTTCTCTTTTCTGCGCCACCGAGTCTCGATAGAGGTCGACCCGCTTCGGATACTCCCCCAGGGTTGAAAAGCCAGGCAGGCATCCCCATCTTTCTTGCCATGCACAGTCAGGCCGTTATTCGGCTCAAGCGAGGTAAGTAAAGTGACTACCATAGTTTCAGTTCGCCGCAACGGTCAGGTCGTGATCGGTGGTGATGGCCAGGTATCCCTCGGCAACACAGTCATGAAGGGCAATGCCCGCAAGGTTCATCGTCTCTATAACGGCAAGGTGCTGGCAGGTTTCGCTGGCGGTACTGCCGATGCCTTCACTCTGCTCGAACGCTTCGAAGCCAAACTGCAGGCCCATCAGGGTAATCTGGAGCGCGCCGCCGTGGCGCTGGCCAAAGACTGGCGCACCGATCGCGCCCTTCGCCGCCTCGAAGCCCTGCTGGCGGTCGCTGACGAACACAAATCCTTCATCATCACCGGCAACGGTGACGTGGTGCAGCCGGAGCAGGATCTCATCGCCATCGGCTCGGGCGGCAACTTCGCCCAGTCCGCGGCCATCGCCCTGCTGGAAAACACCGAGCTGGATGCCAAAACCATAGTCGAGAAGTCCCTCAAGATTGCGGGCGACATCTGCGTCTTCACCAACGGCAACCACACCATAGAAGTGCTGGATTATTCAGCTAAATAAGCCAGCCAAGTAACCCATTTTCGAAGGGGTAGGCCCTGCCCGCCCCGGATACAGGAATGCCATCATGTCCGAGATGACCCCGAGAGAAATCGTTCACGAGCTGGACCGACACATCATTGGTCAGGCCGATGCCAAACGCGCCGTCGCCGTTGCCCTGCGCAACCGCTGGCGCCGGATGCAGCTCGGTGAAGAGATGCGCCATGAAGTGACCCCGAAAAACATCCTGATGATAGGCCCTACCGGTGTCGGCAAGACCGAGATCGCCCGTCGTCTGGCCAAGCTGGCCAACGCGCCCTTCATCAAGGTGGAAGCGACCAAGTTCACCGAGGTGGGCTATGTGGGCAAGGAAGTGGACAGCATCATCCGCGATCTGACCGATGTCGCCATCAAGCTGGTGCGCGAGACCGAGATGGAGAAGATGAAATACCGCGCCGAGGAGGCCGCCGAAGAGCGCATCCTCGACGCCCTGCTGCCCAACCCGCGCAACACCTGGGGTGAGGAAGAGAAAGCCGACAACTCCAACACCCGTCAGATCTTCCGCAAGAAACTGCGGGAAGGTCAGCTGGATGACAAGGAGATCGAACTGGAGCTCTCAGCCTCCCCGATGGGTGTCGAGATCATGACACCACCGGGCATGGAAGAGATGGCCAACCAGCTGCAGGGGCTGTTCCAGAACCTGGGCCAGAACCAGAAGAAGAAGCGCAAGATCAAGGTCAAAGAGGCCATGAAGGCGCTGATCGAAGAGGAAGCCGCTCGTCTGGTCAACCCGGAAGAGCTGAAGCAAAAAGCCATAGCGGCGGTCGAGAACAATGGCATCGTCTTCCTCGACGAGATCGACAAGATCTGCAAACGCGGCGAGAGCTCCGGCCCGGACGTTTCCCGTGAAGGGGTACAGCGCGACCTGTTGCCGCTGGTGGAAGGCTGTACCGTCAACACCAAGCACGGCATGGTCAAGACAGACCATATCCTGTTCGTCGCCTCCGGCGCCTTCCAGGTCGCCCGCCCGTCGGATCTCATCCCCGAGCTGCAGGGTCGTCTGCCGATCCGGGTCGAGCTGACCGCGCTGACCACAGATGACTTCGAGCGCATCCTGACCGAGCCGAACGCCTCCCTGACCGATCAGTACAAGGCGCTGATGGCCACCGAAGGGGTCAATATCGAGTTCACCAAGGATGGCATCCGCCGTCTGGCCGAAGCGGCCTGGCAGGTCAACGAGCGCACCGAGAACATAGGTGCCCGTCGCCTGCATACCGTGATGGAGCGACTGATGGAAGACATCTCCTTCGATGCCTCCGAGAAGTCCGGCGAGACCTTCGTGATCGACACCGACTACGTCAACGCTCACCTCGGCAAGTTGATTGAAGATGAGGACCTGAGCCGCTTTATCCTGTAAGCGAGTCTCGGCACCGCACTGACTATTCTGGACGCCTCCACTATGGAGGCGTCTTTTTTGTGTCTCATGATCCTCACACCACCGCCAGCGCCTCCTCTCGTCTGCGCCCCACCAGCCATAGCGCCAACCCTGTGAGCAGGCCGGTCAGGGCAAAGGTAACCTGAGTACCGAACACCAGATCGGTCGGCATGGCCATGCTCAGATTGTGCGTCCCCACCAGAGTGGCAAACAGGCCACCGAGCCCGGCTGCTCCCGTCAGCTGACCCAGATTGCGCGACAGGGTCAACAAGCCCGCTACTGCCCCCCGTGCCTGCTCACTCGCCCCACCGACCACGGCACTGTTGTTGGCGGTCTGGAACAATGCATAACCGGCCGTCAGCAGCAGTATGGGCAACAGATAGCCGAGCGGACCATATCCCGCCGTCAGGGTTGCCAGTCCAAGGGCTGCTATGACCATGACAGCCAACCCCGACCGAACGACCCATAGCACGCCAAACCTGTCCACCAGCCAGCCGGCAGGCATACCCGTCAAGGCTGCCAGCAGGGGTCCCCCCGAGATCATGAGCCCGACCGTCGCCATATCGAGGTCAAACACGCCGCGCAGGTAAAAGGGGCCGATCAGCAGTGTCACCACCATGACGCTGGCCACCAGGGCACTGGCGAGCAAGCCGCCCCTGAGCCGGGGTTCGGCCAACAGCACCAGTGGCAACAGGGGAGAGGGGTCGAGGCGCTCGCGGCGAATGAACAGTGCAGTGACAAGCAGTACCCCCGCCCACAACCCCAGCGCCAAAGTCCCTCCCGAGGTCAGCGCCAGTCCGTAGCAGAGCAGCGCCATCACCAGCATCGACAGACTCGCCAGGTTCACCCTCTCTCTTTGTGGCAAAGCGCCCTCAGGTGGCAGACCCAGCATGCCGGCCCCCAGTGCCAGCAGGCTGACGGGCACCAGCAGCAGAAAGGGAGCCTGCCAGCCAAACGCACCGATCAAGAGGCCGCCGAACGAGGGGCCAAGGGCTGTGCCACAGGCCGACAGGGTACCGAGCAGTCCCATGCCCCAGCCACGCCGCTCTGGTGGCACCAGCTGCCCCACCATGGCGAGCGCCAGAGAGAGCATGCAGGCAGCACCGGCTCCCTGCAGGACGCGCGCCGCGATCAGCCAACCCATGGTGGGAGCCAGGGTGCACAGCAGGGACGCCAATGCAAACAACGCCATGCCCCAGAGCAGCAAACGCCGCCGGCCAAACCTGTCCCCAAGCCTGCCAGCCACCACTGTCAGGCAGGTGATCCCCAGCAGATAGGCCACCAGTACCCATTGCACGCTGGCAAAGGGCACGGCAAATACCTGCTCCAACGCGGGCAGTACCATGTTGGCCATGCTCCCCGCCAGCATGGGCAACAGGGTGGCAAGACCGAGCGCCAGCAGGCCAGCACGGCGGGCAAAAGGCGTCGGGATTGTGATGGAATGTGACATGGGCATGACCTCCGGCGAACTATGATGCCGACAAGGCTAGTCAGAGCGTGTATCTGGCGGAAGACGCACGGCTTGCAACTTATAGCTGCACGGCACGCCATATGAAGAGCCGGATTCTCGCGTATGATGAATCCAACCGACCGCCATCAGGTTGGTTACCCCTAACACCCGGCTCGGCGAGGGCACGACCATGACCACCCCCGATTTCAATCTGCTGCTGACCCTGGATGCGCTGCTCGATGAGGGCAGCGTGGCCGGGGCGGCCAGGCGGCTGAAACTCAGCCCCTCCGCCATGAGCCGGGCACTGGCCCGCCTGCGTGACACCACTGGGGATCCGCTGCTGGTGCGCGCGGGCCGGGGGCTGGTGCCAACACCACGCGCGCTGGCCCTGCGCGAGCGGGTCAGCCAGCTGGTGCAGGAGGCCGAGGCCGTACTGCGCCCCCAGCAGGAGATAGATCCGGCCCACCTGGTGCGCACCTTTCGTCTCAGATCCAGCGACGGTTTCGTGGAGAGTGTCGGGGCGGCCCTGCTGGCGCGGCTCGCAGCCGAGGCGCCCGGGGTGCGGCTGCATTTCATGGCCAAGCCCGACAAGGAGAGTCAGCCCCTGCGCAGCGGTGAGCTGGATTTTGAAACCGGCGTGATCGGCACCAATACGGCGCCCGAGCTGCGCACCCAGGCGCTGTTTCAGGATCGCTTCGTCGCCGTGGTACGGCCGGGCCATCCACTGTGCGAGGAGCCCCTGACCGCCGCCCGCTATGCCGCCGCCCGCCATGTGCTGGTGTCGCGGCGCGGGCAGGAGCACGGCCCCGTCGACGAGGCGCTCGCCGCCCTGAAGCTGGAGCGTGCCATCACCACCCTGGTGCCGGGGTTTGCCACTGCGCTGGCGCTGGTGCGGGGCAGCGATCTGGTGGCGACCGTGCCAGCCCTGCACTGCGCCTCCCTGCACGCCGATCTGGTGACTCTGCCTCTGCCCTTTCCCCTGCCCGGGATCACCCTGGCCCTGCTCTGGCACCCACGGCTGGACGCCGATCCGGCCCACCGCTGGTTGCGCACCGTCATCCGCGAAACCTGCGCCCAGGCACCCTATGGAGGGGACATCAGGGACAGCTGATCCCCCCGGCGGCAGGCAAATCCGCCTCCTGGCCGCCCGGGGAGCACGGCGCGGCTGCCCGGGATCCCGAGGGCTCCGGCCCGCTGAACCCGCATTTTCCCTCCGTCACACAGAGCCGCGAGGCGCCGCTCACCCCTTGTTCAAAAAAAGATCGGCCCGCCCCTTCCCTCGAGTTTATACGTGCGTATAATTCAGATCAAAATCTGTGCAACAGGAGCGCTATTAGATGCACCCCACTCGTCAAAAACTGCTCGATACGGGCCTTGCGATCGCCACCGACAAGGGGCTGCGCGGCCTCACGGTGCGCGAGCTGGCGGCGGCGACCGAGGTCAATCTCGGCACCTTCGTCTATCACTTTGGCAACCGCGACGCCTTCATCGACGAGTTGGTGGAGCTCTGGTACACCCCCCTCTTTGATGAGCTCAAGGCGGTGGCTGCCCGCGGCACCTACCCCTCTGCCCTCGCAACCTTCGAGGCCACCATGGTGGCGGTGATCGCCCTGGTGGCGCGCCAGCGCAGCTTCATCAATCACCTATTTGGCGATGCCCTGTCCGGCGAGAGCGCGGCCCAGCGCTTTTTGCTGAGCCTGCCGCGCCGCCACCCCCTGCTGCTGCTCGAGCAGGTTCAGAAGGCGCAGGCGGAGGAATCCCTGGTGGCGGGTAACCCGTTGCAGCTGATGATCTTCATCATGGGCTCCGTCGGTCTGCCCCTGGTGATCGCCGGTGGCGGTCGCCAGCTCGGCTGGCTGCCTCCGGAGGCGGCGCCGTTTTTGTCCCAGATAGACAATCCCGAGGCCGCCCAGCAACGCCTGGTATGGGCCCTGCGCGGCCTGCGCCGCCCCGAAGGAGATCCCGCATGAAGCAACGCATCGCCATTCTGGCCGTGCTGCTGACCCTGCTCAGTGGCTACCTCTGGTGGCAAAGCCGCCCAGCCGACGGCTCCATCCTCTACGGCAACGTCGACATCCGCGATGTGAACCTGGCATTCAGGGTCGGCGGCAGGGTCAGCGAGGTGCTGGTCGATGAGGGGGACATCATCAAGGCGGGTCAGCCGCTGGCCCGTCTCGATCCCGTACCCCTCGCCCACGAGCGCGACAGCGCCCGCGCCAATCTGGCCGCGATTGAAGCGGCCAACGCCTTGATCCACAAGGGGTATCGCAGGGAAGAGACCGACAGGGCACGGGCCGAGCTGGCCGCCGCCGAGGCGGCCGCCCTCGAGGCAGAGCAGCAGTGGCGTCGCCAGAGTGCGCTGGCGGCGACCGGCGCCATCTCCCGTGGCCAGCTCGACAGCGCCCGCTCCCAGCGGGATCAGACCCAGGCCCAGGTGCGCTCCGCCCGCGAGCAGCTCGGCCAGCTCGAGACCGGCTATCGCCCCGAAGAAATTGCCCAGTCAGATGCCCAGCTGCAAGGGGCCAAAGCGGCGCTGGCCAGCGCCGAACTGGCACTCGCCGACGCCGTGTTGACAGCCCCGAGCGACGGCATACTCCTCACCCGCGCCATCGAGGCCGGTAGCATAGTGCAGCCGGGGGCTACCGCCTTCAACCTCTCACTGACAGCGCCGGTCTGGGTGCGCGCCTATGTGGAGGAGCCCTGGCTCGGCCACTTCCCGAGCGGTGCCAGGGTGACCCTGACCACTGACTCAAGGCCGGACAAGCCCTATCAGGGGGTGGTGGGCTTTGTCTCCCCCACCGCCGAGTTCACCCCCAAATCCGTGGAGACGCCGGATCTTCGCACCCACCTGGTCTACCGGCTGCGCATAGTGGTACAGGATCCTGACTCCGCCCTGCGCCAGGGGATGCCGGTCACCGTCAGGCTACAGCCATGAACACCGCCATCCAGCTCGCAGGGCTCACCAAGCGCTTCGGCGAACGGGTGGCTCTCAACGCCATCTCGGCCACCATTCCGGCCGGCGGCATCACGGGCCTGGTGGGGCCCGACGGAGCTGGCAAGAGCACACTGCTGCGCCTGCTGGCCGGTCTGCTGGTACCGGAGACCGGGGAAATCCGGGTGCTGGGGCTGGATCCGGTGCGCGAGGGGGACGCCCTGCGTCAGCGGCTGGGCTACATGCCCCAGCAGTTCGGGCTCTACGAGGATCTCAGCGTGCAGGAGAACCTCAGCCTCTATGCTGACTTGCGCGGGGTGCTGGAGCCAGAGCGCAGCCCCACCTTTGCGCGCCTGCTCGCCTTAACCGATCTAGCCCGCTTCACCGCACAGCCGGCGGGCAAGCTGTCGGGGGGAATGAAGCAGAAGCTGGGTCTGGCCTGCGCCCTGCTCGGCACCCCGGACGTGCTGCTGCTCGACGAGCCCGGGGTCGGGGTCGATCCCATCTCCCGCCGTGCCCTCTGGAAGATGGTGCGCGAGCTGGCTCAGGGAGGCATGACGGTGCTCTGGAGCACAGCCTACCTCGATGAGGCTGAGCTGTGCGACCACGTGCTGCTGATGGCGGACGGCGAGCTGCGCACCAGCGGCACGCCAGCAGATCTCATGGGGGCCATGGCGAGCCGCTGCTGGCTGCTGGAAGCCGGAGAACTGGACGGCCGTGAGCGGCGCGCCCTGCTGCGCCGCGCCCTGGCCCACCCGGCGGTGATGGACGGCACTGTGGCGGGGGAGCGGGTGCGTCTGCTGCTGCGCCCGGGCCAGATACCACCTCCCCTGGCGGAGCTCGGCCTCTCGGAGGGTGGCTTCGTACCGACCCCTGCGCGGCTCGAAGATGCCTTTATCGATCTGCTGGGGGGAGGCCCGGGTGGAGAATCCAGCCTGGCTCAGCTGATGCGCGAGGCCAGCCTGCCCAAGGGGGTCTCCCCGGAGGCGGTGATCGAGGCCCGCCGCCTCACCAAGCGTTTCGGCGATTTCACCGCCACCGACGACGTCAGCTTCGCGGTGCGCCGGGGGGAGATCTTCGGCCTGCTCGGCCCCAACGGCGCGGGCAAGTCCACCACCTTCAAGATGGAGTGCGGCCTGCTGCGCCCAAGCAGCGGGCAGGCGCTGGTGACTGGCATCGATCTGGCCCGCAGTCCCTCGGCGGCGCGTCAGCACCTCGGCTACATGGCCCAGAAGTTCTCCCTCTACAAGCAACTCACCGTGGCCCAGAACCTGTCGTTCTTCGCCGGCATCTACGGCCTGTTCGGTCGCCAGCAGCAGACGCGCATCGACGCCATGGTGAAGGCGTTCACCCTCGGCCCTTGGCTCGGCCAGCAGACGGAATCCCTGCCCCTTGGCCTGCGCCAGCGCCTGTCCCTCGCCTGCGCCCTGCTCCACGAACCGCCGTTGCTGTTCCTCGACGAGCCTACCTCAGGGGTCGATCCGGTGACCCGGCGGGAGTTCTGGTCCCACATCAACGCCCTGGCCGATCACGGCGTGACAGTGCTGGTCACCACCCACTTCATGGACGAGGCGGAGTATTGCGACCGCATCGCCCTCATCTACCGCGGTCGCCTGCTGGCGCTCGGCACCCCGGACGAACTCAAGGCCAGTGCCGCCGGGGGGGCCACCCTCTCCTTACCAACCTCTTCATTACCAACGATGGAAGAGGCCTTCATCACGCTAGTCGAACAGGCCAGCGAGGAGGACGCATGAGCATCAACCGCCGCCGTCTGCTGGCCCTGTGCCACAAGGAGTCCCTGCAAATAGTGCGCGACCCCAGCAGCATCCTCATCGCCTTCATCATGCCTGTGGTGCTGCTGGTGGTGATGGGCTACGCCATCAACCTGGACGTGGATCACCTGCGACTCGGCATCTGGCGCACCGATGGCGGCGCACCGGCCATCCGCCTAGAACAGGCCCTGCGCGGCTCGAACGCCCTTGAGGTGCAGGGCGGTCCGAGCAAGGAGGCGCTGCTCGGCAGCCTTGAGCGCGGCGAGATCCGCGGCCTGCTGGTGATCGACGAGGGGTTCTCCCGTGCCATGGCGGGCCAGGGCGGCAGCACCCCCAGGGTCTTGCTGCTCACCGACGGCTCCGAACCCAACACGGCGAACTTCGTCACCAACTATGTGCAGGGGATCTGGCAGGGGTGGCTCGTCAGGGAGGGAGTTTCCCTGCCGGTGGCGGTGGAGAGCCGCGCCTGGTTCAACCCGGCGCTGGTGAGCCGCAACTTCCTGGTGCCCGGGTCCATCGCCGTTGTGATGACCATCATAGGCGCACTGCTCACTTCCCTGGTGGTGGCCCGGGAGTGGGAGCGCGGCACCATGGAGGCGCTGCTCGCCACCCCGGTGACCAAGACAGAGCTGCTACTCTCCAAGCTGCTGCCCTACTACGGGCTCGGCATCGCCGCCATGCTCATCTGCCTGCTCTTCTCGGTGGCTGTGATGGGGGTCCCCTGGCGCGGCTCGCTGATCGCCCTGTTCGTGCTCACCACCCTGTTTCTCGGCAGCGCCCTCGGGCTCGGGCTCTTTCTCTCCACAGTGATGCGCAGCCAGTTCAACGCCGCCCAGGCCGCACTGACGGCGGCGTTTCTGCCGGCCATGATGCTCTCGGGTTTCGTGTTCGAAATCGCCAGCATGCCGCCGCTGCTGCGAGCCATCACCCACCTGATCCCGGCCCGCTACTTCGCGAGCTCGTTGCAGACCCTCTACCAGGCGGGCAACGTGCTCTCCATCCTGCTGGTTAACGGCGTCTGCCTGTTACTGCTGGCCGCCTTCTGGCTGGCCCTCACCGCCCGCAAGACGCGGCGCACCCTGGAGTAACCCCATGCTGATCCGACTCTGGTGGCTGATCCGAAAAGAGTTGCAAGCCCTGATGGGCAATACCCAGGGACGCTTCCTGCTGATCATGCCGGTGCTGCTGCAAACGGCACTTTTCCCCTTCGCCGCCACCCTGGAGGTGACCGGCAACACCCTGGCCATCTACGACCAGGATGGGGGGGCGCAGAGCCGGGAGCTCATCAAACGCCTCACCCACATGCCCGCCTTCACCACTGTAATGCCGGTGGCGGGCGAGGCTGGGATGACAGATGCCATCACGGGGCAGCAGGCCCTGATCGGCCTCATCATCCCGCAGGATTTCTCCCGCCGTCTGGTCAGGGGCGAACAAGCCAAGCTGCAGCTCATCATCGACGGGCGCCGCTCCAACGGGGGGCAGGTCGCGGCAGGCTACATCAATCAGGTGATCGCCCGCTGGCAGAGCGAGGGCAAGGGGCTGCCGGAGCTGGCGGTGCGCCACCTCTACAACCCCAACATCGAGTTCAGCTGGCACATACTGCCCTCCCTGGTGGCCATCATCACCACCATAGGCTGCCTCATCGTCACCGCCCTGTCGGTGGCGCGGGAGCGGGAAGAGGGCACCTTCGACCAGTTGCTGGTCTCCCCCCTCACCGCGGGCTGGATCATGGCGGGCAAGGCGGTACCCGGCATTCTGGTGGCGGTGGGCCAGGGTACCATAGTCGCGCTGGCAGCCCGCTTCCTCTATCAGGTGCCGTTTGGCGGCAGCACCACTCTGCTGATGGCGGGCATGGTCTGCTACGGCCTGGCGCTGGCGGGGATAGGGCTCTTCGTCTCGTCCCTCTGTTCGACCCAGCAGCAGGCGTTTCTCGGGGTCTTCTCCTTCATGGTGCCGGCGGTGATCCTCTCCGGCTATGTCTCCCCCATCGAGAACATGCCGCTGTTGTTCCAGTGGCTGGCGGCCGTGGATCCCCTCAGCCATTTCATCCTGCTGCTCAAGGGGGTCTTCCTCAAGGATCTCGGCTGGTCGGCGGCCTGGCCCCTGCTCTGGCCCCTGCTCGCCATCGCCGGTGTCACCCTCTCCCTGGCGCTGGCCATGTTCCGCCGCCATATCGCCTGATGACCCGGCCCCTGCCAGGGGGCGGCCTCTTGCCCCCCATGCTGGAACTCGACCGGGGCCAGCGGTCGCGCCGGGTACGGAAACCGTCAACTGGTATACCCATTTATGTATAGGTTTGAATTCCCTCGAATTACCCCTGAGGAGATATATAAATAGACACTTGATTTGCATCAATCGTCCCGTCCCTGCGACTGGGTAGCCTAGCCTCAGAATGATGTTTTATTACTCCAAACTAGAGGCAATCATGAGCAAAGTCAGGCTGGCCGTCATAGGGAACGGCATGGTGGGGCACCGCTTCATCGAAGAGTTGATCGAGCGGGCCGATCCGGACCGGTTCGAGATCACCGTCTTCGGTGCAGAACCGCGTCCCGCCTACGATCGTGTCCATCTCTCCTCCTACTTTTCCCACCACACCAGCGAAGATCTCTCCCTCGTCAAACCCGGTTTTTACGAGAAGCACGGCATCCGCCTGCTGCTCGGCGAAGCGGTGAAAAAAATCGACAGGGCGGCCCGCGAGGTGCATTCCAACAAGGGCACTGTGGTCGCGTACGACAAGCTGGTGCTGGCCACCGGCTCCTACCCCTGGGTGCCGCCCATTGCGGGCAGTCAGCACCACGAGTGCTTCGTCTATCGCACCATCGAGGATCTGAAAGCCATCCGCAGCGCCGCCAAGAGCGGCAAGAGTGGTGTTGTCATTGGTGGCGGCCTGCTCGGCCTGGAAGCGGCCGGTGCTCTCAAGGCGCTCGGCCTCGAGACCCACGTGGTGGAGTTTGCCCCTGTCTTGATGGCGGAACAGCTCGACGGTCAGGGTGGCCAGCTGCTGCGCCGCAAGATCGAATCCATGGGTGTGCAGGTTCACACCAGCAAGAGCACCAGCGAGATCCTGATGCACGGCGGTCGTGACGCCCGGCATCGACTCGCCTTTGCCGACGGCAGCACGCTTGAAGTAGATGTGGTGGTCTTCTCCACCGGCATACGCCCGCAAGATACGCTCGGCCGTTACTGTGAACTGGCCATAGCCCCGCGCGGCGGCGTAGCTGTCGACGATCACTGCCTCACCTCGGATCCCGACATCTATGCCATCGGCGAGTGCGCCGCCTGGCAGGGTCGCTTCTTCGGCCTGGTGGCGCCCGGCTACAAGATGGCGCAGATCACGGTCGACCACCTGCTCGGTGGCGACAGCCGCTTCGAAGGGGCTGACATGAGCGCCAAGCTCAAGCTGCTCGGCGTCTCCGTCGGTTCCATCGGCGATGCCCATGGCCGCACCCCCGGCAGCCACAGCTATGTATTCCAGGACGATCAGGCCGGCGTCTACAAGCGTATCGTGGTGAGCGAAGACAACAGTCGCCTGCTCGGCGCCGTGCTGGTTGGCGATGTGGATGACTACGGCAACCTGCTGCAACTGATGCTCAACGCCATGCCGCTGCCCGCCCACCCGGATACCCTGATCCTGCCCGCCTATGCCGGTGCCAAGCCGACCCTGGGGGTGGATGCCCTGCCGTCCACCGCCCAGATCTGCTCCTGCTTCGACGTCTCCAAGGGCGACATAGCCCAGGCAGTCGCCGAGGGCCACACCACCCTGGCCGCCATCAAGCAGCACACCAAGGCCGGTACCGGCTGCGGCGGCTGCGTGCCACTCATCAGCCAGGTGCTCAACGCCGAGCTGGTGAAGCAGGGCATAGAGGTCAACAACCACCTCTGCGCCCACTTCCCCCACTCCCGCCAGGAGCTGTTCCATCTGGTCAAGGTGGAGGGGATCAAGAGCTTCGACGAGCTGCTGGCCAGACACGGACACGGCTATGGCTGCGAGGTGTGCAAGCCCACGGTCGGCTCCATCCTCGCCTCCTGCTGGAACGACTACGTACTGAGCCCGCTCAATACCCAGCTGCAGGACACCAACGACATCTTCCTCGGCAACATGCAAAAAGACGGCAGCTACTCCGTCATCCCGCGTATGGCCGGTGGCGAAGTGACCCCGGAAGGCCTGCTGGCGGTGGCCGAAGTGGCCCGCGACTACAAGCTCTACACCAAGATCACCGGCGCCCAGCGCATCGGCCTGTTCGGTGCCCAAAAAGATGATCTGCCCGCCATCTGGCGGAAATTACTGGCCGCAGGCTTCGAAACCGGTCAGGCCTACGCCAAGGCGCTGCGCATGGCCAAAACCTGTGTCGGCAGTACCTGGTGCCGCTTCGGCGTGCAGGACAGCGTCGGCCTCGGGGTCTTCCTCGAGAACCGCTACAAGGGCATTCGCACCCCCCACAAGATGAAGTTCGGTGTCTCCGGCTGTACCCGTGAATGTGCGGAAGCTCAGGGCAAGGATGTCGGCATTATCGCCACAGACGCGGGCTGGAACCTCTATGTGGGCGGCAACGGCGGCATGAAACCGCGCCACGCCGACCTGCTGGCCTCCGACCTTGATAGAGAGACCCTCATCAAGCTGATCGACCGCTTCATGATGTTCTACGTCACCAGCGCCGACAAGCTGCAGCGCACCTCGGTCTGGCTCGGCAACCTGGAAGGGGGTGTCGACTACCTGCGCGAGGTGATAGTCCACGACAAGCTGGGACTGAATGCCACCCTGGAGCGCGACATCCAGGTGCTGATCGACAGCTACGAGTGCGAGTGGTCCCGCACCCTGAATGAAGAGGAGCAGCTCAAGCGCTTCAGCCACTTCATCAACAGCGGCAAGCGTGACCCGGACGTGCAGTTCGTCAGCGAGCGCGATCAGCACAGGCCCGCCACTCCGGCGGAGCGCATCCCCGTCTACCAGATCGAGGTGGAAACCAAATAATGAAACTTGCCTGCCAACGCAATGACATCCTGTCGGGCTGCATGGACGTTTGCGCCCTGCTCGATAGCCAGTTCATCCAACTCGACGTGGAGATTAAGCGATGAAACTTGCCTGCCAACTCAACGACATCCTGCCAGGAACCGGCGTGTGCGCACTCATTGAAGGTCGCCAGATCGCCCTGTTCCGCCCGAGCGCGGCGGCCGAGGTGTTCGCCATCGACAACCGGGATCCCTTCTTCGCCGCCAACGTGCTGTCACGGGGCATCGTAGGTGAACACGAGGGTGAACTCTGGGTCGCCAGCCCGCTCAAGAAGCAGCACTTTCGCCTGAGCGACGGCCACTGTCTCGAGAACGCCGCCATGTCGGTGCAAAGCTATCCCGCTGAGGTGCGCGACCAGCAAGTCTGGGTCGCCGTCTAACACCATGAACATCAGGGCTGCCTACGGGCGGCCCCCTTTAAAGAGAACACCTATGTATACCGACACCATCAACAAGTGCGCCGCCAATGCGGCCCGCATCAACCGCTTCGAGCGCAGCGACAAGCTCGGCTTCTGGCTCAGCTCCGCCATGGCGGGGGCCTATGTGGGCCTTGGCATCATCCTCATCTTCACCCTGGGCAACCTGGTGGATCCCAGCGTGCGTCCGCTGGTGATGGGGGCCACCTTCGGCATAGCCCTCACCTTAGTTGTCATCGCCGGCTCCGAGCTGTTTACCGGCCACACCATGTTCCTCACCTTCGGGGTGAAGAGCGGCAAGATCGCCATGGCCGACCTGCTGCGCATCCTGCCGCAGACCTGGGCCGGCAACCTGCTCGGCTCCATAGCGGTGGCACTGATCTACTCCTACGGTGGCAGCCTGCTGCCGGATGCGGGCAGCCTGGCCCACAAGGTGGCGCTGGCCAAGACCCAGGCACCGGCGCTGACCCTGTTTATGAAAGGGATCCTCTGCAACTGGCTGGTTTGCCTCGCCATCTGGATGGCGCTGCGCACCGAAGGTGCCGCCAAGTTCATCGCCATCTGGTGGTGCCTGCTGGCCTTCATCGCCTCCGGTTATGAGCACTCGGTCGCCAACATGACGCTGTTCACCCTCTCCTGGTTCGGTGCCCATTCCGAGGCCTACACACTGGGCGGCATAGGCCACAACCTGCTGTGGGTCACCCTCGGCAACACCGTCTCCGGCGCCCTCTTCATGGGTCTCGGCTACTGGTATGCCACCCCGAAAGCGGATCGTCCGGTCGCAGTGACAGACGCCAACGCCGCCGCCAGCCATACCCAAACAGCCTGATCCGGAGGCCCCATGGACTACTTGCCCATCTTTTGCCGACTCGACAACAAACCCGTGCTGCTGGTTGGCGGCGGCGAGGTGGCGGAGCGCAAGGCGCGCCTGCTGCTGGACGCCGGTGCCCGCCTGACTGTGGTCTCTCCCGCACTCGACCCCGAACTGGCAGCGCTGGCCACCAGCGGGACGATCGACTGGCTGGCTGCCGAGTTCGAGCCGGCACACCTGACGGGCAAGTGGCTGGTGGTGGCCGCCACCGACAGGCGTGAAGTCAATGCGCTGGTCTACCAGAGCGCCAACCAGGCGGGCATCTTCGCCAACGTGGTGGACGATCCCAAACGCTCCAGCTTCATCATGCCGTCGATCATCGACCGCTCACCGCTGATGGTGGCCATCTCCTCCGGCGGCAAGGCACCCGTGCTGGCCCGCTTGCTGCGGGAGAAACTCGAAGCCCTGCTGCCCCAGCATCTGGGTGCCGTGGCCGCCTTTGCCGGCGGCCTGCGGGTGCGGGTCAAGGCCCGTTTCGCCAGCATGGGAGAGAGGCGCCAGTTCTGGGAGCGGCTGCTTGGCGCCGACCGGCTCGGTCAGGCGCTGGCACGGAGTGACAAGGCATCGGCCAACCAGCTGGCCGACGCTCTGTTTGCCGAGGATGCAGGTGCCAAGGGGGAAGTGATCCTGGTGGGCGCAGGCCCGGGGGATCCCGGTCTGCTCACCCTGCACGCCCTGCGCCACATGCAACAGGCGGACCTGGTGGTCTATGACCGGCTGGTCTCCGACGAGGTGATGGCGCTGGTGCGCCGCGATGCCAGGCGTATCTTCGTCGGCAAGCAGGCGGGCAACCACTGCGTGCCGCAGGAGGGGATCAACCAGCTGTTGCTGGAAGAAGCCAGCAAGGGGCAACGGGTGGTGCGGCTGAAAGGGGGCGACCCCTTTATCTTCGGTCGGGGCGGCGAGGAGCTGGAGACGCTGGTCGGCAGCGGCGTGGGCTTCCAGGTGGTGCCGGGGATCACGGCGGCGAGCGGCTGCGCGGCCTATGCGGGCATTCCTCTCACCCATCGCGATCACGCCCAGAGCGTGCGCTTCGTCACCGCCCACGGCAAGGGTGGCACCCAGGATCTGGACTGGCCCCTGCTGGCTCGGGATCAACAGACTCTGGTGTTTTACATGGGACTCTCATCCTGCGCCACCATACGCCAGAAGCTGACGGCTCACGGCAAGGCGGGCACAACGCCGGTGGCGCTGATCGAGCGGGGCACCCAGCCTCGCCAGCGGGTCATCCGCGGCACCCTCGACCAGCTGCCGGAGCTGGCCGTCGGGGTCGAGAGTCCCGCTCTTATCATGGTGGGATCCGTAGTCACCCTGGCCGACAAGCTCGCCTGGTTCGGTCAGACCAACCATGGGATGCAAGCCACCGCACTGGCCTGAACCCGCTATCTGCCAGTCCATTCAGACCGCCGCCATCATGGCGGCGGTTTTTTATGACGTCTGACGGCACTCATGGTCATAACCTCCTGTTTTGAGTCTGGTATCCTATGGGGAGGTCATCCGGCCAACCGATTTCAGGAATTCCGTTTCATGTCTCACCCCGTCAAGAACAGCGCCAAACAGCGTGAAAAAGACAGAAGGCGCATCCTCACCCTGCTGCTGGCCGACGATGCCCTCACCGACAGCCTGCTCGACCCCCAGTCGTCACAGGATGCGACGCAGCGCGACCAGACTGGCGAAATCATCCGTCTGGTGAACCGACTGCCCGCCGCAGACGTCGCCGATACCCTGGAATCCCTGCCGCCGGACGAGCGCCACGCGCTGTGGCAGCTGGTGAATGAAGAGAAGCATGGCCAGATCCTGGTCGAGGCATCGGAGACTATGTGGGACAGCCTCATCAACGGCATGAGCGACAAGGCGCTGCTGCACGCATTGCGCTCTCTCGACATCGACGATCAGATCTATCTGGGCCAGTACCTGCCTCGCAACCTGATGGGCCGCCTGCTCACCTCCATGGCCCCGCCCCAGCGCGAACGGGTACGGGACGTGATCCGCTATGGCAAGCACACTGTCGGCGCCATGATGGACTTCGAGATCATCACGGTGAGAGCCGAGGTGAGCCTGGCGACAGTGCAGCGCTACCTGCGCCTGCGCGGCAAGATCCCCGTCAACACCGACAAGCTGTTCGTCATCGACAGGCGCAACCGCCTGCAGGGGGAGCTGCCCCTCACCACTTTGCTGCTGCACAAACCGGATACCCTGGTCGCCAACGTCATGGAGCGGGATCCTGTTACCTTCGACCCGGAAGACAACGATGAAGCGGCGGCCCGAACCTTCGAGCGGGATGACCTGATTTCCGCGGCTGTGGTGGATGCCAAGGGCAAGCTGATGGGTCGCCTCACCGTCGCCGAGGTGGTGGACCTGGTGTATGAAGAGAGTGACACAGACCTGCGCCGCATGGGGGGTATCAGCGAAGATGAAGACCTGTTCGCCCCTGTCAGCAAGGCGGTCAAGACCCGCTGGGCCTGGCTCGCCATCAACCTCTGTACCGCCTTCGTGGCATCACGGGTCATAGGTCTGTTCGAGCACACTATCTCACAACTGGTGGCGCTGGCGGCCCTGATGCCCATAGTCGCAGGGATAGGTGGCAACACCGGCAACCAGACCATCACCATGATAGTCCGAGCGCTGGCACTGCAGCATATCCAGGCGGGCAACATCTCCTTCCTGCTGTGGCGTGAGCTGGGAGTAGCCCTCGTCAACGGCCTGGTATGGGGCGGCACCATGGGGGTCGCGACCTATCTGCTCTATCAGGATCCGGCGCTGGGTGCCGTGATGACGCTGGCCATGATGATCAACCTGCTGGTCGCCGCCCTGATGGGGGTCATCATTCCCATGACCATGACCCGTCTCGGCCGGGATCCCGCAATAGGCGCCAGCGTGATGATCACCGCCATCACGGATACCGGTGGCTTCTTCATCTTCCTCGGGTTGGCCACCCTGTTCCTCATCTAGGAACGACCAGCCTCAAACAACAAAGGGAGCCACTATGGCTCCCTTTGACTATCCCGCTCGGGCAGCTACACCCGGTACTTGGCCACCGCCTGGTGGAGCAGCTTGGCCTGCTCGGTCAACCCATGGCTGGATTTGGCATTCTCCTCCGCCATCAGGCTCGACTCCTGGGCGATATCACGGATGTTGGTCACGTTGCGATTCACCTCGTTGGCAACCAGGCTCTGCTGCTCGATGGCGGCAGCGATCTGGGTGCTCATGTCCATGATGTGAGTGACATCCTGGGTGATCTGCCCCAGCAGATCACCCGCCGTGCTGGCCTGCTCCGAGCTGCTGTTGCCCTGCTCTCGGCAGGTTGCCATCATGCCCACTATGCTGCCGGTCTGTTTTTGCAGCGAGCTAATAATGCCGGCGATCTCCTGGGTCGACTTCTGGGTACGGATGGCGAGACTGCGTACTTCGTCTGCCACCACCGCAAAGCCACGGCCCTGATCTCCCGCCCGCGCCGCTTCTATGGCCGCATTGAGGGCCAGCAGGTTGGTCTGCTCTGCAATGCCGCGGATCACGTCCAGCACAGAGCCTATGGTCTCGCTCTCTTTCTGCAACTGGGCCACCTCGCGGGAGGAGCTCTCCAGATTGCCCGCCAGCGAGCGGATCTGGCGAACCGTGTTTTCGACCGCGGTGCGCCCCTCCATCGCCTTGATGTTGGTCGCCTGGGCATTGTTGGCAGCCTGCTCTGTGTTGCGTGCTATCTCCTCTATGGTGGAGCCCATCTCGGTGGAGGCCGTCGCCACCTGATCTGTCTCCTGCAACTGCCTTGACGCCCCTTCGCTCGTGCGTCTGACGTTGCTGGAGAGGTGATCCGCCGCCTCGGTCAGGGTATGCACGCTCTGCTTCACGTCGCCGATGAGATGGCGAAAGCCGCCCAGCATCACGTCCAGATTGCCCGCCAGCTGGGCCATCTCGTCAGCCCCTTTCAACTCAATCCTGAGGCGCAGGTCATTGTCCTGGCGGATGCGATTGACTGTGTCATTCACCCGCGAGATGGGTCTGTCTATGCTGCGGCCCAGCAGTACGCTCATGACGCCAATCAGCACTATGATCACACCGCCACACACCAGCATCAGACTGTTGAGGCGGGAGGTCTGCCGTACCAGCTCGTCGGCGATATGCTGGCCGACAGCCGCAAAGCCCTGCTCGGTCTGATGCACCAGATCCCGCATCTGGTTGCGCAGTCCCTCATCCTCTTTCAGTCCCAGCACCTGCATCCCCTGCACCAGGGCAACGAAGTCCTGCCGGTACTGCTGGCTGGCCTGCTCCAGCTTGCCACGGTCAGCCTCCGGCAATACTGCCAGATTATCCTGGAAGCTCTTGTGCAGGGTCTGGAAACGCTCCAGATACTGGATGTCGGAGCGCAGCATGAAGTCTTTCTCCGCCCGTCTCAGTTGCAGCATAGTGACGAGCAGCCCTTGCTGATCCAGCTGTTTGAGCCCCTCTTCAACCTGATGCACCGCCGCTCTCAAGCGGCCATAAAGCCCATCTTCCGGCCCCAACCCGATAGTCTGCTGCTGGGTCACCAGATCGTTGAAGGCCTTGCCATAGAGCCCCATCTGCTGATCCAGCCGGGCCAGTTCACCGTGCACGACGCTGATGTTGTCATCTGTGCTCAGAGTCCGGTTGAGGGTGTGGAAATCAGCCAACTCTTTATTGAAGCGCTCGACGAAGGTCAGATCCTTGCGGATCAGAAAATCCTTCTCGGCACGCCGCAGGTTCAACATGGCGATTTCGAGCCCGTCCACATTGCGTTGGGCTTCAGCCAGATGGCGGCTTACCTGGCTGGAGTAGAGGAACAGAGCGCTCAGCACCAGCATGGCAACGGCCACCAGCGCGGTATTCAGGATCAATTTATGACGGATCAACACTATGGGCCTCTCACAAACAAGGGATGGACTGCATTGAGCTTATGCAGAAAACGTTATCCCTGTTGTTGTTCAAGGAATATTCATTGAAATGCCAGTCCCACTCCTTATACTGGTTCCACCTGTTTCCAGCGGTGGATTTGACACAATGGAATACAACACTTCAGAACTGTGCGACATCTATCAGGACATGGTGGATGTGCTCGAACCCATGCTCTGCTCCTTCGGCGGCCGCGCCTCTTTCGGCGGCGTCATCACCACGGTCAAATGCTTCGAATCAAACGGTCTTATTCGTGAGCTCGTCAAAGAGAACGGCGTCGGCCGCGTGCTGCTGATCGATGGCGGTGGCTCCATGCGCCGAGCCCTGATCGACAGCGACATTGCCACCACAGCCGCCGAGAACGAGTGGGAAGGGATCGTCTGCTATGGCTGTGTGCGCGAAGTCGACATCCTGGAAGATCTGGATATCGGCATCCAGGCACTGGCGGCCATTCCGGTCGGCGCCGACAGCAAGGACGTGGGAGAGACAGATCTGCCGGTCAACTTCGGTGGCGTCACCTTCCTGCCGGATGATCATCTCTACGCAGATACCACAGGGGTGATCCTCTCCCCTGAGGCACTCGATATCGAGTAAGCCGAAATCAACATGACGATGGGAGCCTTGGCTCCCATTTTTTATGGCTGAAACTTGCTGAAAAAAGACAAAAAAAGAGGGCCAGAAGAACTGGCCCTATAACTGGAAGCAATGTGAGCAATGTCGTGCCTTCACAAGAAGTCCATCACGTTGGAACGAATGAAGTCTTTCCCGGAAAACAAGTTAACAATAATCATTCTCATTTAACTAAGCAACCCTTATTTTCCGAAAGTGCAAAAAAATTGACCACCGCCGGGGTGGTCAATCTCGTCAGGCTTGGCGCGTCGCCGTTTGCAGACCGGCCAATCCGGCCTCACCCACCAGCTTGCGGCTGAGGTAACGCAGCAAAACACCGTAGAGCGGTACAAACAACCCAAGGCTTATCAGCAACTTGAATACATAGTCCACGGTGGCGATCTCGACCCAGTGCTCGGCCATAAAGGGATCCGTGCTGCGCCAGAAGGCGATACTGAAGAAGGCGATGGTATCCACCAGATTGCCAAACAGGGTCGAGGCAGCCGGCGCCACCCACCAGGCCCTGAGCAGCCGCAGCCGGTTGAACACCACCACATCCATGAACTGGCCCACCAGATAGGCCATGAAACTGGCCAGAGCGATGCGCGCCACGAACAGGTTGAACTCGGCCAGATTACCGACCCCCTGGAAACTGCCTTCGAAAAACAGTACCGAGAGGACATAGGACACTGTCAGCGCAGGCAGCATGACTGTCTGGATAATCTTGCGTGCCAGACCGGCACCGAAGATCCGCACCGTCAGGTCGGTGGCCAGAAAGATAAACGGGAAGCTGAACGCCCCCCAGGTGGTGTGAAAGCCGAAAATGGTGATCGGCAGCTGCACCAGATAGTTGCTGCTGGCAATGATCAGGATGTGGAACAAAGAGAGACGCACCAGCGCCGTGCGGTGCTGAGCAGGGGTCAAATTCATATTGTGACCTTTTTGGTTAATGGGGTTAGGGAACCCATACCGCCACCATTGGCGATAATTGAGGGGCGAGATTATACGCCCCCCAACTGATAGTTCAATCTTTATGCTGCTGATTCGGCCAGCGGCCATTGTCGCCTAAGGAACAAGACCATAGGCCCCAAACCGATAGTTCAATCTTTATGCTGTCGGCCAAGCCAGATCACCACCTCGCGATCTGCTGGCTGCACTGCCGCCAGCCAGCAACCGCTGTAGTGCTCATATTCCAGCCTGAGCTGACTCCCTTCAAATTCCAGCCGCCAGCTGTGACGATCGGCGCCCCACTCCTTGTCGACAAACCCTAACTCCCACTCCTGCAACAAGCCCTCAGCCAGCGCCGGAAAGGTATCCCAGCAGAGTCCCGGGCAATCCAGCATCACAACCCCTTGTTCCAGTTCGATGCGATTCACGCGCCAATTCATGGTTTATTCCTCAGCTACTGCAAGAAAGCTCACCACCGCAATACCACTGAGGGACGGGCGTAGCCAGATCTGCATACTCGGGTTGTTCATCATAGGGCTGCTGCAAGGCAGCAAGCAACCGCTCGAACTGGGTCATATCCCCACTCTCGGCGGCATCTATCGCCTGCTGGGCCAGGGCATTGCGCAGCACGTACTTGGGATTGATGGCATCCATCTGTGCCTTGCGGACAGCATCCTCGCTCCCCTCCCGGGTCAGCCTGACCCGATAAAGTTCAAGCCATCCCTGCCAGATGGCAGGATCCGGCAGCAAGGCCAGCAGAGAGACAGGCCACTCCCCCTTCCCTGTCACCTCACCCAGGCGGCGCAGGAAGAGGTGATAATCCACCCCTTGGCTCGCCAGCAGCTGGAACAGCTGGCGGAACAGGGCGGGATCTTCCTCCTCCCACTGCGTCAGCCCAAGCTTGGCCCGCATCAGCTCGGAGTAGTGCAGCATCAGCTGATGTTCGTACTGGGCCAGCGAGGTGGCCAGGGCGTCGCCGTCGACATGCCCGGCCAGCGCCTGCGCCAGCTTTTGCAGATTCCAGTAACCCACCGCCGGTTGCTGATCCAGTGCATAGCGACCATCCGGATCCGAGTGGTTGCAGACAAAATCCGGCACATAGGCATCGATGAAACCGTATGGACCGTAATCCAGGGTCAGCCCGAGCAGCGACATGTTGTCGGTGTTCATCACCCCGTGACAAAAACCAGCCGCCTGCCACTTGGCGATAAGCCGTGCCGTGCGGCGCACGACTTCAGCAAACAGCTCGGCGCCGTTTTCCAGTTCGGGGAAGTGGTAACGCAGTAGATAGTCGATGAGAGCCGGGATCTTCTCCCCCTGACCACTCCAGGCAAAATATTCGATGTGACCGAAGCGCAGATGGCTGGGCGCGGTACGCAACACGGTTGCGCCCGTCTCTTCCCGCTCCCGGTAGACAGGCTCCTTGCTGCCCACCAGCACCAGTGCGCGGGTGCTGGGGATACCGAGGGCATGGAGCGCCTCTGAGGCAAGATACTCGCGGATGCTGGATCGCAGCACTGCCCGGCCGTCACCGAAGCGGGAAAAGGGCGTCTTGCCCGCCCCTTTCAGGTGCAGATCCCAGCGCTGACCATCGGTGGTCAGTTGCTCCCCCAGCAACAGGGCGCGGCCATCACCGAGGCGCGGGCTGTAACCACCAAACTGATGGCCCGCATAGACCTGCGCCACAGGTTGCATGCCAGGCAGCGGCTGCCCCAGACCACAACAGGCAAGCCAGTCAGTGTCACTGACACCATCCAGCCCCAGCTCGGCCAGCAGGCCACGATTGAGATGCAGCAACCTGGGTTCACGCAGTGGCAGGGGGACGACAGGCTCACAAGCCCAGGGCAATTCAGTGGCAAAAGTGTTGATCAGCTTCATGGTGGTACGATTCGTCCCTGCGTATGCTCGTGTCACTCTTTATACCGCCGTCGGCCGAGTTCGGCTAACGGGCGATTGCGCTATTTCATTTCAAGGAGAAGAAGATGCAAAGATGGGTGTATGCCCTGCCGCTGCTGGCACTGGCTTGGGGACATCTGGCCAAGGCCGCCGATATCGCAGCGGGCAAGGCCAAGGCGGCGGTCTGTGCTGCCTGTCACGGGGTAGAAGGCAAGGCACTGATCCCCAACTATCCCCATCTGGCTGGCCAGAACCACGCCTATCTGGTGAAACAGCTGAAAGCCTTCAAGGATGGCAGCCGCCAGGAGCCCTTGATGGTGCCTTTTATGGCTCCCTTGACCGAAGCTGACATGGAAAATCTGGCTGCCTTCTATGCCAGCTTGAAATAACCCGCCTTACCCAGGCGACCCGACCCTCATCTTGCCCTGAGTTGGAGGTGAAAAATTTCGCCTCCCCTCCCGCCCTTCTGAGCGGGAGTCGGGGTCATTGCCTACCGCCGACAGTAGTCGATGATAAGGTCCATAAAGGCTTCGCCGAAGCGCTCCAGCTTGCGATGCCCGACGCCGTTGATGGCTAGCATCTCAGCCTCGGTCATCGGCATCAGCTGAGCCATCTCCACCAGAGTCGCGTCATTGAACACCACGTAGGGCGGCACCTCTTCGTCTTCGGCGATCTGCTTGCGCAGGCCGCGCAGCTCCTTGAACAACCGTTTGTCGTAGTTGGCGTTGTCGAGCAGGCCGTTGCGCTTCTCCTTGCGACTGGAGATGGGTTGCAACCGCGGCACCGCCAGTTCCAGCTTCATCTCGCCACGCAGCACGGGGCGAGATGCCTCGGTCAACTGCAGCACCAGATTGCGGGTGATGTTCTGGGTCAGCAGCCCCTTGTGGATCAGCTGGCGGATCACGCTCATCCAGTACTCGTGGCTCTGATCCTTGCCGATGCCGTAGGTCGACAGCTTGTCGTGGCCATGGTCCTTGATGCGCTGGTTGAGAGAGCCGCGCAGCACCTCCACCACGTAACCCACCCCGAAGTTCTGACCCACTCGCCAGACGCAGGAGAGCGCCTTCTGGGCATCCTCGGTGCCGTCATAGCTCTTGGGCGGATCCAGACAGATGTCGCAGTTGCCGCACGGCTTGTCGTTGTACTCGCCGAAATAGTTGAGCAGCACCTGACGGCGGCAGGTCTGCGCCTCGGCAAAGGCCGCCATCACGTTGAGCTTGTACTGCTCCACTTGCAACTGTTGGGGGTTTTCTATGTTGTCGAGCAGCCGCCGCACCCTGCCTATGTCGGCGGGGTCGTACAGCAGCAGCGCCTCGGCCGGGGTACCGTCACGGCCGGCCCGGCCCGTCTCCTGATAGTAGGATTCGATATTCTTGGGGATGTCGTAGTGCACCACAAAGCGCACGTTCGGCTTGTCGATACCCATGCCGAACGCCACCGTCGCCACCACTATTTCGATGTCATCCTTGAGGAAGGCATCCTGGGTCTGCTGGCGCTGGGCCAGGGGCAGACCGGCGTGGTAGGGCGCGGCCTTGCTGCCGTGGCGGGAGAGGCGCTCAGCTACCTCCTCCACCCGATTGCGACTTGAGCAGTAGACGATGCCGCAGTTGCCCTTCTGGCTTTGCACATAGCGCAGCAGCTGCTCCGCCGCCTTGAACTTCTCCACCAGGCTGTAGCGGATGTTGGGCCTGTCAAAGCTGGCGGTATGGATGAAGGGATCGTTGAGCTCCAACCGGTGCAGCATGTCGCTGCGGGTCGCCTCGTCGGCGGTGGCGGTGAGCGCCACCACGGGCACCTGGGGGAACCACTGCTTGAGCCGGCCGAGCGCCGCGTATTCCGGCCGAAAATCGTGGCCCCACTGGGAGACGCAGTGGGCCTCGTCGATGGCGAACAGGCCGAGCGGCAGCTCCGCCAGCCGATCCATGAACTCATGCTGCAACAAGCGCTCGGGGGAAACATAGAGCAGCTTTATCTCGCCGCGGCGCATGGCGGCAAAGTTCTGGATCATCTCCTCCCGGCTCAGGGCCGAGTTGATGTAGATGGCCGCCACACCGTTGGCGCGCAGGCTGTCGACCTGATCCTTCATCAGCGAGATAAGCGGGGAGACCACCACGCCCAGCCCGGGTCGCAGCAGCGCCGGTATCTGGAAGCAGAGTGACTTGCCGCCACCTGTGGGCTTGAGCACCATGGCATCGCGTCCCGCCACTATCTGCTCGATGATCTCCAGCTGGCCCGGCCGAAATTGCTGGTAGCCGAATACCGCCTGCAACAAGGCAAGTGGAGTATCGGGCAGGGTTTCGGCAATGACGGTCATGGGCTCTCCTTTGGGGTCGCCATTCTAAAGCAGCCGCCGCTCACAATAAACCTGCCATTGCGACTGTTAAGGAAGTGTTGCAGACTGGCTGGAGTTTTTACTCGGCTTTGATGACAGGGATCGGTATCAGAGAATGAAACACATGCTGAAGAAGATGGCGCTCAGTGGCATTGCCAACCTGTTCGCCGAGCGGATGCCGTTCAACAAGCTGATTGGCATGCAGGTGACCCACTACGACTTCGACAAGGTGGAGCTGCGCATCAAGATGGATGACAAGCTGATCGGCAACCCCTTCCACAACATCTTGCACGGCGGTGTCACCGCCAGCCTGCTGGATGTGGCCGGTGGCATGATAGTCGCCGCCTCCTGCATCGACGAGCTGGAGGAGTTCTCTCCCAGTTATCTCAAGGAGCGATTCTCCCGCCTCGGCACCATAGACCTGCGGGTGGACTACCTGCGCCCGGGCCGCGGCAACGAGTTCATCGCCACCGCCCACATCATCCGTGCTGGCAGCAAGGTCGCCGTAGCCCGGATGGAACTGCACAACGAAGAGGGCACCCACATCGCCTTCGGTACCGGAACATATCTGGTGGGCTGACCCCACCTATTGCATAAAAATCACGCTGCTAATCTGATTTTAATCATTAGAATCGTTACCCCCTCTGCTGCCCACGGGTCCATACTGAAATTCGGGATTGTGTGCAGAGGGAGGATTGCAGGCGATGAGTGCGAAACTGGCCACCAAACCATCCAGAGCCTTGTTGACACAGCTCGAGTCCATGCTCGACGAGGTGCAGACACCCGAGTGTCGCCACTGGCTGGAACAGGAGCTTGAGGGATACTCTCTCTGTTCGCACCTGCCCTGGTATCGCATCGTAGCCTGTCGGCAACGCGGTCACTTCTTGGATCTGAAGACGGGAAAATATTTGACCTGTCACATAAACAGTCAAACGCTAAGCCAACGCGATCTGGCCCAGATTCAGTTCATTTATGCCCGTGAACCCGCCGCCCATTATCTACTGCAACGCAATTCCGGTATTGAACCCTGGCCAGAACAGCTGCTGGAAGATTATCAGGAGCAGTTGATCCCCGGCCATTTATGCCTGCAAGCCTGGCATGAGCCCGTGTCTTCATTACGTTCACAACTGATGGAGGGAATCGAACATTTCATTAGTGAGTACCCCAAGCACGCGGCCTTGCAACCTCAACACAGCTTCAAGGCATTGCGGCATCAGCATTGGCATATCTGAGTAAGCGCCTGGCGCGCAAGGAGGGCACCATAGACAAGACCCATAGCGAGATTGCCACAATCTAGAGTGCCGGAGTCAGGATCAGACTCCACCCATGGGCCACCGAGCGGTGGCCCTTTTAATGGCTGCGCAACACGACGGCAAGAAGAGACAAGAGGAAAGAGGAAAGAGAAAAGAAAAGCTGTCTCGGTATCGATATGCCTCGGTCACAACCAGCAACCAGCAACCAGCAACCAGCAACCAGCAATATTTCTCGTACCGAGGATCAGCAAAATCCAGATGCGAAAAGGCCGCTCATTGAGCGGCCTTTTCTAATATGGTCGGTGTGAGAGGATTCGAACCTCCGACCCCTTCGTCCCGAACGAAGTGCGCTACCAAGCTGCGCTACACACCGATGTCTGCGGGGCGAGAATTTACCTAAAGCCCTGACATGACACAAGCCTTTTTTACGTTTGACAGGAAAAAAGTGGCCATTGGTTCAACTATTCAACGCTTTGGCCCAGGGTTCACAGAAAGGGTGCACCACTGTGACATTTTTCCAACCTACCTCAGGAAAACTGAAATTCGGCCGGGCCCAGCAAACGGCGCTGCCAATCAGCCACCACACCATGTTCCAGCCAGTTGGCCGCATGTTGGCGCCAATTGGGGGAGAGCGCCGGGTTTTCCAGCAGCAACAGCAGATCCGCTTCGTTGCGCACCTGGTTGAACAATATGTCGGCGGTGCGCTTCACGGTCAGAGCGGGATAGGGTCTGTCGACCAGCTCCATCGTCTCCTGCGGTGCGACCATCCCCTCCTCCAGCACCCGCAACAACCAGCCACAGCGACCACTGAGTTGCATCACTTGAGAGAGCTGGGGGTAACCAAAGCGCAGGTTCAGTTTGAAACAAGGGGACCTGGGCTGGCTTATCTGGATCAGCGCCTCACCGAGCCGATAGACATCACCAATACAGGCCTGCTCCTCGGTCAACCCAAGGCCGGACAGATTCTCGCCAAAAGCGGCTGGTTGCCAGGGTGTGCGGGGCGCAGCAAGGCCCATGGCGGTTTGCCAGTTGTGCCACCAGGGGTAGTGATCGGCAGGGTAGTAGTGCAGCGCCCTATCCGGGCCGCCATGATGACGTGGGTCACTTTGCTCATCGCCACCCAGGCCGCCAAAACCGCACCAGAGCGGTATGGTCGTGGCTTGCTTGTTGATGGCACTGACCAGGCCCGGTACCAGTTCGGTACCCTGGCCACTAAAGATGGAGATCCGCATTCTCATCCTCCGGATTGACGAGAGAATGCGGATATTAGCACGAGGTCAGGCGACTGCCTGCATCTGGGTAGTCATGGCGATCTCGGCGCGGCGACGTTTTTCCGCCCTGGCCATCAGATACCAGCTGCTGAAGGTGAACAGCGACACTGACAGCAGGATCAGGCTGGCCACAGCGTTGATCTCGGGTTTCACCCCGAGCCGCACTGCCGAGAAAACTTCCATCGGCAAGGTGGTCGCGCCCGGCCCCGAGACAAAGCTCGCCAGCACCAGATCATCCAGCGACAGGGCAAACGACATCATGCCGCCAGCCGCCAGCGAAGGGGCGATCATGGGGATGGTGATCAGGAAGAACACCTTCCAGGGCTTGGCCCCCAGATCCATGGCCGCCTCCTCGATGGAGAGATCCAGCTCCCGCAGTCGCGCCGACACCACGATCGCCACATAGGCGGTACAGAAGGTGGTATGGGCAATCCAGATGGTCAGCATGCCACGCTCGGCAGGCCAGCCCACCAGTTGCGCCATGGCGACGAACAGCAGCAACAGCGACAGACCCGTGATCACTTCGGGCATCACCAGGGGTGCCGTCACCATGCCACCGAACAGGGTCCGGCCACGGAAGTGCGGGATCCGGGTCAGCACGAAGGCAGCCACAGTCCCCAGCGCCACGGCAGCAACCGCAGTGTAGAGCGCTATCTCCAGCGAGCGCAGCACGGATCCAATCAGCTGCTTGTTATCGAGCAGGCCGAAGTACCACTTGAGTGACCAGCCTCCCCATACCGTCACCAGCTTGGAGGAGTTGAAGGAGTAGATCACCATGATGACCATGGGCAGGTAGATAAACAGCAACCCCAGCCACAGCATCATCTTGGCAAAACCGAAACGTTTCATACCTTGCCCTCCAGCTCTTTAGCCTGGTTGCAATTGAACAGGGAGGACAGAGGGACTATCAGCAGTTCCTTCTTCATACCTTGCCCTCCCATTCCTTAGCCTGGTTGCAGTTGAACAGGGATGACAGAGGGATTATCAGCAGTTCCTTCTTCATACCTTGCCCTCCAATTCCTTAGCCTGGTTGCGGTTAAACAGGATGATGGGGACTATCAGCACCGCCAGCATCACTACCGCCAGGGCAGAGGCCACCGGCCAGTCACGGTTGTTGAAGAACTCCTGCCACAGTACCTTGCCGATCATCAGGGTCTCCGGGCCACCAAGCAGCTCCGGGATCACGAACTCACCCACGACCGGGATAAACACCAGCATGCAGCCGGCAATGATGCCGTTCTTGGAGAGGGGCACAGTGATCCGCCAGAAGCGTGTCAGGTTGCGGGCACCGAGATCGGAGGCTGCCTCCAGCAGACTCTGGTCATGCTTGACCAGATTGGCATAAAGCGGCAGCACCATGAACGGCAGGTAGGAGTAAACGATGCCGATGTAGACAGCCAGGTTGGTGTTGAGGATCTGCAGCGGCTCGTCGATGAGGCCTATGCCCATCAACAGGCTGTTTAGCAGGCCGTTGTTGCTGAGGATCCCCATCCAGGCGTAGACCCGGATCAGAATGGCGGTCCAGGTTGGCATCATGATGAGCAACAACAAGACCGTCTGGGTCTCCTTGTTGGCGCGCGCTATGGTGTAGGCCATGGGATAGCCGATCAACAGACAGAGCACTGTGCTGATGAAGGCTATCTTGAGGGAGCCAATATAGGCAGCTATGTAGAGCTCATCCTCCTGCAGCAAGAGGTAGTTGCCCAGGTTGAGCAGTATGGTGAGCTGATTGTCGGCCCAGCTCACCACGTCGGTATAAGGCGGGATCGCCACGTCCGCTTCGGCGAAGCTGATCTTCACCACTATGATGAAGGGCAGCAGGAAGAAGAGGAACAGCCAGAAGAACGGAATGCCGATCACCAGCTGGCGCCCACCCAGTCGCTTCAGTCGTCTCAATGCCTTCATGATTGCAGCACCACGCCGCTGTCATCTTCCCAATAGAGGAACACCTGGTCATCCCAGGTTGGCCGCTTGCCGTGGCGTTCGGCATTGGCGATGAAAGCCTGAACGATTTTGCCCGAGGGCAGCTGGATATGATAAACCGAGTGACCACCCAGATAGGCGATGTCATAGACCTCACCCTTGGTCCAGTTGAAGTCCGGATGCTCGATCTCGGTCGGTTTCTGGGTACTCATCAGCAGTTTTTCCGGCCGCAGCGCGTAGGTCACCTTCTTGTTCTCGGCGCGGGAGCTGATGCCGTGGCCCACGTAGATGGGCTGCTCCAGATCGGCGCAAGCGATGGTGGCATGGTCCTGCTCATCCTCCACCAGCAGGCCGTCAAACAGGTTGACGTTGCCGATGAACTCGCACACCAGCCGGCTGGCCGGGGTTTCGTAGATATCCATCGGGCTGCCTATCTGCTCGATGCAGCCGAGGTGCATGATGGCGATCCGCTCGGCCATGGTCATGGCCTCTTCCTGATCATGGGTCACCATGACGCAGGTTACGCCGACCCGCTCTATGATCTCCACCAGCTCCAGTTGCATCTGTGAACGCAGCTTCTTGTCCAGCGCCCCCATGGGTTCGTCCAGCAGCAACAGCTTGGGGCGCTTGGCCAGGGAACGAGCCAGCGCGACCCGCTGGCGCTGACCACCGGAGAGCTGATGCGGCTTGCGGCGCGCATACTGGGCCATCTGCACCAGCTTGAGCATCTCTTCCACCCGCGCATCCACCTCCGCCTTGGGCAGGCCATCCTGCTTGAGGCCAAAGGCGATATTCTGCGCCACCGTCATGTGGGGGAACAGGGCGTAGGACTGGAACATCATGTTGATGGGACGTTCATAAGGCGGCATGTCGGTGATGTCGACGCCATCGAGGAACAGCCGCCCCTCTGTGGGGCGCTCGAATCCCGCCAGCATCCGCAGCAGGGTCGATTTGCCGGAGCCGGAACCTCCCAGCAAGGCGAAGATCTCCCCCTTGTGGATGTTGAGGGACACGTTGTCGACCGCCAGCGTTTCATCGAACTGCTTGCTTACCCGATCTATTTTAACCAGCACTTCTTTGCGCTGCTGGTTGCCCTCGAGGGCTTTCTTGTAGGCACTGGAGGCTATCGCCATTACCAAACTCCCAAACGTGATACCGGCCTTTGGCCGATCCATAAAACAATCTGGCGCCCCGGGGTGGGCGCCAAGGTTAGGTTCCGGACTTGATCTTGGTCCAACTCCGGGTGATCAGACGCTGCACCGCCCGGGGATGCGCTTGCTGCACATAGAGCCGTTCCAGCACCGCCTGGGGTGGATAGACTGACTCGTCATCTCGCACGCTCTCGTCCATGTACTCTCCCGCCTTGGCATTGGGATTCGCATAGCCCACATAGTTGCTGACCTTGGCGATCACTTCGGGCTGGAGCACATAGTTGATGAGGGCATGCGCCTCTTTCACATTGGTGGCATCCGCCGGGATAGCCATCATGTCAAACCAGAGATTGCCCCCCTCTTTCGGGATGCTGTAGGCAATATTGATCCCCTTGCCCGCCTCGTCGGCACGGGCCGCTGCCTGCAATATGTCGCCGGAGAAACCCGCCGCCACACAGATGTCGCCATTGGCGAGATCGGCTATGTACTTGGATGAGTGGAAATAGGTCACATAGGGCCGCACCTTCAGCAACTGTTCCTCGGCACGCTTGATATCTTCCGGCTTATGGCTGTTGGGATCGAGTCCGAGGTAGTTGAGCACGGCCGGGATCATCTCGTCCGCCGAGTCGAGGAAGGCGACACCACAGCGGGACAGCTTCTGCATATTTTCCGGTTCGAAGATCACAGCCCAGGAGTCAATCTTGTCGACTCCCAGCACATCCTTGATCTTGTCGACGTTGTAACCGATGCCGTTGGTTCCCCACAGATAGGGGACTGCGTATTGGTGACCCGGATCCACCTTGTCGAGCTGCTTGAGCAAGACGGGATCCAGATTGACCAGATTGGGCAGCAGGGCGGGATCCAGCTTCTGGAATGCACCTGCCGTGATCTGCTTGGCCAGGAAGTTGTTGGAAGGCACCACCAGATCGTAACCGGTACGTCCGGTCAGCAACTTGCCTTCCAGGGTCTCGTTGGAATCGAACACGTCATAGACGGTCTTGATCCCGGTCGCCTGCTGGAAATCGCTGAGGGTGGTTTCACCGATATAATCGGACCAGTTGTAGAAATGAACCACGGGGGCGGCATGAGCCAGGCTTGCCAACCCCAGGGCCAGGGTCATAGTCACTGTCTTGGTTGTGTGCACGTATCAGTCCTCATCTGTTTTTGGTATGCCAGCTGCGCATCCATACGCGCCGTTCAACCTGTCGGGTTGTCACCACCCTCCCGGCCGAACTGCAGACCGGGAGGGGTACTCGTCACTTACTTGCCAGACTTGATCTTGGTCCAGCTGCGGGTCATCAGGCGCTGCACCTTGGCCGGCAGATCCGGGAAGGTATAGATCTTCTGCAGCGTCTCGGCATTGGGGTAGATACCCGGGTCGGTACGGATAGCCTCATCCACCAGGGGCGTCGCTGCTTTGTTGCCATTCGGGAACTGCACAAAGTTGGTGATGCTGGCGATCACCTCAGGCTTCATCAGGTAGTTGATGAAGGTGTGCGCGGACTCTGCGTTCTTGGCATCAGCCGGAATGGCGATCATGTCAAAAAAGCTGCCCGCCCCCTCTTTCGGAATGCTGTAGGTCAGCGCCACGCCGTTGTTGGCTTCCGCTGCCCGCGCCTTGGACTGCTGCAAGTCACCGGAATAGCCGACCGCGACGCAAAGGTTGCCGTTGGCCAGATCCGAGATGTACTTGGAGGAGTGGAAATAGGCGGTATAGGGGCGGATGGAGAGGAACAGTGCCTCTGCCTGCTTCAACTCGTCCGGCTTCTGGCTATCCGGTTTGAAGCCCAGATATTGCAGGGCGGCCGGCAGCATTTCGGTCGGTGAGTCGAGGAAGGAGACACCGCACTCCTTCAACTTGGCCATGTTCTCCGGTTTGAACACCAGATCCCAGGAGTCCACCGGCGCATCCTTGCCCAACACTGCTTTTACCTTCTCGGCGTTGTAGGCATAGCCGATGGTGCCCCACAGGTAAGGAATGGAGTACTGGTTGCCCGGGTCACTCGGTTCGAGCGCCTTCAACAGGTCGGCATCCATATTTTGCCAATTGGAGAGTTTGGACTTGTCCAGTTTCTGGAACACGCCCGCCTTGATTTGCTTGGCCAGGAAGGGGTTGGACGGCACGACTATGTCGTAACCTGAACTGCCCGCCAGCAACTTGGCTTCCAGCACCTCGTTGCTGTCGAACACGTCGTATACCACCTTGATGCCCGTCTCTTTCTGGAAGTTTTCCAGGGTCTCCGGCGCGATATAGTCGCTCCAGTTGTAGACGTGCAACACCTTCTCGTCGGCCATCGCCCCGGTACTTGCCATGACCAGCGCCACAGAAGCAGCAATCATTCCCGTTTTGAAAGACATCGTCCTTGTCTCCTAAGCAAATTATATGCGTAAGCCAACCTGCCCAGCCCCCGCCTACCCTTTCAGCTTTGCCGCCGTCAGATCCAGACTGAGCCTGGCCAGATTGACCAATTCATCCACCTGTTCCTCGGTGATGACCAAGGGGGGCGATATGATCATGGTATCGCCGACCGCTCGCATCACCAAGCCATTGTTAAAGCAGAATTCCCGGCAGGTCATACCGGCTTGCAGCCCAGCCGGGAAGCGGCTGTTGGTCTGCTTGTCCTGCACTATTTCCAGCGCGGCCACCAGGCCTTTGCCACGGGTTTCGCCCACCAGCGGATGGTCTGCCAGTTCGCGCCAGCGGCGCTGCAAATAGGGGCCGATAGTATCATTGATTCGCTTAACTATGCTTTCGCTTTGCATAAGCTTAATGTTGGCAATGGCGACGGCGCAGGCCACCGGATGACCGGAATAGGTGAAGCCGTGGTTGAATTCGCCGCCCTCGTCCACCAGCACCCTGGCAACGCGATCCCCCACCATCACGGCCCCCATGGGCAGATAGCCGGAGGTGATGCCCTTGGCCAGGCACATGAGGTCCGGCTTGATGCCGAATCCCTCGCTGGCGAACCAGTGGCCGGTACGGCCAAAGCCGCAGATCACCTCGTCGGCAATAAGCAGGATGCCGTAGTGATCGCAGATACGCTGGATCTCGGGCCAGTAGCTGTCGGGGGGAATGATGACGCCGCCGGCGCCCTGGATGGGTTCGCCGATGAAGGCGGCCACCTTGTCCACCCCCAGTTCCAGGATCTTCTGCTCCAGCTGGCGGGCACGCTCCAAACCGAACTCGTGGGCACTCATGCCCTGCCCCTCACCGAAGTGATAGGGCTGATCGATGTGCACTATGCCGGGAATGGGCAGGCCGCCCTGGGCGTGCATGCCCTTCATGCCACCCAGACTGGCACCCGCCACGGTGGAGCCGTGATAGGCGTTGTGGCGGCTGATGATCACCTGCTTGTCCGGCTGCCCCTTGCTGGCCCAGTAGTGGCGGACCATGCGCAGCACCGTATCGTTGCACTCGGAGCCAGAGCCGGTGAAGAAGACATGATTGAGATGGGGCGGAGTCACCTCGGCCAGCAGGGTCGCCAACTCGATCACAGGAGGGTGTGCTGTCTGGAAGAAAAGATTGTAGTAGGGCAATTGCTGCATCTGTTTGGTGGCTGCCTCCACCAGCTCCTGACGACCGTAGCCCATGTTGACGCACCAGAGTCCCGCCATGCCGTCCAGAATGCGACGCCCGTCGGAGTCTTCCAGATAGATGCCTTCGGCCCTGCTGATGATGCGGCTGCCCTTCTGGTTCAGCGCCTGAAAATCGGTAAAGGGATGCAGGTGGTGGCTGGCATCCAGCTGCTGCCACTCACGTGTCGTGTGCTGCATTGTATTTGCTCCTCGGTTCCTTCGATTTAAGCGGGACTCTTTCGTCAATCAATCCGGGTGGCAGGCGCTCTTTCAGTCACTGCCACTCACAGCTGGCATGCTTTCTGGTGTCTTCGATACAAGGACAGGAGAGGCCGGGTCTGGCCTCCCCACTGTAGGGGCTGGCACGCCCACGGGATCACACGTTCAGCAGCAGGAACTCGCGCTCCCAGCGGCTGATCACCCCGAAGTAGGTCTCGTACTCCTTGCGCTTGACAGCCACGAAGGCGCGGATGAAACGCTCCCCCAGCATCTCCTTGAGGGGCTCGCACTGCTCAAGATGGCTCAGAGCCTCCTCCAGCGAGCGGGGCAGACTGTAAGGCAGGTCATAGGCGCTCGACTTCATTTCCGGCAACGGATCCAGCTTTTCCATCATGCCGAGGTAGCCGCAGGCCAGGGTCGCAGCCAGCGCCAGATAGGGGTTGGCATCGGCGCCAGCAAAACGGTTCTCTACCCGGCGGGCACTGGCATCGGAGAAGGGCACCCGCAGGCCACAGGTGCGGTTCTCTACACCCCACTGCACGTTGCGCGGCGCGCTCTCGCCAAAGGTGAGCCGACGATAGGAGTTGACGTTCGGCGCCAGCAAGGCGGTCACGGCTGGTGTGTATTTCTGCAGACCGGCGATGAAGTGCATGAACTGCTCGGTATTACCGCCATTGTCCGTGCCGAACAGGTTGCGACCGTTCACATCTTCCAGGCTCTGGTGGATGTGCATGGCGGAGCCCGGCTCGTCGCTCATCGGCTTGGCCATAAAGGTGGCATAGATGCCGTGACGGTGAGCCGCTTCCCGCATGGTGCGCTTGAACAGGAACACCTGATCAGCCAGAGCGATGGCATCGCCGTGCAGAAAGTTGATCTCCATCTGGGCGGCGCCGGATTCGTGGATAAGGGTGTCCACTTCCAGTTCCTGCGCCTCGCAGTAGTCGTACATGTCCTCGAAGATGGGGTCGAATTCGTTGACCGCATCGATGCTGAACGACTGGCGAGCCGTCTCCGGGCGGCCATTGCGGCCAATGGGCGGTACCAGTGGATAGTCGGGGTCTTCGTTGCGCTTGACCAGGTAGAATTCGAGCTCGGGGGCCACCACCGGCTTCCAGCCCTGCTTCTCATAAAATGACAGGACCCGACGCAGCACCGAACGCGGCGCTATGTCGATAAGATTGCCATTGATGTCGAAACAGTCGTGGATCACCTGAGCGGTCGGCTCCAGCGCCCAGGGCACGAAACGAATGGTGTTGGGGTCCGGGTAGAGCTGCATGTCCCGCTCCAGCGGGTCTATCATGCTGTCGTCATCCGGGTACTCGCCGGTCACCGTCTGGGTGAAGATGACCTCGGGCAGCCGCATGCCCCCTTCGCGCAAAAATTTGTTGGCTGGAATGATCTTGCCTCGGGCATTACCGGTGAAATCCGGAAACAGGCACTCCACTTCCGTGATGCGATTGCTCTCCATCCAGCCCTTGATACTGTCCATGTTAAACCCCGACTTTACGATTGCCATTGGCAAGGGTGTCTAGTATATGGAACACCCTTGTTATCAAATTGTAATCAACAACACCATAAAAGCCCGCCGTTAAGGCCGATGTCAAGCGGTGGTGTTTAAAAAATTATAAATAACGGTGCATATAATGACCATGTCGGCACCAAATACTAAACACCTTGGCTCACCCAGGACCCACTGCAAGCTCGATGCCAACGAGGGGGCAGGATCCTCCATGTTCTCAGTCAGACCCTGTCCGAATCGGGTCATTTTTTTGCAAGGGCGCACAATCCTTATCCTATTTGCTTTGCATGCCTGCATTTTTTTGGTACAAGGCCCGCCCTGATTTGCACTCTCCTGCTTGGATTTGGTGCAAATTCAGGACACAGGGCTTGGTCTGCAGGCAGACAGCCCCCATAAACAGGGATAATTGGGTTAGTAACTGACTGGTAGTAAACCGTATGTGTGATTTCATGACTAAAGACCAACTGGCCTTTTACAAGGGGCAGATCGAGCGTCAGATCCTCGAACTCGAAGATCGCCTCAACTCCCAGGCCAGCCAGGCCATCGCCACCGATACCAACGAGATGGCTGATGAAATTGACCGTGCCAGTATCGAGGAAGCCCGTCGTCTGGAGCTGAACCGCATCGAGCATGACAAGTTGCACCTGCGCAAGCTGCAGGGTGCGTTAAGGCGTATCAACGAAGGGGATTTTGGTTACTGCGAATCTTGCGGTGACGAGATTTCTCTCAAGCGGCTGCAGGCTCGTCCCGAGTCCCGCTTCTGCGTTGAATGCCAGAGTACAAAGGAATTCAACGACACTCACGTGTACCGTCGCGTTGCCTGATTCTTCTGTTAGACTCCGGGCAAGTCCCGGATTCTACAGGAGAGCAGAGAGTGAAATGGTTCCTCAGACTGTGCTTGTGTCTGCCGTTGCTGGCACAAGCACAGACCCTCACGGTCAAGGTTCCCAGCCGACCAATCAACGATCTCGACAAGGAATATCAACTCAAACTGCTGGAACTGGCGCTGACACATGCCGGACAGCCGTTTCGCATCGAGCAGGTCGAACTCAACCTCAACCAGTACAGCCTGCAGCAACAGCTGAGCAAGGGAAAGACCATCAATGTATTCTGGATGGGTACCTCCAGCGCACTCGAATCCGCCCTCATTGCCGTCCCGATCCCGCTGTTTCGCGGTCTGGAAGGCCTGCGCCTCTCCTTCATCCACAGCGACGCTCAGGAGAAGTTCAACCAGATCAATTCGCTGGCCGATCTCAAGCAATTGAAAGCGGCACAAGGGGTGGGCTGGGCTGACAACAAGATCCTGGAAAACGCCGGCATCCCGACTTATTCCGGTCGCTACAGCACGCTGTTTCGTCTCATCAACGACGGCGACAAGCTCGATTTCTTCCCGCGCAGTCTGGTGGAGATCTTTGCCGAGCGCAGCGAACTGGTGGTGCAATACCCCAATCTGGTCATCGATCAGCGCCTGCTGATCCGCTATCCCTTTGCCGAGTTCTTTTTCGTCAGCCCCGAGTACCCCAAGCTGGCCAAGGCGATCCAGACAGGGCTGGAACGGGCCTATGCCGATGGCAGCTTCATGACCTTCTTCCATGAGAATCCCAAGATCCGTGAAGCCCTCGCCAGCGCCAATCTGGAGAAGAGGGTCACCATTCAGCTCCCCAACCCGGATATGACTCCTTTGCTCAACAGTATTCCAGCCCAATATTGGGAGTATCCTCCGCGGTAGCAGTGTTCGAACGGCATGCACTTTGAGCGGCGCTGGCAACACTGCCGGGATTATTCCCAGCCCATCAGGGATCGGGGGCAGATAGCCCTCTGACGCAAGCGGGACCGTGGCAGCCAGAGTGCCGGGATCGCGCCCTGCCTGCTGCTGACAACTCAAGGAAACCATATGCGAAACATGAATACAGGCCTGCTGCTGGCGGGCTGTCTGATAGCAATGCCGGCCCTGGCCGACAAGGCCGACCCCATAGGGGAGGTGAGTACCGCCTTCAAACTGTTCGGCCCCAACCACAAGATCCTGGTGGAAGCGTTCGATGACCCCAAAATCGCCGGCCTTGCCTGCTACCTGGCACGCCCCAAAACCGGTGGCGTCAAAGGTGGGCTGGGACTGGCGGAAGATCCCTCTCACGCCTCGCTTTCCTGCCATCAGACTGGCCCCATCTCACTGCCTGCCAAGCTCAAAGCGGGGGAAGAGGTGTTCGATGTCAGCACCTCACTGGTGTTCAAGGAGCAGAAAGTGGTGCGTTTTTACGACGAAAAGCGCAATGCGCTGGTTTATCTGACCTACAGCACCAAATTGGTAGATGGTTCGTATAAAAGCGCAGTGAGTGCGGTTCCCATCATGCCATGGGGCTGAATCGGCCCCATTTATCCCGTGATGACGGCCCACATTTGTTGTAATTTAACTACATCATTATTTGCGGAGAGCACACCATGAAAGTCGCCGTTTTCAGTACCAAGAGCTACGACAAGGAACACTTCAATCAGGCCAACAGCCAGTACGGCTATGAGCTGGAGTTCTTCGACGTACGGCTGGAGGCCAAGACAGCCCGGTTGGCCCACGGCTTCCCCGTGGTGTGCCTGTTCGTCAATGACGACGCCGACCGGGAAGTGCTGACCGAGCTGGCTGCCAACGGCACCAAGGTCATCGCCCTGCGCTGTGCCGGTTACAACAATGTGGATCTGGCTGCCGCCAAGGAGCTGGGGTTGAAAGTAGTACGGGTCCCCGCCTACTCCCCCGAAGCCGTTGCCGAACATGCGGTGGGGCTGATGATGACCCTCAACCGCCGCATTCATAAAGCCTATCAGCGCACCCGCGATGCCAACTTCTCGCTGGAGGGGCTGGTCGGCTTCAATATGCACGGCCGCACCGCCGGTATTATCGGCACCGGCAAGATCGGCATCGCCACCCTGCGCATCCTCAAGGGCTTTGGCATGCGTCTGCTGGTAAGCGATCCCTACCCGAGTCAGGCGGCCATCGACTTGGGTGCCGAGTACGTGGATCTCGACACCCTGTTCCGCCAGTCCGATGTCATCAGCCTGCACTGCCCGCTGTTCAAGGAGAACTATCACCTGCTGAACAAGGAGGCATTCGCCAAGATGAAGGATGGCGTGATGATCATCAACACCAGCCGGGGCGGCCTGCTCGACTCCAACGCCGCCATAGAGGCGCTCAAGACCGCCCGCATCGGCGCCCTGGGGCTGGACGTCTATGAGGAAGAGGAAGACCTCTTCTTCTCCGACAAGTCCAACGAGGTGATCACCGATGACGTGTTCCGCCGCCTCTCCGCCTGCCACAATGTGCTGTTTACCGGCCATCAGGCCTTCCTGACCCGCGAGGCGCTGCACGCCATCGCCGATACCACCCTCGGCAACCTCAAGGCCATAGAGAGCCGGGGCCATAGCGACAACGAGGTGGAGTAATCCTCTCGCACCCGTAGCCATTAACGACAGAGGGAGCCATTCCCTCTGTTTTCCACACCGACATGCGCCCCCCTGTGTATTTTCCCCTGCGACCTCAATATCCGGGGTGCCGGGTTGTGAGACCCGACGTCATCGGGTAGGCTACCTGCCCTTTTTTATTCAGGAGTCTGGCTGCCCATGTTTATCGGATTTGATTACGGTACTTCCAACTGTGCCGTCGCCGTGATGGAACAAGGCAGCCCCAGGCTGCTGACTCTGGGCGGTTCCCGCTATCTCCCCTCCACTTTGCACGCGCCCCACAGAGACGCCATCGCCGGCCTGCTGGCCGAAGGGCTGGCTCCGGCCCAGCAGGCCGAATACCTCAAGCTGCGCGGCCCTGTGGTTACCCGTGCCCAGGCGGTACGCCGCCAGATGCGGGAAGAGGGGTTGATCGACGAACTCAGCTTCGGCGCTGCGGCGCTGGATCGCTATCTGGAGGAGCCGGACGATGGCTATTACATCAAGTCGCCGAAATCCTTCCTCGGCGCCTACGGCCTCAAGGCTCCCCAGATCGCCCTGTTCGAAGACATCGTCTGCGCCATGATGCTGCACGTACGCCGCGAGGCGGAGCAGCAGCTTGGCACTCAGGTGCGCCGCGCCGTGATAGGTCGACCGGTCAACTTTCAGGGGCTGGCAGGGGAAGAGAGCAACAGGCAGGCCATCGCCATCCTGACCGAGGCGGCCCGTCTGGCCGGGTTCGAGCAGGTGGAGTTCCTCTATGAACCCGTGGCGGCCGGCTTCGAGTTCGAGGCGCGGCTGGATGAAGACGCCGTCGTGCTGGTGGTGGATATCGGCGGCGGCACCACAGACTGCTCCATGCTGCGCATGGGCCCGAGCCATCGCGACCAGCTGGATCGCAGCGGCGATCTGCTCGGCCACAGCGGCCAGCGCATCGGCGGCAATGACTTCGATATCAGGCTGACAGTGGAAGGCATGATGCCGCTGCTCGGCATGCACGAAACCCTCAAGACCGGTAAACCGCTGCCTCACCCGCTGTTCTGGGATGCCGCCGCCATCAACGACGTCAGCGCCCAGGGCCGTTTCTACAGCCTGGATACCGCGCGTCAGCTGCAGGATCTGCAGCTCGACAGCCTGCCGGGCAGCAAACTGGGACGGCTGGCCAATCTGCGCGCTCACAAACTGAGCCACCAGCTGGTATGGCGTGCCGAGCAGGGCAAAATCGCCCTCTCGGAGCAGGAGCTGAATCGCCAATCCCTGAGTGAACTGGAGAAGGGGCTGGAAGCCGAGCTCAATCGTGAACAGCTGGCCAGCGCCTCTGCCCTGCTGCTGGAGAAGATTGGCGAGCTGATGGACGAAGCCATTACCAATGCAGGAGTGCAGCCGGACCGCATCTTCGTCACTGGCGGCAGCGCCCGTTCGCCGCTGATCGCCGCCTTTATTCGTCACAAGTTGCCCACCATTCCGCTTGAAGGTGGCGATGACTTCGGCTCGGTGGCGGCAGGACTCGCTCGTTATGCCGAGCGCCTGTTTGCTGGCTGACCATGACTCCGCCAGTCAGCATCCGCCAGAAGCTGCCTGCCACGCCTCTTGAAGGGGGCAATGACTTCGGTTCCATTGCGGCAGGACTCGCTCGTTATGCCGCACGTCTGTTCGCTGACTGAGGCCCGCAGTTCCACCTCACGGAGACAGAGGCGATAAGTGTTCTTATCGCCTGTTCAGCATCGAACGCATCCCGATCACGGCAAGGTGTTGCCATTTAACGACACAGGGCTGACTCACAGGACGACAGAAGCAGTCGGGGTCGGCTCCCCTCACCCTGCCCCGGGGACGGCGCAGGAGGTATGCTTGTTGCTCCCACTACCGGAGCCCTTCCATGCCCAGATTCCTGCTACTGCTGCTTGCCCTGTTCCTGCTCAGCGCCTGCAGCAGTACCCCCTCGTTCGTTCAGCAAGACTTGCAGCATCATCACTGGGTGCTCGACAAGCTGGATGGCCAGGCCATTGCGGCCTCCCGCGACAATCCGCCCGATTTCGAGATAGGTGAACACTTCACCGTCAACGGTATCGCTGGTTGCAACCGCTACTTCGGCCAGGGCCACCTCGAGGGCGACAGATTCTGGGTTACCAGCCTCGGCAGTACCGAGATGGCCTGTCAGGCTCCTCTCGACGCCATAGAGCAGGCAGTCATCACCACACTGCTCGAAGGCGCCACCCTGAGCGGCACCACCCAGACCTTGATCCTGAAGGGAAAACAGCACAGTTTGGAATACACCTTGCGTGACTGGGTGCTATAAGCGCGGTTGTCTGCCAGCGTAAAACTGACTCCATTGCGGTCGGGACTGCACAGCAACAGACCCTCGTGCTCACGAAACCGGCATCACAAACAGGAACAAGTGTCCCGCCTGTGGCACAATATGAGGCAGTGCTCGCAATGGAGGCTGCCTCAGCCATGTCGATGGATCGTCTGTTTGACAAGATCAAACAACTCCCCACTATTCCGCAGCTGCTGCATGAGTTGATGCAGAGTTTCAGCGATGAAAATGCCCGCATCGACCAGATAGCGGGCAAGATCGCCATGGACCAGGTGATCAGCGTCAAGGTGCTGCGGATGGCCAACTCGGCCGCCCTGCGCCGTGGCAATGATGTCACCTCCATCGAACAGGCGGTGATCCGCCTCGGTTTCAACCGGTTGCGCTCCGTGGTAGTCGCCTCCGGCATCATAGGCACCTTCAAGGCCCCCCCCAGCTTCGACAAGAACAAGTTCTGGACCGAGACCTTCCAGGTTGCCACTATCGCCAAGACCCTGGCCCAGGAGGCCAAGGTGCTGGATCCCGAGACCGCCTTTACCTGTGCCCTGATCCACAACATTGGTGAGCTGCTTATCCAGAGCACACTGCCGGAAGAGGCCGAGCTCATCAATATGGCGATCCAGAAGGGGAGCAGCCGGGTAGAGGCCCAACGGGAGATGCTGGGGTACGACTATGCCCAGCTCGGTGCCGAACTGGCACGGCGCTGGAACCTGTCGGAAGCCTTCGTCGATGCCATCTCCCAGCAGCTGGATCCCCTCTCCCACGATCCGGTCAGCAAGGAGGCGGTGCTGATCCGGCTCGCCGTCTTCATCTCCTTCGCCTGGAATGCGGGCGTGCCCGCCCAGGCCATCATTGCCCGTTTCCCCAAGCCGCTTGCTGACCAACTGGGACTGGATCCCAAATCGCTGGCAGGCCAGCTCGAAACGCTTCACGAACAGGGTAATGCCCTCGCCGACCTTCTGACTCAATAAGCACTCATGACCCATCCATTTCTGTTTCATCCCCAGGTGGCGCCCTGGTTCAAAGAGAGCGCCGACAGCTTGCAACTCACCCTGTTCAGCGAGCTGGATGCCCCGATCCGGGAGGTGTGGCTGCGCCACGAACCTGACAACGAAGAGTACCTGCTGGCGATGACGCCAGTCTCGACCCGGGACAGATTGCAGGTGTGGCAAGCCACATTGCCACTGATCAAAGGGCAGGATATCCATCTCTACTGCTTCAAATGCCTGACCGATGAGGAGCAGTGGTGGTTGCACGGCGCTGGCGTCAGCTCGGCCATGCCGCCTCGGGAGCAGCACTTTCGTTTCAACAGCCTGCACCAGCCGCCAGCCTGGGTGCAGGATCAGGTGTTCTACCAGATCTTTCCCGACCGCTTTTGCAACGGCGATCCGGCCCTGAGCGTGAAGCATCATGAATACGAGTACAGAGGCAAGGCGGTGATCAGCAAGGGGTGGGGTGAGCCGGTCAGCCGTCACGAAGAGGGACTCGGCGCCTGTGAGTTTTACGGCGGGGACCTGGCGGGGATAGATGCCAAGCTGCACTATCTGCAATCCCTCGGGGTCACGGCACTCTACCTCAACCCCATCTTCGATTCGCCGAGCAACCACAAGTACGATACCCAGGACTACTTCAAGGTCGATGCCCACCTCGGCAGCAATGCACAGTTCGCCGAGCTGACCCGCAACCTGCACCAGCGCGGCATGAAGATCATTCTGGATGCAGTGGTCAACCATACCTCGACCCAGCACCCCTGGTTTTGCCCGCCACAGGGTGCCCAGAGCAACCCGGACTCACCGTGGCGCAACTTCTACACATTTGACAACGAAGGTGACTATGTCAGCTGGAAGGGCATTCGCAGCCTGCCCAAGCTCGACTTCTCCAGCGAGCAGGTACAGGACGCTATCTATCGCGCCGATGACGCCATACTGCGCTACTGGATGCGAGCACCCTACCAGATAGACGGCTGGCGCTTTGACGTCATCCACATGCTGGGGGAGCGTGGTACCGCCGAGGGCAATCGCGGCCATGTGCGTGCCATTCGCGGCGCCGTGAAGCAGGAAAACCCGGATGCCTATGTGCTCGGCGAGCACTTCTTCGAGGCGAGCCAGTGGCTGCAGGGAGATCAGGAGGACGGCGCCATGAACTACTATGGTTTTGCCCACCCGATCCGCGCCTTCCTGGCCGGGCAGGACATTGCCTATCACCCCATCAAGATCAGCGCCGAGGAGCTGGACAGCTGGCTCAAGCTGGCGCGGGCCCATATCCCGTTCAAGAACCAGCTGGCCCAGTTCAACCTGCTGGACAGCCACGATACCGCCCGCTTCCTCCATCTGCTGGGAGAGGACAAACAACGGATGCAGCTGGCCGCCACCCTGCTGCTCACCTATATCGGCGTGCCATCCATCTACTACGGCGACGAAGTCGGCCTCTCCGGTGGCAAGGACCCGGATTGCCGCCGCTGCTTCCCGTGGGAGACCACGGCCTGGGACCACGTGCTGCACGATCACTACCGCCGGCTGATCCAGATCCGCAAGCAGCGGCCTGCTCTGCGCCGTGGCGATATCCAGACCCTTTATGCCGGCCCTCACAGCTATGTGTTCGCTCGAACCCTGCAAAGCGATCAAGTTGTGGTCGCCTGCAACCGTCATCCGACCGAGCCGCGCACCATCAGCCTGCCGTTGTGGCAGACCGCCAGCCCAGCCAGCCGCTTCACCGATGCCTTCAACGGTGACAAGTACGAAGTGGTACAGGGACAGGTACAAGTGACCATACCCGCCAACTCGGCCAGAGTGCTGCTCTCCAGCTAAGCGTCAAAAAAGCGGAACCGAATGTTCCGCTTTTTGTTAAAGCATCAGAGATCGCATAAAGTTGTTTGAGCTGGGTTGGATTTCTCTATGAATCATCTAGTTACTTCACTCATAGTGGAATAAAACTGGCATCATACAAAACTGCTTCCAGCCCTTTTCGGCTAAACTGGTTCCAGGCACATATATTGCTTGCCTCTTGGCATCACTAGCGAGAATCCGTCATGTTCGACAATAAAACCCTATTGATTACCGGCGGCACTGGCTCGTTTGGCAAGATGCTGGTCAAGACAGTACTGGAACGCTACAAGCCGAAGCGACTCATCATCTACTCCCGCGACGAACTGAAGCAGTTCGAGATGCAACAGGTGTTCAACGACCCCTGCATGCGCTATTTCATCGGGGATGTGAGAGATGCCAACCGGCTGAACATGGCGATGCGCGGCGTCGATTACGTCGTGCATGCGGCCGCGCTCAAGCAGGTCCCCGCTGCTGAATACAACCCCATGGAGTGCATCAAGACCAACATTCATGGGGCGGAGAACGTCATTCAGGCCGCCTTGCTCAATCAGGTCAAGAAGGTGATTGCCCTCTCCACCGACAAGGCTGCCAACCCGATCAACCTGTATGGCGCCACCAAGCTGGCTTCCGACAAGCTGTTCGTGGCGGCCAACAACATTGCAGGCCAGGATCCGACCCGCTTCGCGGTGGTGCGCTATGGCAATGTGGTGGGTTCACGCGGCTCAGTGGTGCCCTTCTTCCAAAAACGAATTGACCAGGGTGCCAGCACACTGCCCATCACCCATGCCGAGATGACCCGTTTCTGGATCACCCTGCCGCAAGGAGTGGATTTTGTGATGAACAACTTCCCGAGGATGAAGGGCGGCGAGATCTTCGTGCCCAAGCTGCCCTCGGTACGGATCACCGACCTGGCTACCGCCATGGCGCCCCAGCTGGCTCAGGAAATTATCGGTATTCGCCCCGGTGAGAAGTTGCATGAAGTGATGTGCCCTTCCGACGACTCCTATCACACCTTCGAGTTCGACGACTTCTTCATCATCGGTCCCACCATCAATTTCAATAATCGCAACAATGACTTCTCAGTCACAGCTGCAGGCGAGAAGGGGGTCATGGTCGAACAGGGTTTCGAATATAACTCCCGCAACAACAGCGACTTCCTGACGGTGGCCCAGCTAAAAGAGTTGAATGACAAGGTGGTAATGGAATGATCCCGTACGGCAGACAGTCGATCAGCGAGGCGGATATCGAGTCCGTAGTCGAGGTGCTGAGGTCGGACTTTCTGACACAGGGCCCGGTCGTTCCTCGTTTCGAGCAAGCAGTCGCCGATTACTGTGGCGCACGCTTCGGCGTCGCCGTGAACTCGGGTACGGCCGCTTTGCACATCGCTTGTCTGGCTCTGGGTGTCGGCCCGGGGGACTGGGTCTGGACCTCCCCCATCAGCTTCGTCGCTTCGGCCAATTGTGCACTCTATTGCGGTGCTCAGGTCGACTTCGTCGACATAGAGCCGGATACCGGCAACATGTGCGCACTGGAGCTGGAGCGCAAACTGATTGTCGCCAAGGCGCAAGGACGCCTGCCCAAGGTAGTCATTCCGGTGCACTTCGCGGGCTTGCCCTGCGATATGAAAGAGATCCATCGTCTGGGCCGGGAGTACGGTTTTCGCATCATAGAAGATGCCTGCCACGCCCTCGGCGCCCGCTATCACGGCGAACCGACCGGCAATGGCCGCTACAGCGACATCACAGTCTTCAGCTTCCATCCGGTGAAAATCATCACCACCGGCGAAGGCGGCATGGCCATGACCAATGACCCAGCATTGGCCAAAACCATGCGCATGCTGCGCAGCCACGGTATCACCCGTGAACCGGAAGATTTCATCAACGAACCGGACGGCCCCTGGTACTACGAGCAACAGATGCTGGGTTTCAACTACCGGATGACAGATATCCAGGCAGCGTTGGGGTTGAGCCAGATGAGCAGTCTTGACCCCTGGATCGCCAAACGCAGTGAGATTGCCCGTCGTTACTTTGAAATGCTGGCCCCTGAACTCTTGCCCCGTTACTTCAGCCCAGAACGGCGCAGCGCCTTTCATCTCTATGTGCACCATGTTGCTCCAGAGCATCGCCAGGAGCTGTTCCAGCGACTGCGCGAGAATGGTGTAGGTGCCAATGTCCACTATATGCCGATCTACAAACAGCCTTGGTACCAAAAGTGGGCCCATACACCCAGGCCCTACTCTGAACAGTTCTACGTCGGTTGCATCACGCTACCATTGTTTCCAAGCTTAATCCCGAAAGATATGGAATATGTTATCAAAGCAATTCTTGGCAATTAATCAATCCATTTACCATGTCGAATGGCAGTTATCTCTTTTTCGACATTGTTAACTATATACCGATCAAGATTAAATAATAATGAGTAAAAATTGGGGTCTTTTACTGTTCTATGCAAATTATCACCATGCAAATCTTTAGACCCTGCAAGCCGAGTTGAAATGTTCAGCAGAAGAACACCATTTGGAGATAGCACTCTATTTAATTCGGATGACAAATTAAGAATATCATCAAGTTCAAGATGCTCCACCACATCACAGCAAGTAATTAAATCAAAAAAATTATCAGGAAAAGGGATTTTGTGATCTTGCAATAAAAATAGTTTTTTCGACTCAATCCCCCTTTCCTTGGCTATATCTAAGGCAACCTTACTTACATCCACCCCATAAGAATCCTTTCCGAATAACTTGGATCCTAATAGACCAACTACAAACCCTACCCCACAACCATAATCGAGGTGTTTTTCACCTGCTACCCGAATAATATCAGAATGTTCGATAACAATTCTATATCCGGGGCTAAACTCTGCTTTAAGATAATCGGAGTTGGAAAGAAAGACATTATTGTAAATTTCTTGATAAAGTGAATAACTCATAATTAATTCCTTTTTTTCGATTTATTTAATCACATACCAAGTTGGATATTCACAATAAGGAATTGGCTCATGACACTCAATCAAATTAAGTGTGAGTGATTTTTCTTTAATAAAATTATCCACCACAGAAACAACTTTTGGCCAATCTGAGTGATAGTCATCGCCAGCAAAAACCCCACCAACTCTCAACTTTGGGAACCAATCATACAATGTTTTTCCTTCTTCCTCTCCTGTATGAGCATAGCCATCAACATATATAAAATCAAAGTATTCATCAGGGAACATGTCTAGTGCTTCATCAAATCTCATTTTTAAGAGGGAATATTTTTCCCTATATTTATTCAGCCTCATAAAAGCTGACTTATATTGGTTAATATCATGACCTCGGTCGCCTGCATACATGTCAACACCGTACAAGAAAGAGACATGATCAAGCTGCATTATTCTTTCTGAAAAGATACCTTCTGCGACCCCTAGCTCAATACCAACACCATCCTTTCGAGTATGGTAAATAACACTTTCACGTTTAGGTACATTCATAATCTATGATACTCCCTTAATAAAGGCTGACTCAAGCTTGTTTTTATATGCATTACGACCATAATCTGGAGCAATTCTCAGGTAATAATCTGTTATTTTATCTAGTTCACATTGTTGTTCATTAGTAATTGGGGAACCACCATCTTTAAGACATCTAATTAAAAAATAAGAAAACGAACTTGTATAGCTTACATTACTTTTAATAAAAGAAGCATTTTTTAAAAAAAGTTCAAGGTCTACATCCATAATGTTATCTATTCTTTCTATCCGAGTAAGCTCGGGATATAGAATACTATCTTTCCCTATAACCTCATTATAATTAAACGCCACGAATGGAATATTATTGCGAGCAGCATCGTACAATAGCGTAGAGTATGTTGACAGAAGTAAATCACAGTTTACTAAAATCTGGTCGATAGAAGTATCCAGAAGTCCGGTTATAACATCATCAATTAGAATAACATTTAACAACCCAGCTGCGACCCTTAATGAATAGTCTTCTGGGTGAGGGCGAATAAAAAATAATGTATCAGGATTCTTCATGCTTAAATTAGTTATAAAATCATTGACATCTTTCACACTGACACTATGTGCTCCAGCCCAGTGAAAATTGGTGGCGATCATCACTCGATGTGCAAATTTAGATACCCAGCAACCAAATTTTTTTGTTAAGAACTTTGCTTCTACCTTATAAACCGGCCTTACATTTCCAGCAGGAAATACCTTTGAACGAATTACACTGTGGGCGCGTTCAATTATCTCATTCGCAGCAGGTTCACTCCAAGCCAGTGTATACTCAGTCATGGTTGTAAACACGTCAGGCAATGTGATGCCATGTTGTAGAGTGATTGTGACCACGTGTAACTCCCGCGCTTTGACAATGAGCCTTGAGCAGGATAGGTGCATAGGTGATAATGGGCCAAGAGTGGATGTTAGCAATATACTACCGGCATTCATAATATTCACATCAAAGTCGCGTAGGAATGAATTTTTGATAGCATGATTTTTAATAAACTTATTAACTATGATAAGATGATGAAATGTCAGATTATCATCATTTATTATCACATGTAAATTTTCATAACCTATTCGAACAACTAAGCCACGTAGAAATGCCAAATCTTGAAAAAAGTGAATAATGTAAAAAAAAGAGCATTGAGAGCCTCTTTTAAAGAAACCATTCAAGCCATATTTTCCTTTATCACTTAGTCGTGAAAGTGCAACTCTATCTTGCTTTTTATAAGATATCTTTGCTGCTAAAAATTTCGGTTTGGCAATACTATTATTATCGTGACAGGCATTGATGTTCCTCCAGTGTGTGGCGATTAAATCATAGCGCTTGTCGGTATAAACAAGTTCAACCTCAAAAGACTCGGTATCTATAATCCTTAGCCCAAATGAGTCGAGCATTTCAAACCAGCCATCTTCACTCGCAGTCGTATTATACTGAGATAAAAATGATGGTCCAACCTGAAAAACGACAATACTCGAGTCAACATCATCCAGTAGTTTTGAAATAGCAGAAGGAAGCTTTTCCTCAGAGTATTTATTAAGAAACCATCTTTGTTGCTGACTAAACCATGACTTAAAAAGATTGTTAGTGTTATTGAATTTAACATGCTGAATCGAGGCTATCTCGCTGTACAGGTGTTCAATAAAATCATTAAAACAAGATTTGAAGTCTAATCCCAATGAGGAAGCAGCAACTTTGGTCATAAGTAGACACCTATTACTGGTGAAATTATTTTCGACAACACCATCGAATTAGCTTTCGCGATATAGTATCTACAGCCATTATAAGTGGATCCTAGAAAGCCATAACTAGTTACCATTTGTCCTTCTCGCCATAATGCCCGTCTAATAATGCCGTAATTCACTCTTCTCAACTTGTCCATTTTTCTGAGCGACACTTCCATCTCATGATTAATGATGATGTGCTTTGCTTCACCATTGACATCATCAACTCTACGAGAGGAATAGATAATTGATACTTCTTGGCGTGATGGATGGCTAAGAACCCGATTAATTCTTTCCAGAATATCTGTAATGTCATATGCGATTGGTTCTTTAAAAAAATCAAAAACAAGCAATTGCTCACAATTCATTTTCAATATGACTGATGGTATATTTGAAGAATACTCTGAGAGTGACTCACTATTATCTGGCTCTAGAATTTTTTCAATAAAATGCCAATGCCTTAATACTGCTGAATGGCTAACAAGACACGAAGCTCTATATGCAGATCCCATCAGGCCATATGCCCGATAAAGATGAGGAGCAGGGTTAACTCTGTTATAATTTGATAAATAAACAAAGCCACTAATGTAATTTACATCCGGATAGATTCCAGAGAGCACCTCTGAAATGGTACCATAGAGCCCGGAGTCAACAATTATTGCATTGCTGTTGGTTGCTGATATAAAATGCTGTGATAGAAATTCTTTTTGTCTAGTTAAGTAATTAGAAATGGAATTGCTAGCTTCATTATTGGCATCAGCAGTAAGCCAACGTTTAACCGAGCTAGGACTAACTAATACATCAAGTATATTGCTATCGAATGAGGACAAATACTTTTCAACATTTATTTCACTTTGTTTCCCTAATAGCTTATCAATCAAATACCTTATTGTTTTATTTTTAAAAACAATAGAGCAGATATGCCCTCCCCACATCCAGTTTTCTGATAAAGCCGCTTTAATAACGACAATTCTTGATACTGGAAAGTCATATAAATCATAATTTGGAGTTATCTTATTAACTTCCAAAAACTGCCTAAATAGAACATTTAATATTATTCCGGCTCTACGACAAAAATATAACCTCGTTTTTGCTGTCATTGAATACATCGTTGCTAATCCGTGCAACCGATGGCAGAATTCGTAAAAATAAGGTCCCATTGTATCACGATACAGCTCTTCAGAATTCATTATTATATTCACTCCCATAACGAGGAATATCAATAAATGCACTTTCCTTTTTATCCTTCAAAGCGAGGTAGTAGCAGATGTCATGACTGTATTTTTCCAGAGATAAACCACCCTCACGTTTAATCGCCCATAAATACATTTCGGGATGAATGAGTGACAGAGGGTTATTTGTCTTCTGGCTCACATCTAGACCAATTTCTTCGCAGGCGCCCCCCTTACGAACAAACAGCATGATATTTTGCTTATACCAAAAATTGACACCAGGCATATTCCAGATCGCAGGTCTGATAATGTCAAAACAATCAAAACCGAAACGGATGAAATGCTCATTCCAGTAAGAAGGCCAATTTTCACTTTGGTGGCCGGTACCACCTTGATACGGAATAGCAGCAGAGAAAAGGATCACATCACTATGACAAGTCAAATTGCTTATAAGTGTTGAGTGGCTTTCAATCGGAAGATGTTCCGCCACCTCTAGTGAGAGAGCTAAACTGAATTTTCTGCCCAGTTCAATTTTCTGACCAACATTCTCTTCCAACCAGAAACGATCAGGAATCATCAACATTTTTTTGGCGGAAGATGACCCATCAACACCGATAACATCTTCAACCCCGAGATAATGAGCAGCAGCTAGCCACGAACCAGTACCACATCCTATATCCAGAATTGAGTCTGGCTTTTTTATCATATCGAAGAGACAGGACAACACTTTAACCCCAGAGCGATAAGATGCCGATGCCTGATCCTGATAGAAACCTTTATTGTAAACATTTGAATTATCCATTGTACTTTCCCTTCAGTAGGATATGGCCCAACATCTTCATTATTTGTTCTTTATAATAAAAAAATGTTGATCTGGGTGTTAACGTGGCTTTGACTTTATTTGCTTGTGCATTCACATAGTCACTATTATAGTTATCACCGAGATGGTGTATGTTAGCTGTCGAGACACCATATCTATTTGCTAACCAAGAGAATGCATCACCACGATGCTTTGATACTCCGGCTTCACTACTCATAAATATTTCATAGTTGACCTTCACACCTTTACATTTTAAAAGTTCACGCATAATGGCTGAAGATAAATACATATCGCTAAACAATACTATTCTTTTTCCTCTCGCCTCTTGCTTTAGTAGCTCATCTGCAAGTTCAGCATTTAAACTCAACAAATTCGACTCAACTATTATTTCTGCTTCTAATAAAATATCTTTATCTATTTCTGGATCAATAAGAATAGATTGCTGGATTTCGTAAACTTTATCAATAGAAGGTTCGGGAATGATTTTTTTTTCATACAAGTCATACAACCAACGATGTGATTTATATCTCGAATAAAAAATTCTATCTACATTTGATTTTTTGCTTTTACTCAGTTCACTTATTTCCTTTGCAATCAAATAAAAGCGAACTTCTTCAGAGGTTCCATCACGTAACAGCAATGTATCGAAAATATCGACTGATATGATTAGGATATCGTCACCATCATCAATTTTATATTTCATCAACTTGATGCCACCCTCGATATAGAGTTATACCACGTCAATCTGAGGTAGCTTACTTTTGACAAAATCAATTATCTCATCACGGTAAGCAAATGACGCAATAACAATTAAATTAATATTGGCTTTGTCCATATCGTCAGGGTTTCTAACCTCAATACAATTTAGCCTCGAAATTTCCTTCCAAGAGCGGTCATAATAGGCGATAGGATTAAGCCCTGCTGAAATTAGCACTCTTGAAATTCTAGCCCCCATTGCTCCCGCACCATAAATAGCAAAACTATGTTTATATAGACTCACGGTTGAAAGCAGTGACACTATATAGTCGTCCGAAAATACATTTTCATTAAAATTCAGAAACAACCTATAGTCTATCATGGCTTGTTTTGGCCATGGTTGCGCAGACAAACAAGGCATACTTTTCTCGGCAGAAAGCATGGCTACAATTTTTTTACAGCATTCATGTTTTGACAGCGCATTAACTAGTATAGTTAAACAACTAGCCTCGAAATTTATTTTTAAATATGAAATTCTTTTTTCCAACAATCCCGATAACTCGCTCAACCCCCCACGAAATTTATTTGGTGTGACGTTCAGAATATTACAATAACTGGCCAATAATGAATGCATTCTTTCTGAAGAAAGAAATTTATTTTGTATCAAATATCTCTCAACATTAAAATGCCATACAGCAGCGCGTGTTTTATCCATGCGATCTTGCATCGTCGACATAGAACCCTCTCGACGATAATAAATTACGCCTATCGAATGATGAGTAATCAGATGTGCTCCCTGCATGACGATTCGTAAAAGCAAGTCATAATCTTCATGACCGCCATCTACTCTGACGTCTTGAGAAAAACCACCACAGGCCCGTACTTCATTAGTCCAATATAGATAAATATGTGGAGGGCCAATGTTCACTATTAATAATGCAGACAAAGCATCACCAAACGCAGGGATAATATCAACTTCTTTTTCCGTATTTTCGTTTATCTCACGAAAACCAATACAACCTATTGAATTCCCCGATGTCATCATAGCTACTTGATTAGCAACACATTCAGGTAATAGTTCATCATCGGCATCGAGAAACTTAATATAATCGCCTTTTGCCATCTTTAATCCAGCATTACGTGCTGCTGATAACCCTTGATTCTTTTGTCTCAACATATGGATAGGGAAATCATATTCTTCATGTTCTATTTTTATCGCAGGCTCACTTCCATCATCCACAATGATTACTTCAATGGCATCATATGTTTGGCGTTGCACCGAGATTAATGCGCGAGAGAGCAAGTGCCCCTGTTGATAACAGGGGATAACAATTGTCACTAGTTTACTTTTAATATTTTTCATTGAAATTTCTCAGATTTTAATCTCATATCTGGTCATACATTTTCACAGCTGATTGCAATGTCATTATTCAGTAAGAAAGCCATTTAAACGCAGCCTTTATAAGTGAATATCTCAACCATAGGCGAGGTATCATTACAGGTCGACTTGATCGAATTCACTATTTCAGTGCAAAATGCTCTCGATGCTACACTGTAAGTTTTTAACTTTAAATTTGATGCCTCTGACAACGAAATCACCTTGATACCATTCATATATAAAGAACTACGCTCGGCACGTCGATCGATAATGTGGGTCACGCGAATACCATGCAGTGTTAGTAGTTCATGAACTCGCAGCCCCAAATCCCCAGCTCCGTAAAGTGCTGTTTCATCTTTGTTTTTTTCTTGCAGGAGCTGTAGCAACATGGGGGCCACCTTCTCATCATCCTGATAGGTGGCCAATTCCCCGCAAAGCTGTAATTGATCCGGGAAAGCAAGAGCAACAATACCTGGGTACCAGAAGCTGGTCTGAATAATTGGATTAACACCATCCAATAAAAGTTGGTATGCCTGCACCCCTGAACCGACAATCTCTTTGAGCAATAAGGCATCGCACGGTGACACCAGGGGGATACTTTCCCCAGAAGTCAGAGGGAGGGGTAAACTGGCCAATACGCAGGCCTCTTGCCACATCGGATAAAGAATGAGGCGATAGAGGATGGCAACAAAGTAATGCCGTTCAGATATTGATGGTTCCTGTTCAAGCCAACTGGTTTCTGCAGCAAGTTTCCCCCAGTCGAGAATCGTCTTGATGAATTTATCTAGGTAAGCATCATGCCGGATAGATTCATCAGGCCGCTGTACACCGACACGCGTGATTATTCCCTCATTAACCTGCTGATATGCCCGAGTGGAACAGAGAGAACCATTGAGCAGGATCTCGCTTATTTCCGGATAAGCGGCCAGCTGCTGCGCCCACTCCTTGCATGCGGCCGACTGAAACACATGCAATTTTTGCATTAGGGCTACCCGGTTTGCACGCTGACTGGCATAGAACATGAAGTAGTTGACATCATCGAGTCCTGCTACCAAATGGAGGTTTTGTAACAGGCTCCCGCCACAGCCCCAATCCAGAATGGCTACCTCTGGTGCGTTTTTTACTCCTTGCTGCGAAAGATATTGCAGCAGCCACTGCCGCTGTTGCTGTAGGTACACAATAATAAGAGGCTGGGCAGTTGTCAGCCAGCTCAGCACCTCATGCCAGTGTGTAGTTTGTACCAAATCGGACAAGGTGTGAGATCTGAGTGGAACCCAATCAACCGGACACTCAAGCCCTAGATCCTCCAGCAGTTCAGCCAGTGTATATCCCCGGCGCTGACTGAGCTGATTCACAAGATCCATCGACCAATCGCGGCTAGGCAGGAAAGTAGAGCGACGGGAAATGGCTAGCGTCTTGACACTAAGATCGTGTCCGGGAATTTGCTGAACAAGACGCGCGATGACATCGCCTTCGCGCAATAGACAGAACAGTGTTCTAATCCCCTGTTGCTGGCATCTTGCTACTACCCAACGCGCAAAGGCATACAGTACAGGGGCATAGACACGACTGGCTAATCTGGACATGACCGAGCCATCACTGTGCCAGCGCCATTGCCGCCGTAACCGCTCCAATCCAGGGATCGTGCAACGAAACAAGCGTTGTTCGTACTTTAATTGCGCAAGTAAATCATCCCCTAATCCAACATGGCAGACGCTTAGCCCCGATGCCTTTGCCATCTGCAAGTCGGTAATCTTGTCATCACCGATGTGCAACACCGACGCTGGCAGCCAGTTTTGCTCCGCAAGCAGACACTGATACAGGCGGCCATCCTGTTTGCTGGCCTGATATTCGCTGGAAACATAGATCTTATGCAACAAGAGCTGGGGAGCCTTAGCACTGAAGAAGCACTGCAACAAGCTTGCTGGCAGATACATATCGGAAAGCAGTACGATCGGTATATCGTTGTGCTGCTGACTGGCCAACCAAGCGACTAGTACCGGATTAAGCCACCAGTTGTCGTATTCCATCTGCTGCTCTAACTGCGACAACTGCTCACCCTGCGAACTCGGCCAACAGGCATAAATGTGCTCCAGCCGTACCTCTCGGTGACCTTCACGCTGCATCATAAAACGCCGTGCCATCGCTTCAGCCTCTCTACGGTATTCCACAAAAGCGTCAGGATCGTTATTGTGCAGAAGACCCAGCTGGTAGGCCTGCTCTCCCAGCTGATACCAGAGTTGCTCGACGGTTCCGGCTTGACGGAAGATCAAGGTATCGAAGACGTCACATGAAATAGCCCGTATCGGTTGCGCGTCTAGAGCATCATTCAAGTCAGATAGATAATTCCCCACATTTATCCCCCTCTTATCGACTGAACCAGAAACGCTGGAAATGTTGTAGCGCATTATCTACAGCATCATCCATATCAAAGTAACGATATTCAGCAAGACGGCCCAAGGCTATCAGTTGCGGGAACTGGGCCAATTCATCGCGGCAAGCCTGATAATTCTGTTTGGCCATATCGGTAAACAGCGGGTAGTAAGGCTCCAGCCCCTGCCCTGACGCATAGGCACAGGGATATTCATAAACAATGCTGGTACCGGGATGTTGCTGCCCTGTCAGATGCTTGAATTCGGTGATGCGGGTATAGGCCTCTTCATTCGGGTAATTGACCGTGGTCACCGGCTGAAATTGGGCTTGCGGCAGATGACAGTGCTCAAAGCGCAGCGAGCGATACGGCAGACCATAGTGATCCTCCGGTATCAGCTGATCCAGCATGCCGGTATAGACCAAGGGTCCGGCAAAAGGCACGCCATCCAGCAGTATCCGTTTCTGTTGCCAATCCAGACAAACATGGGATTCCATGGAGGTGGAGAGCCTGACCTCAATCAAGGGGTTAGCCAACATGCGCTCGAACATGGCTGTGTAACCCTGCTCGGGTACCGCCTGCCAGGGATCGATGAAGTAACGGTCATCACGATTGACGACGACCGGCACTCGCGCAGTGACCTCGGGCGAGACCTGCTCTGGTGATACACCCCACTGCTTGCTGGTGTAGTTGACGAAGGCACGCTCATAAATGAACTGAGCCAGCTCAGCCAGCAGAGGCTCAGCTTCCTGCCGCAGTGCCATAATGGGCACTCTGGCCCCCTCACCGAACCTGGCCTGAAGAGCCTCAATCATGGCCGCTGCCTTCTCGGCCGGGAAGCAACGCTCTATGCTGGTCAGGTTGAACGGGATTGGCACCAACTGACCATCGATCCGTGACAATACACGATGCTCGTAAGGCCGCCAGGCGGTAAACTGCGACAGGTAATCCCAAACTTCCCGCTTGTCGGTATGAAACAGGTGCGGTCCATAGCGATGGATCAGCACCCCATGCTCGTCATACTCATCGAAGCAGTTGCCGCCTATATGGCCGCGCTGTTCCAGCACCAGTACCTTCCAGCCAAGCTGGCTGGCCATTCGCTCCGCCATGACGGCGCCGGACAGCCCGGCTCCGATGACAATCGCCTGATAACTCACGCTGCATCTCCAAACAGTTGTTGCATGACGCCGGCCGGATTGGTGCGCCCCTCCCACGCCAGCTGATGCCGCTCGTCGAAAAACCAGCCCGGTGCCAGCGTGGCCACCTCGCTCACCGACTGCTCAAGCAGGTTGAGAAAACGGGCGTAGTCTCCCTGCCGCAAGAAATAGAGCGCGGCAGAGTAGTAGTGATGGGCTCGCCCCTGGGCAATGGTCACAGGATCGGCGCCAAAGTCACCGGCATTGTCACAAGCCCGCAGCAGGTCGCGCAGCGACTGCTCACGACGCTCGGCCGATTTGCGGGTCTGCCCGCCAAAGCTCTGGGTGTGGAAGCGATAACGTCCCAGCAGCTCGGGGATAAAGTCGAGGGTTCCCGGGTTGAGAGAGAGATTCAGAATATGCCATGGGTAATCGAGGATGATCTTGCACCCCTCGTCGATGGCATTTTCCATCCCCTCATAACGCCGAAACATGATGGAGCTGGCATTGACGAATACCCCGAACCGGATCAAGGCCTCTCGCGTCATCACGGGTTCGAGATGCCGGCTGTTGTAGTAGTCACGGGTAAACAATTTGATCCGTGCCCCTGTCTCATCATCGAACATCTCGGCTTCGTGGTAGCAGAGGGTGCAACCCGGGTGTGCATCCAGATAATCGGCCTGGCGCTGCAGCTTGTCCGGCAGGGCCAGATCATCCCCATCCACATAGGCGAGATAGTCACCCCTTGCCTCTGCAAGCAGCCGTTTCTGGGTCTTGGCCAGCCCCATGTTCTGTTCGTTCTGCAGAATGCGCAGTGTCGGCCACTGCCGCGCCAGCCGCTGCAAGATAGCCCAGGAGTCATCACTCGAGCCGTCATCGATCGCGATCACTTCGAACTCGAAATCCGTTTGCTGCTCGAGCAGGCTGAGCAGGCAGGGTTCGATGAAGCGCGCCAGATTGTAGACAGGCACCAATACGCTGACTTTCATAGGGAAATCCAAGAGAAGATGAGTAGAAAAGAAGCGGATGGGAGAAAATGGGCAAGGCTACCGCACGGTCCCTGTCAACCCTTCCCCCCTCTCTGTCAGGTTTTACTGCAAGAGATATGCCTGACCAAGCTAATCCATTGAAGCTGCGGGATTTATGTGAGCCACACCCGATTATTCATGCTGGGCGAGACCACGGCTGCAAACGTGCAGCATGTCTATCCCATCCCAGTGCCACTCGAATGCCAGCGCTTGTCCCGGCGCCACCACCCTGTCTATGCGGCAGACGGGCGCATTCGGCAAGGCATCCTCAAGCTGCGCCTTGTTTGCCCCGACCCAGACACAGGTCTGCATATCCCACGGCTGCAACAGCAGCTCATTCAGGCTATCGGCCACAAACTCGGCGACTGTACCTCCTCCGACGTGTGCGAGCCGCAAGGAGGCGGCCGGAGTCAATAAGGTGACACCCGGGAATGTGCTCAGCTGCATCTCACCGTCCAGGGCGGCATTTTGTTGACTGTGGATGAGCCGCTCCATCACCAGAGCGGGATCGTCGGCAAAGGGAGCAAACAGGGCCTCCAGCAGTCGGTGGCGCAACTCGTCGTCGGGCTCGCCCAGCCAGCAGAGGGTAGTGGGGGAGGCGCAGGCCTGCTGATTGAAACGGGTACAGTCCTGTTGCAGGGCCCCCAGGGTCTGTTGCCAGCCCACAGCATCCAGCCCGGCCAGCCAGTGGTTGTCTAGCACCGCCATGGAGCGGCGATCCGGAAATACCACTTCCTGTGCACTTGGGGAGAGAGGAATGGCCCGCACCTGACGGATGGTCTCGTCGCCACCCCAGATGATGCGCAGCCGACAGCGGGCCGACAACCAGCTGGTGATGCCTTCGTCGTGGTCATAACGGATAAAGCGGGTGCGCATGGCGATCTCCTGCCACTCAACCTGGCGGAAGAGGTCGTTCAGTATGGCCAGCATGGCATCCTGTACCGGGTCGCGGCGCGACGACAGCCGCACCACGCAGGGATTGCCCATCAGCAGGGCCATCAGCCAGGAGTAGAAGGCCACGGTCGGCACGTTGGAGGGCACCAGGTGAAACACGACGCCCACCGCCCCCCGCCCCTGCAGCCGTTGCTGCTCTCGGGCCAGCTGGCGCGGCCGCAGCCAGAAGCCGAACGCGGCCAGATCGGGATGACGCCGCCCCTCCTGCTGCAGGCGTATCGACAGGGCCGCCACGAAGTCGCAGATGACGGGGGCAAAACAGGGCAGCGGCTGCGGGCAGAACGTCTGCCAGCTGGCAGCCGGTGATACGAAGCTGACGTTGGGCCCCGTCAACCAAAGCCCCTCTACCACCTGCGGCGGCGTCACTGGAAGGTGTCGCTGCATCCCCTCACCTCGGCGCCTTGCTGGCGCCCTGATACCTGAAAATAACGGCCATGGCGGCCACAGGGGCAGTCATCCTCCCCCAGCAGCACGCCGAGATCCTCGGTCAGCAGGCAGTGGCCAGGATAACTGCCGGGAATGGCGGAGAGCACCTGCAACAAACCGGGCCGACCGACCCCGAGCGGCTGATGGGTGAGCGGATCGCGCACCTGCAGATCGGCAAATACGGGGGCATGCAGATGCCCCTGCTCGCACTCGACGAAGATGGATCCCACCTGCTCCACCATGCCATAGAAGTTGTGTACCCGACCCAGCCCCAGCTGCTCGCGGCAGCGCGCCTTGAAGGTGGGATTGTCCACCGCCAGATGCTGCAGCTTCTTCCAACCGCCGCTGTGAAACAAAATGCCCTGCTCAAAGGGCAGGTGCAGTCCGCGCTCGCGCAGGGGCTCTAGCAGGCATTGCCAGACCATGAAGGTAAAGCCGAACAGCAACACAGGCTGACCAGCGTACTTGTCACAAAACGCCTCTATCACGGGCCAGTTGGGCCGCATCTGCTCGTCGAGGGCATAGGTGTGGTCCCGGCCGAGGAAGGAGAGCCCCAGGGCACCTGCGCCACGCGCAGAAAAGCCGCTGCGGTTCTGGATGAGGGTGGGCTGCTCCACCAGCAGCATGGGCAGCCGCTGCTTGCCGACAAACTCCTGCAGTATCTTCACCAGCACCTTGCTCTGCAACGCTGCGGTCTCCCGATCCAGCACTATCCGTGACGGCGCCCCCGTGGTGCCTGACGAGGTGAGCACCTTGAACACCTCGGCCTCGGGCACGCTCTGCCACTGGGCCAGCTTGAACAGCCGGGCCGCCAGATAGGGCAGCTCGCCATAATCGGCAGCCTCTGCCGTCCAGCCGAAGGCATGCAGCACATTGGCATAAGGGGCGCAGTGCTCGACATGGTGACGGGTCAGGGCATTGAGCCGCGCCAGCAACAGCGCCTGTTTGGCGACCTGGGGCAGGTCGAAGATGGGGGCGGCCAGCAAGCTTTCCATCACGCCTCCTCCGCCAGTCTGGTCAGGGCGGCATAGTCAATCTTGTGGTTGGCGGTGCGCGGCAGCTGTGCCACCTGCATCACCCGCACCGCCCGTGGCGGCGCCTGCAGCCACTGTGCCAGCTCGCGCTGCAAGCCGTCGCCCGTCAGTTCGCCATGGGGTTCGACGACCACCAGCAGGCAGTCATCACGTCCACCGCAGGCTCCCGACCAGCCCCAGCGATGAAGCTGGCTCTCGACCTCCGCCAGACTGATACGCTTGCCGAACAGCTTGAGAAAACGGCTGAGACGACCGCAGATGTAGTAACGGCCCGCCTCGTCACTGCGAGCCAGATCGCCGGTGGCCAGCTCTTGCAACAGGGCACCCTGCGCCAGATCCTCGGCGGCACTGGCATAGCCCAGCATGACGTTGTCACCGCGATAGACCAGCTCCCCCTCCCCGGGCTTGCCCCCCTCCAGCTCGCGCAGGGAGAAGTGGCCGCCGGGAATGGCGCGGCCGATGGCATCCGGATGGGTGACCACCTCGTGCGCTGCCAGCCAGGCCATGCGCGCCGTCGCCTCTGTCTGGCCATACATGACGAAGAAACGGCGCCCCAGCCGCAGCGCCTGCTCGGCAAACTGCTGCGCCAGCGCGGGTTCGAGCCGTCCACCTGCCTGAGTCAGGGTCTGCAGGGAGGGATAACGGGCCCAGTCAAAACGCAGCCGGGCCAGCATCTGATAGGTAAAGGGCACGCCGGCAAAACTGCTCACACCGTGCTGCTCGACCTGCTGCCAGAAGTCGCGCTCCAGCACGCTCCCCTCGTGTTGCACCAGAGAGGCACCCACCAGCAGATGACTGTTGAGTACCGACAAACCGTAGGAGTAGAACAGCGGCAGGCTGGTGATGGCTCGTTCAGTCGTCGTCAGCGCCAGATAGTCGGCGATGGAAGCCGCGTTGGCCGCCAGATTGCGGCCCGAGAGGCGCACCCACTTGGCACAGCCCGTGCTGCCCGAGGTCGGCAACAACACCGCCAGCTCGGGGTGCAACAGTGGGCTGGTATCCCTGAGACGGATCAACTCCCCTGCTTCATTTACCCGGCAGCTCGCGGCGAACTGCTGGCAGCTGGCATCATGCTGGGCCAATGGCAGAGCAGGATCCGCCAGCATCACCGCATGCCCCAGCCTGAGGGCGGCCAGATAATGCAGCAGGTGGGCGGTGCGGGTGAAAAAGGGCAGATAGACCAGGCTGCGCTCGTCCGGATAGCTGGCCGCCAGCTGCGCCAGCCGCCGTGCCAGCTCGCCGTAGGAGAGCCAGCCCTCTTGCGGATCGCGCCAGGCCGGTGACGGGTTGTCTTCCCGCAGGTGGGCGAGCAGTGCGTGCGCGTGATCCATCAGACCGTCATGCCTCCATCCACACCGATGACCTGACCGGTCACGTAACTCGACAGGTCGGAGGCGAGGAACAGCGCTACCTTGGCCACCTCGTCCGGCGTGCCGATCCGCCCCATGGCGATGCTGGCGAGACGCTCGGCGAACTTCTGGTCAGGGATGGCACGCGCCATCTCGGTATCGATAAAACCGGGGGCGATGGCGTTGACCCGGATCTGGCTGGCGGCCAGCTCTTTGGCCAGTGACTGGGTAATACCGATCACCGCCGCCTTGCTGCCGGCATAGCTGCTAAGCCCGGCGGCGCCCACCCGTCCCATCAGGGAGGCCAAATTGATGATGCTGCCACCACCGCTGCGCTGCATCAGGCGGGCGGCGTACTGGCTGCAATAGACAACGCTGAAAGCATTGTGGCTGAAGGTCTGCTCCAGCTGCGCCTGATTGACCATGCCGAGCAGCCCCTCTTCCAGTATCCCGGCATTGTTGACCAGCACGTCCAGCTGACGAGTCTGGGCAAACCGCTGCTGAAAGGCCTGCTTGACCGCCTGCGGCTCGGCCACGTCGAAACAGAGCGGCTGGCAGGGGACGCCGAACTCGGCGCCGAGGGCGGCCGCCAGCTGACTCATGGCCGCTTCATCGCGGCCCCCCAGCCAGAGTTCGGCTCCTTGCGCGGCGAACTGGCGAGCGATGGCGAGGCCAATGCCGCGCCCGGCACCCGTGATCAGCGCTCGCTTGCCCTGCAGCAGCCCCTGCATCAGAGGGCGACCCCGTATTTGGCGAGGATCTCCCGCGCCTTGGCGACCGAGCTCATGTCGATGATGTCATCGGTATCGAGCAGGACGCCGTAGCAATCCTCCAGCTGGGCTATCAGGCCCATGTGGGCGACGGAGTCCCACTGGGGAATGCTGTTGTAGGCCAGCTGGTCGCTGACAGTGCTGACGTCGATGCCGAGGGCATCGGCAAAAACCTGTTCCAACGCTGTTGTCATCTGAAAAATCTCCGTAGCCGTTCTCGGGCGGCATAATAGTCGGCGGGCTGCAGTTCGAGGACGATGAAGTCGCCCTGTTGCCCCTGTTGGCGATAGCCGAGCTGTGTGTTCAGGCGCAGGGCGGCGTCGTTGCCGGTGCGCACCAGGGTGCGGATGCAGCCGAGCCCGAAGGTATCGAAGCCCTGATCGAGCTGTGACAGGGCGGCGGCGACGGCCAGCATGGGGTGACGCACGCTGGAGCGGCCCAGATAGAGGCCGGCATCGGCCACCGGCTGCCCCTGCAGCGATTGTCGCGTCTCCCCTTTCAGGTTGACGTAGCCGGCCCGCAGGCCGCGGCACCAGAGCACCCAGTGCTGCTGGTCAGCCCGTTCAAGGCTGCTGACGAACCACTGCCGTTGCTGGCGGGGGGAGATGAGCGCCTGCTCCACCATCTGCAACCGCACCTCGTCCAGGTTGCGCCAGCGTCGCAGGGTGGGCAGATCCCAGGGCTGGAGCGGGCGCAATTCGACACCATAACTCATGTTCAATACCAACGACGTCCCATCACTTGCCCATGTTATCGACCATCACCGGGCAATTCCGTAGCAAAGCTCAATAATATAAGATGAAAACTCGGTATAATCTCAAAAATAATCAAAGAGTTGTCATCAATTATCCGGCTCGGCGACCACGTCGGGCTCCTCAGGGAGAGAGCATTATGGCCATCGCCATCATCCCGGCACGTGGCGGCAGCAAGCGCATTCCCCGCAAGAACATCCGTCCCTTCTGCGGTCAGCCCATGCTCGCCTACGCCATTCAGGCGGCCAGGGCAGCAGGCTGCTTCAGCCGAATTGTGGTCTCCACCGATGATGAGGAGGTCGCCGACATTGCCCGCCAACTCGGCGCCGAGGTACCCTTCCTGCGCCCCGCCAGCTTGGCCGACGATCATACCGGCACCACCCCAGTGGTGATCGATGCCATCCGGCAACTCGACGATCTCGGCATTCAGGCGGAATACTACTGCTGCATCTATGCCACAGTGCCACTCATTCAGGCCAGCGATCTGAGCGCCGCCCACGACCGCCTGCTCGCCAGCCAGGCGCCCTTCGTCTACACGGTGGCCGAATTTGGCTTCCCCATCCAGCGGGCGGTGCGCATGGACGCACAGGGCAGAGTCAGTCCCTTCTGGCCGGAGCAGATGGCGAAACGCTCTCAGGATCTGGAACCCGCCTACCAGGATGCCGGCCAGTTCTACTGGGGTAGCCGCGCAGCCTGGCTGGGGGGTATCAGCCCGGTGGGCGGGGAAGGGATCGGCCATATTCTGCCAAGGCACAGGGTGGTCGACATAGATACGCCGGAAGATTGGCACCTGGCCGAACTGCTCTATCAAGTGCTGAGCCAGGATGACGTTTAAGGTTGCCTTCCGGCTCGACGCCGGCGCCGAAATAGGGCTGGGCCACCTGATGCGCTGCATGGCCATCGCCGATCGGCTGCACGCCGCCGGGGCCGAGTGCCACTTCCTCTGCCACGATCTGCCGGCGCACCTGCTGTCGTTGTTGCGGCCCCATCACCATCATCCCCTGATCGAGCGCGATGACGCCGGCCCGCTGCCCGGCTTGCAGCCCGATTGGCTGATCATCGATCACTACCAGATTGACCAGCGGCTAGAAACAGAGCTGGCAGCCCACTGCCGCCGTGTGCTGGTGATCGATGATCTGGCCGACCGACCGCACCACTGCCAGCTGCTGCTGGATCAGGGGCCCTTGCGCCGCGCTGCCGATTACCAGCCACTCACCCCAGCCGATTGCCGGCTGCTGCTGGGCACCGACTATGCCCTGCTGCGCCCCACCTATCGCCAGCTGGCGCGGCAACACGCCAGTCAGTGGCAACGGGGCCTTATCTGCTTTGGCGGCGCCGACCCGGCGGGTGCCTGCCTCGTCACCCTCAACAGCCTGGCCCGGCTGCCCTGGGCCCGCACCATCCAGTGGACCCTGGTGGCGGGCGGCGCCAATCCCTTCTGGCCCGAGCTGGAACAGAGGGTGGCCGAGCTGGCCGACCTCGACCTGGCGCTGTTGCGCCAGAGCGACCAGATGGCCGACCTGATGAGCCGGCACGACTTCGCCATCGGCGCCGCCGGCGGCATGACTTGGGAGCGGGCCTGTCTCGGCCTGCCGACCCTGGCGGTGCCCATAGTCGACAACCAGCAGTTCAACGACGAGGTGATAGCCCGCTTCCAGCTTGCCGAACGTCTGACACTGGGCGAGCTGGCCGAGCCGGCGCGGCTCATGCAGGCCTTGCAGCGGCTGGAGCGACAGGCTGATGACTATCGCCAACGCGGCCAGCAACAGGTGGATGGCCTGGGGCTGGATCGTCTCACCGCCTGGCTGCTGCCCCAAGCCGATTATCAACTGATACCTGACGGCCAGCAGTGGCGGTTCCAGCAGGATTACAAGCATCTGCTCACCCTGACCCTGTGCGGCCCGGAGCTGGTATGGCAGGCCCATCCGTCACTCACGCCACAGCAATGGCAAGAGCTGGCACATCGCTTGCAAACAATTTTCTCCCAATTTCCCCTCTATCTTGCCGAGCCACCCAAGATAGCGCCCCCTGCCCCCTGGCAGCCGGCGCCGCAAGGCTGGCAACTTGGCACAGGAGCCTGACCACAGATGCAGATCGCCCATCAATCCATAGGCCCGGCGCAGGCGCCCTATGTGATCGCCGAACTCTCGGCCAACCACAACGGCAACCTGGAACGCGCGCTGGCCATCATGACAGCCGCCAAGGCGGCCGGGGCCAGTGCGGTCAAACTGCAGACCTACCGACCCGACACCATCACCCTCAGAAGCGATCGGCCCGAGTTTCAGATCCACGGCGGCCTGTGGGATGGTCACAGCCTGTATGACCTCTATGAGTGGGCGCACACGCCGTGGGAATGGCATCAGGCCTTGTTTGCCAAGGGGCGCGAGCTGGGGCTGACGGTGTTCAGCAGTCCGTTCGATTTCAGCGCCGTGGATCTGCTGGAATCCCTCGACTGCCCGGCCTACAAGATTGCCTCCTTCGAGCTGGTGGACCTGCCCCTGATCCGCTACGCCGCCCAGACCGGCAAGCCGCTCATCATGTCCACCGGTATGGCCAACGAGGCCGAGATCGCCGCCGCAGTCGAGATGGCGCTCAAACATGGCAGCGGCCAGCTGGCGCTGCTGCACTGCGTCAGCGGCTATCCGGCGCCCGCAGCCGAATACAACCTGCGCACCATCCCCATGCTGCGCCAGCGCTTTGGCGTCGAGGTCGGGCTCTCCGATCACACTCTGGGTTCGGCCACCGCCATCGCCGCCACAGCGCTCGGGGCGACCCTCATCGAGAAACACTTCACCCTGGCCCGCGCCGACGGCGGTCCGGATTGCGCCTTCTCCATGGAGCCTGCCGAACTCACCGAGCTCATTGCCTCGGTCAACACCGCCCATGCGGCGCTCGGAGTGGCCGACTACCAGCTCACTCAGAGCGAGCAAGGCAACCGCGCCTTTCGCCGCTCCCTCTATCTGGTCAAAGATATTACGGCCGGAGAGGTGCTCACCGCCGCCCACATCAAGTCGGTGCGTCCTGCCCTCGGCCTGCCTCCCGCCGATTACGATCGACTCATCGGCAAGCGGGTCAGTCGCGACATGGCAGCCAATCAGCCGCTGAGCTGGGAGTGGATAGACAAAGATGAGTGATGAACTGTTCGCCCAGCACGGCAGGCTTATCCGCCAGCGCTGGCCCGCCCTCTGGCCCCGCCTGCTGGCGCAGGACGTGGAGAGCATCCAGGCCGAGCTGACCAAAGGGCTGGGCTCGACCCTCAGCATCGACGGCATCCAGCTCACCAGTCGTCATGACAGGGTGAAAGAGGCCGAGCTACAGGCGGCCAGCCTGCCCGAGGTGGCCGTGCTGCACCTCTACGGCACAGGGCTCGGCGATCTGCCGCGCACCCTGCTGGGCCGCACCGGCCTCAAGCGGCTGGAAGTGAAGATCATGAATGGCGCCCTGTTTGCCCTGGTGCTGCGGCTGCTGGATCAGCAGGACTGGCTGACTGACTCCAGGGTCGAACTGATGATGGCGGGGGACGAGAGCGAGATCCGTCTGCCCTTCTTCGCCCTGCCGCCCGAGTTGCTGCTGGTGGAAGACGCCGCCGCCCGCATCCGGGACCGGCTGGTGAGCGAGATAGAGCTGCCGTTTGCCAGCGCCAGGTTCGATGCCGAGCATCCGGCGGTGACCCGGCGACTGGCCGAAAACCGCGAGCTGCTGACAAGCGATGGCGACGTGACCAGCCTGTTCGGGCTGGCACGAGGCAAACATGCCCTGATCGTCGCCAGCGGCCCGACCCTGCAAACCAATCTGGCCACCTTGCAGGCCCAGTTGCAGACACGGCGTCAGGACTATCTGCTGATCAGCGTCGATACTGCGCTGGCCTTTTTGCTGCGCCACGGCATCCGGCCAGACATAGTGGTCACCATAGATGATGCCATCCACGGCAGCCGGTTGCCCGCCGACCAATCGGCCCAGACCACCCTGGTCTACTACCCCACTGTGCCGACGGCAGCCCTGCTGGCCTGGCAGGGGCCGCGCAAGGCAGCCTATTCCCGCAGTCCCATGTACCAGACACTGAGGCAGGAGATCCCCAAGGGAAGCCTGCACTCGGGCGGCAGCGTGATCCACCCCGCCGTCGACCTTGCCGTGCAGATGGGCTGCCAGCAGGTCATTCTGCTGGGAACGGATTTTGCCTTCCCCGGCGAGCTAACCCACTCCGGATGGGCGGATGGTGCACTCGGCCCCACTGCCAGCCAGGCACTCAGCTGGACCCTCGACGGGCACGGTCGCCGGGTCAAGACCAACCCGAACTTCTCCGCCTATCGCACCGAACTTGAGCGATACATAGCGCGCCATCCCGAGGTGCATTTCTGGAACAGCAGCCGGGAAGGGGCCGAGATAGCGGGCTGCAGCTACCACCCGGAGTACCTGTCATGAGTGATAGTCTGACAACCCGCATCAGGGCGCTGGCACACCAGTTCAGACTGGGGCAGTCGCTTGTCGCGAGCCAGACCCTGCCCGGTTTGCTGCAGGAGGCCCTCACCGCACGGGGTAGCCTGCCCCCCGAGCTGATAGCCGCCCTGCTCCGCAGCCAGGAGCGGCAAGACTGGCTGGGGCTGGCCGATTACCTCGAATATGAGCTGGTGCATACCCTGACAGCCCCTTCCGCCCCCACCACAGCAGGAGATGTTTCATGATCAAGGCTATTTCCAATGCCTCCGACGAGGAGCTGTCTCGTCGCCAGACGTTCAGCGAGCTATTGCGCGCCAGCCCGCTGCCCCCGGCCGAGCTGCAGAACAATCTGGGCCTCTACCTCAAGCGCCAGTCGCTCTCCCGCATTCTGTTCATGCATGAGCTCTACCAGAAGATCATTCCGGTACACGGCGTCATCATGGATTTCGGTACCCGCTGGGGTCAGAACCTGGCGCTCTTCTCCTCGTTTCGCGGCATGTATGAACCCTACAACTACAATCGCAAGCTGGTGGGATTCGACACCTTCAGCGGCTTTCCCTCCCACGCACCGCAGGATGGATCGGATGCGGCCATCCAGCCGGGCGCATATGGCGTCACCCCCGACTATGAACAGCACCTGGCGCAACTGCTTGCCGCCCATGAAGCAGAAAGTCCGCTGGGCCATATCGTCAAGCACGAGCTGGTAAAGGGGGATGTGACCGAGACGCTGCCCGCCTATCTGGCCCGTCAGCCGGAAACCATGATAGCGCTGGCCTATTTTGACTTTGATCTCTACGAACCGACCCGCCGCTGCCTCGAGCTCATCAAGCCGCACCTCACCAGGGGTTCGGTACTGGCCTTCGATGAGCTGAACTGGCCCGCCTTTCCGGGGGAGACCCTGGCCCTCAAGGAGGTGCTGGGGCTGGATCGTTACGCCATCCGCCGCACCCCGCACAACCCGGGGCCGGCCTATCTGGTGATCGAGTAATCCGGCCGCTGGCTGAGGCGACGCAGCAGCCCTGCTTCCAGCAGCATGCTGGCCAGTGGCGCCACCCGCCAGAAAGGCACCTTGATGGTCTCGGCGATCTCGAACAGGGTCAGCTGGCCATCGCTGTAGGCCAGCAGATTCATCATCTCCCTCACCTGCCAACCGGAATAGCGAGTAGACAGATCCGGATAGAGACCCCGTTTGCCCAGCTGGGGCTCTCCCAGCACTGTCACCTCGCAACGCTCATCCAGTTCCAGACACTCGATGGCCCGGCGCAGCGCCAGGAAGCCGCCCGCTAGACCGGCAGAGGTCACCAGCGAGAGATCATCGAGCGAAGTGTGGTATTCGGCATAGCAGCCATATTTGCTGCGCATCAGGGTAGTGACCGGCAGATCGATGCCGGGGGCGCAAAGCTGGCGCTCGTTGGAACCTCGCTCCAGGAAGCTGTAAGCCTTGTAACCAGGCGCCAGGTGGCCCAGCACATGACGGCCGATGCGATCGGCCAGACTATTGCCCTGGCGTGAGGGCAGGAAGGAATAACTGCGCTCATCTCCCAGGCAGGTCAGGTTGAAGCCGGCCAGGGTGTGCTGCTTGAGGTGGTCCAGATGGCGGGAGAGGTAGACGATGGCCCCCAGGGTTTCGGGCACCAGCATCAACCGATAGCTGTAACGGCGCTTTGGCAGGGAGGCGAGCCAGGCCATCAAGAAGACACCGACACAGGGGCCTGACAGCTCGTTGTTGGCCATGGAGGGGTGACAGGTGTAGCTGGACAGCAGTATCTCCTGCTCGCTCTCTCCCGGCAGCACCCACTCGCCATAAGTGAGCGAGCCCGGCGCCAGGCTGGCGTCGATCACCACCTCATAATCCCCCTCCGGCAGCGCCTCACGCACCTTGTGCGGCAGGCAGAAGCCCCAGCGACGCTTGTAATAGGAGGTGACATAGGGGATGGCATCCGGCATGTCGGGCAAGGAGTGCAGATGAGGCTGCAGTTCGGCCAGGGAGAGGGTGCAGCGCACCGGCTCAGAATAACCCACCAGATGCAGATTGTGATCCTTGAAATCCACCACCTTGCGACCGTCCGGCCCTACTATGTAGGCCTGCCGTACGTTCCACTCATCGGGCACTGTCCAGTCGAAACATTCGGTGCCACTGGCCACCTCCCTGATCTGCAGATCAGGCAGGCAGTGCTGGCGGATCAGGGCCAGAGTCTGGCGCACGCCATCACCGGTCAGGCTGCGGTTGAGGGGGAACAGCAGGGTCAGCAGGCGATGCAGCTGCTCGCCCAGCTGAGCCTGATCATCCCAGTCCACAGGGAGGTAGCCAGTATTGTGCGGAGAGGTCATGCGGGCTCCTCGATCAATTCGACTATATGGCCAAGGGGGCTCAGGAAAAACTGGACGTGGGCACCGCCAAAGGCGATGGCCGGCTGGCTGGGACCAAGGGGAAGGTGACGCAGATCCCGCAGTCTGGCGGTACTCTCAGCGAGGCAGGGCACCCGATAGGCAAGATGATTGATGACGTTGCGCCGGGTCTTGAGCACCTGGGTCACAGGACTATCCTCTGTCGCCGGCGCCACCAGCTCATAGCAAAGTCCGTCCTCATCGTGCACGAACTGCACCCATACCTTCTGCAACGGATCTTCCACCGCCACCGAGAAGCGAGTCAGCCCCAGCACCTCCCGGCAATAGGCCTCACCGCTGGCGAGATCCGGCACCACCAGACCTATATGGTCAAACTGCATGGGATTCCCCTCCTGCACGGATCAGGGCATATGGCGCCATCGCCACCAGTTCACTGGCGGCCAGGATGAAATCGCGACAGGACACGGCCCAGACGGGTACCCGCTGGCACAGGGTCTGATGCCAGGCGCCCCTCTCCTGCAACAGGGCCACCAGCCGGGAGAGGTCGATTTCGCTGGCCAGCGCCAGATCCCGCACATAGTAGTCGGCCTGCCAGTCGCGCAAGGCGCCGGCGACACACACCTGCCCCTCGAATAATTTGTGGTAGCGATAGGGCACGGCCAGCCGTTGTTCCACATAGTGGGTAAAGGTGATCCGGTCCGGGTGACAGCCCAATCCCAGCAACCAGCCATCCTGCTCCGCCAGCCAGCCAAACGGGCTCTCCTGACCGAAGCAGTCGTGACACTCCCGGGCCGCCAGCTCGGCCCCGTGGGGGCCACTGATGGCAAAGCTGAAGATGGGATCCAGCGTTCGGGTGACGCCGTCACGCTGCCTGAACACCTCCGTCATCAGCCCCACCTTGCTCGGGGTGGCTGCCGGATCGAAGCACTCGCCCGTCATTGGGCTGTAGGTGAAGGTTGGCACCAGCAGATCCCCCGCCAGCCACTGTTCCAGGCAGGTCCAAAAGGCGGCTATCCCCTGGGCATTGCCCATACCGGGAAACTGGGCCACGACCATGGCATCCGAGTGCACCATGAGGGCGCCCCCCTTGGGGATCCCCAGCTCGCTCAGCGCCTGTTCGATGGCCTGTTTCACTCGGCAACCCCTTTGCGTAGCAGAGCCTGTCTGATATCGGCCAGGCTCTTCAGCTCGGCCAGCTCCTGCGGTTCGAACCGTACGGCAAAGTGCTGCTCGATGAGCAGCAGCAGATTGAAGTGTCCCAGAGAGTCCCACTCGGGAAAGCTGCCGAGACCGAGGGCGGCCTGCTCGTTGATGCTGGCCTGGGGAAATTGCTGGCGAACCAGCGCGATGAGGTCATTCATTGGCATAAAACTCCAGAAACGGGAGAGAAAGAGAGGGGAGATCCAGGCAGAGGAACATCTCGTCCGCCAGCGGCGTCAATCCCGCTGGAGTGGTTATCGGCCGGGTCGGCAGGGTCGCCAGAAAATCCCGCGCCGGCTGGTTGCGATCCGTGGGCACCAGACTTATCACCAGTTGGTCAACGCCTTTTGCCATCAGCCGGGCAGCCACTTGCACCAGCAGCCAGTGTTCGAAGCCTCGCCCCAGCACCCGACAGCTGATGGCCAGGGTATCGAGCAGCACGGCCCCCTCATTGAGGGGGCGTAGCACCAACAGGGCCGTCATGCCGTGATCGGCAAACTTGTCCCGCAGCGAGGCCAGCCAGACCTCGCCCTGCGTACTGGCAAGCTGTGCCAGTTCACCAGCCTGATAACGCCGGGCGGAGAGATTGAACTGGTTGGTCTTCTGGCTCAGCTGCTCGGCCCGCAGCTGGTTGCTTTGGGAGAGCGGCTGCCAGCTCGCCCGCAGCCCCAACTGTTGCAAGAAGGCCTGTTCGTCGCCCAGTTGCTGGCGCACTGCATTCGCCTCTGCCTGTGCCTGATAGGAGCCTTGGCGCAAGCCGTCATCCCGGCTCTGGTGGCGGCTTTGCAGCTCGGCGAGCGTCATCAGCGCATCGGACCAACCCCAGATCTCGGCGGGGGGCATGATGACGGTGACCTCGGGACAATTGGCACGCACCTCGGCACGCTCCAGCTCGCTGTCATCCCAGAACACCAGACTGTCCAGCCCCACATTGAGCCGCGCGGCCAGGCGCCGCAAGCTGGCGGACTTGGGCTCCCAGCCGATCTCGGCCGCGGCTATGTGCTGGCGCTCAAGCACCATGCCCTGGTGCTGATCGAACAGCCGCCACACATCGTCGGCCAGATTCTTGGAGCAGAGCGCCAATATGACGCCCTGCCCATGCCAGTAAATGGCCGCCTGCTGGAAGGCTTGATAGAGGCGCCCCACCCCATCCTGCCCCAGCAGGACGCCACCCACGCCATCTTCGCCGACTACGCCACCCCAGAGGGTATTGTCGCAATCGAGCACCAGCACCTTGTGAGCTGGCCTGTGCAGCCGCTGCAGCAAGGGGGCAATCCACTGCGCCAGACTGGCCAACCCGGCCATGGAGAAGGGGCAGGACATCAGATAGTGATTGCGGCTGTCGAAACAGTGGTGGCGACCCTGCTGTTGCAACCAGAGCGGCAGATGCAGGTCATCCAGGCCGGGATGCTGCTGCCGCAAATGGACAAGCTGACGCTCACATTCATGGGCCAGACAGGCAAGCGCTGAGGGCGCAGCCCCAAATACGGAGACAGGGGAACGACTGCAGACCCCGACCAGCAGGCGATCCTGCGGTCGACGCTGCAAACGCTGTTGCAGGGGCTGACAGAGTGATGCGACGAACGCAGCAACAGCCAGCTGTTGCGCCTCTTGTGCCAAACCGCTCCACGCTACCAGCGTCTGTGCCGGCACCAGATCTTCCCACAGCCAGATGATGATGTGAGTCTGGGAAGCGGCCTCTTCGACTGGAGTCATCAGGGTTTGCAGCCACAGCCCATGGGGCGCGACCTGCACCTCGCCATGGACAGCCAGCGACCGCCAGGCCAGATTGCCCGGCATCAAGAATGAACTGCCACTGAGATAAATCGTCGTCATGACTTCCCCTGCTCCGCTATCGGCGCCATCCAGATTGCAATGGCATGGCTGGATCGTCTTTTATCTTCCAGAAAAATAAAAGCATTTTCAGCCACTTGGTCAGTAATTGATACTGACGTAGGGCACTTCTTCCACCTGCCACAACTGCTTGAGGTAGACGGTCAGCACGAAGAAGAAGTTGGCCAGCAGGTTGGCGAAGCGATAGAGGATGGGATCGAAGCGGACACCGCTCTCTTCGAGGCGTACCAGCAGGCGAACCACCTTCTTGCTGCCGCAGCGGCACAGGTGGAGGGTGGAGATGGGATGCGGGCCGCGAGGCAAGACAAAACCCGTGACCCGACCGCGGCTCGCCTCGTTGTAGTGGTCATACCGCGTTTTCAACCACGCCAGATCCTCTTCAAAAATACCAAGCTTGCCCCGTACCGAACCGTTGAGGTTGTAGATGAGTCGCTGCAGGGCCCCCAAGTCGGCCACCATCTCGCGGGTCTCCTCTTCCGTAGGCAGATGGGAAAGCACGGCCCCTACCTGACAGCAAAGCTCGTCGGTTGCTATCTCGTAATCACACTGGAACTGGGTTTCGAAGATGAAGGGGTAGCAGAGCTCGCGCTTGTCTCTTGGCTTCTTGGGATTCGGGTTCATGGGCTGACCGGATTGGGAAAAGAGCCAGTTTGCCAGCCCCCGGAGGAGCTGGCAAACGGCAGCTTATGGCTTGAACCGGGCGATGGCGGCTCAGACGCTCTTGCTGGCGGGCTCGGTCGCAGGCTGGAACTGGCCTATCATTCGCAGCGCCTCCAGCATCCGCTGGTTGAAGCTGGTAAAGCTGTTGACCTGAGCCGGTTCGTTCTGGCCACGGGCCGCCAGCACCGCAGGTGTCAGTGCCTGCTGTTGCGATTCCGGCAGCAGGGTATCCGCCTGTTGCTGTACCTGATTCAGCTTGGGCAGGTAATCCGCCAGCGGCTTGAGGAGATCCTGCAGGGAGCTGGCTCCCTGGTAGGTCTGGCTCAGCTTGACGCTCTGCTTGAGCTTGAGGGAGTAGGAGGCCAGCTGGCTGTCATCCAGCTTCAGCTCGCCCGCCTTCTTCAACAGGTCCTCGAAATTGCCGGAGAAGAAGTTTCCCGCCAGATCGTCGATTCCCTTGATCAGCTTGCCGATGGAATCCATCTCGTCGCTGCTGAGATCCCCCTCCAGCGAGAAGCTGAAGCTCTGGCTCGACTTGAGGCTGAACTGACTGCCACTCTCGCTGTTCTCGGATTTGACCTGCCAGTTGTCGTTGAAGCGCAGTACCACCTTGTCCCCATCCTTGGTCTGGATCTCCAGGTATCCCTGCTGACGGCTGGCCATCTCGACCGCTCCCATCTCGGTGGTGGATACCTTGCCAAAGAACTCTTTCTCGAACTCCTCAAGCCCGTCCTGGATCAGCTTGTAGCTCTGATCGATGCCGGTCTTGATGTCTTCGTTCTCGGTGGCCCAGTCACCCAGCTGCTCCCTGGCGGCACCAAATCCCATGTCCACGCCCTTGCGGGCCTGTTCCATCATTTCGGTCAGGTCATCATCGGACTTGCCGTCCGCACGGGCGGCGCCAAGCCGTCCTGTGATGAACTGCAACACATTGTCTGCCACCGACTGGAAGTCGAACAGGGTCTCGGGGGTGACCACCTCCGGCTCTTTTGCCTTGGGCGCCTGATAGCGCTGACCGTTGATCTCCAGCGCAAACTGCAACGCCTGCTGTACCAGTACCTGCGCCCACTTGGGCGGTTGGTGCAAGGAGACTTCTTCCCCGCTGCTGGCCTGCTTCTCTTGTGCCTGTTGGGGTGCCTTGGGCGAAACGCCCACTCCCTTGGGTTGGGCTGAGCCCACGCCGTCGATTTGCATAATGTGTCCTCCCACCATGCCTGTAGATCAGGTATCGGCCTGACTGAACACTTCTTGACCACAAAATACTGGACAATCTGCGGCTGGCTTTTAAAATCGGGCCCCTTTGGGTGGCCTGCTGCCTTCCCCCCGATTTCGACCCGGCCCTGCCGGTGTGCATGTGAGGTATATCATGACCCAAATCCAGCAAGCTGGCGCCGACTCTCAGGCCCTGCGGACCCCCGCCGACTATCAGGCCCAGCTCGACGAAAAGCGCGAGCGACTCACCCAGCTGTTTGCCGGCTTCAATCCTCCCGCGCTGGAGGTGCATGCCTCACCCGCCGAGCATTACCGGATGCGCGCAGAATTTCGCATCTGGCACGAAGGGGATGATCTCTTCCATTGCATGTATGCCCAGGCCACCAAGGAGATCATCCGGGTCGATCACTTCCCCACCGCCAGCCTTCTGATCAACCAGCTGATGCCGGTGCTGCTGGCAGGGCTGCGCCCGCACTTCGTGCTACGTCGCAAGCTGTTCCAGATCGATTACCTCTCGACCCAATCCGGCCAGATCATCGTGAGCCTGCTCTACCATCGCAAACTCGAAGCCGAATGGCAGCAGGCCGCCGAGACGCTGCAAGCCGATCTGCGGGCTCAGGGGTTCGACCTGCGGCTGATTGGCCGCGCCCACAAGCAGAAGATATGTCTGGCCGATGACTTCGTCATCGAGCAACTCAACGTGGCCGGCCGCCAGCTCACCTACAAGCAGGTGGAGAACAGCTTCACCCAGCCCAACGCGGCCATCAATGAGCAGATGTTGGGCTGGGCGCTGGATCTGACCAGGGGGAGCGAAGGCGACTTGCTGGAGCTCTACTGCGGCAACGGCAACTTCTCCATTGCGCTGGCCCAGAACTTCCGCAAGGTGCTGGCCACCGAGATCGCCAAGCCGAGCGTCGACTCCGCCCAGTTCAACATCGCCGCCAACGGCGTCGACAACCTGATCATACTGCGCATGTCGGCCGAAGAGTTCACCATGGCGATGCGCGGCGAGCGGGAGTTCAACCGCCTCAAGGGAGTCGATCTCAAGAGTTACCAGTGCAACACCATCTTCGTCGATCCGCCCCGCGCCGGTCTCGACGATGCCACTGTCAAACTGGTGCAGGAGTACGACAACATCCTCTACATCTCCTGCAACCCGGAGACACTGCAGGCCAACATGGCGGTGCTGGGCGAGACCCACGAAGTCGCCCGCTTCGCCCTGTTTGACCAGTTCCCCTGGACCCATCACATGGAAGCCGGGGTCTACCTGAAGCGCAAGGCAGGCTGATTCGGCGGGTCTCCACGACCAGCGTGACAACAGGGCCCAACCAAGGGCCCTGTTTGATTAGTTATCCCGATGCATGCCACGCGGGGAGCCGGTATGCTGGCAGGCGCGCATCCGCGCCACTGCCAGGGTGTCACGCCACAATGCAACGCATTCTTTTTGTTGAAGATGATCCCGAAATAGGCCAGCTAATCAGCAGCTGGCTTGCCCGCCACGACATCGACGTGCTGCTGGAACCCAGAGGCGACATGGCACTTGCCAGAATCGAAGCCGAGCAACCAGACCTGGTGCTGCTCGACATCATGCTGCCTGGGCAGGATGGTCTCTCCCTGTGCCGGGATCTGCGGCCACGCTTCAAGGGCCCCATCGTCATGCTCACCTCCCTCGACAGCGACATGAACCAGATCCTGAGTCTGGAGCTGGGAGCCAACGACTACATCCTCAAGACAACGCCGCCCCCTGTGCTGCTGGCCCGGCTGCGGGTCCAGTTCCGCCAGCAGGGACAGGCAACGCAAGCAGCCGTGGCCAATACGCCGCCCCAGCGCCTGCAGTTCGGCCGCTTGCGGATCGATGGGCCGGGTCGGGACGTTCGGCTCGATGGCGACAGCATCCCCCTCTCCACCGCCGACTTCGACCTCTTGTGGGAGCTGGCCTGCCATGCGGGCCAGATCCTGGGACGGGAGGCGCTGTTTCGCAGCCTGCGTGGTCGCGACTACGACGGCCAGGACCGCAGCATGGATGTGGCCATCTCCCGCCTGCGCCGCAAGCTGGGGGATGACAGCAACAACCCGACCCGCATCAAGACGGTGCGCCAGAAGGGTTATCTGCTGGTGCCCCACGCCTGGGAATAAGCAGCCACCGAATGATGTTGATGCTCCCTTCTCCCCTTGCGGAGGATGAGGGGCAACAACGCAATCCAGGAAAGATGAGGGATCCAATGCGCCATCTGTTTATCCAGTTCTACCTGCTGCTGATCGGCTGTTTCACCCTGGCCATACTGCTGGTCGGCCTTGTCTATCAGGTCAGCGCCGAGCGGGCGGGCGACCGCTATCTGGAGCGAATGATGCAAGGCTCCCTCGGCCTGCTCACCGGCGAACTGGCGCGATTGCCGCCAGAGCGCTGGCCCGTGCGCATGGCGGAGCAGAGTCGCCAGCTCACCCTGCCGCTGCAGATCGGTGCCCTCGCCAACCAGCCGCTGGCCAAGGAGGATCAGGCCTTTCTCGAGGCGGGCAACATAGTCATCGTCGAAGGGGATGACACCTTCCTGCAGCGCATCCCGGGCACCGATCAAGTGCTGATCGTCGGCCCAGTGCCCTATCTCTCCTATCTGCACGAGCTGCACTGGGTCGATGTGGGGCTGCTGCTGGCCATAGGTCTCTCCCTCGGTCTGCCGATCCTGCTCTGGCTGCGCCCGCACTGGCGTGGTCTGCAACGGCTCGAACAAACCGCCCGCCGGGTTGGTGACGGGGATCTCTCCAGCCGCACCGGCCTGCCGCCCGGCAGCAGCCTGGGCCGGGTGGGACGCACCTTCGATCAGATGACGGAACAGCTGCAAGCCATGCTGGCCAGTCGCAAACAGCTGACCGATGCCATCGCCCACGAGCTGCGCACCCCCCTGGTGCGATTGCGCTACCGGCTCGCCATGCTGGACCCGCAACCATCGGCAGCGGAACAACAGGGGCTGGAGCGCGACCTGGGGGCACTGGACGCCCTCATCGAGGAGATGCTCACCTACGCCAGGCTGGATCGTCCCGAGCTGCCGTTGCAATGCAGCGAGCTGGAGCTGGCCAGCTGGGCCGGCAGCCGCCTACCGGACTGGCAGGCGCTGCGGCCAGAAAAACGACTCGACTTGGTGTGTCCCACCCATCCCCTGCCCTGGCACGGCGATCCCCGCCTGCTGGATCGGGCGCTGGAGAACCTCATCGGCAACGCCCTGCGCCACGCCACCAGCCGGGTGACCCTCGCCATGAGCCAGCAGCAGGATCACTATCTGCTGGAGGTGGCCGACGACGGCCCCGGCATAGATCCGGCGCTGGCGCCCCAGATCTTCGAGCCCTTCATGCGCCTGGATCAGAGCCGGGATCGCCGTACCGGTGGCGCCGGTCTCGGCCTCGCCATAGTGCGCAGCATAGCCCGCCACCACTGTGGTGAGGTGCAGTTGCTGCCCAGTGCAGTCGGCGCCCGCTTCTGCCTCAGGCTGCCTGTACATTTGGATACAAACCGTCACCAGCCACTCACTGAACCGCCAGCGGAACAGCCCTAGGATGAAGTCATGGAGAAAGGCTCCATGTCATCAACCCGAATGAGGAACTGGAATATGAACAAGCTGATCCCCCTGAGCCTGGCCGCTGTCTTCGCCCTGACCTCCGGCTTCACCATGGCAGCCACCCCCACCAAGGCAGCCGCCCCTCAGGCGACCCAGACCAAGGTGGTGAAAAAGCATCACAAGGCCACTCATGCCAAGGCACCGGCCGTCAAGGTCGCTCCCAAGACCAAATAACGACGCATCAAGCTTCCCGTAACAAAAAGGGGCCCCATGATGGGGCCCCTTCTGTCGTGATCGGCATGGCGCCGCAGACTTATTCCAGCATGTAGTCTGCCGGCAGAGCGACGCGCGCCACGCCGGAGGTTACCGCCGCCAGTGCCACGGCACGGGCCACCCGTGGCAGCAGACGGGCATCCATCGGCTTGGGAATGACGTAATCCTTGCCGAAGGCCAGTGCGCTCACCCCTGCAGCGGTCAGCACCTCGGCCGGTACGGGCTCCTTCACCAGACCGCGGATCGCCTCGACCGCGGCTATCTTCATGGCATCGTTGATGCGGCTGGCGCGGGCGTCCAGCGCGCCGCGGAAGATGAAGGGGAAGCAGAGCACATTGTTGATCTGGTTCGGATAATCGGAGCGGCCCGTACCCATGATGAGGTCATCACGCACCGAGTGGGCCAGGGACGGCTTGATCTCGGGATCCGGGTTGGAGCAGGCAAAGATGACCGGATTGGGGGCCATCAGGGCCACCGCTTCGGCGGGCAGCACATCCGGACCGGACACACCGACAAACACATCCGCCCCTTCAATCACATCCATCAGGGTGCGCAGCGGCGTATCGTTGGCAAAACGCTGCTTGTAGCGGTTCAGGTCGGTACGATCCGTGTGGATCACTCCCTGGCGGTCGAGCATGAAGATGTTGTGTGGCGCGGCGCCGCACTTGATCAGCAGATCCATGCAGGCAGTGGCCGCAGCCCCCGCCCCCATGCAGACGATGCGACTCTGTTCGATGCGCTTGCCCTGCACTTCCAGCGCATTGAGCAGACCGGCGGCGGTGACGATGGCGGTACCGTGCTGGTCATCATGGAACACGGGAATATCGCAGCGCGCGATCAGCGCCTCTTCGATCTCGAAGCACTCCGGCGCCTTGATGTCTTCCAGATTGATGCCACCGAAGGTGTCGGCGATGGCTGCCACAGTGTCGATGAACTGCTGGCTGGTCTCGTGCTTCACCTCTATGTCGATGGCATCTATGCCGGCAAAGCGCTGAAACAAAAGGGCCTTGCCCTCCATCACCGGCTTGGAAGCCAGCGGGCCCAGGTTGCCCAGCCCCAGTATGGCGGTACCGTTGGAGATGACGGCCACCAGGTTGCCCTTGCCGGTGTAGCGATAGGCATCATCGGGATTGGCGGCGATCTCGCGCACCGGCTCGGCCACACCCGGGCTGTAGGCCAGCGCCAGATCGTGGGCTGTCTCGGCGGGCTTGGTGAGGGCGATGGCAATTTTACCCGGCATGGGCTGAGCGTGGTAATCGAGTGCTTGTTGACGAAGATCGGACATGGGGGACCCCGATACGGAAGTGAATGATGTGGTGCATTGGCTCGCGACAGGCGAGGGCTGGGGATCATAAAGAAAACCGCCGGCCTTTCACAGAGGAAAGTATCGCCGGCGGCCAATGACAATTCAGTAATTAGCATGTCATGCTAACCATGAATACCCATTTAGTTATAGATATGGTTTCACCCCATCACAGGGATACCTGCTTTGGCTTCTGCCTGTCTGGCAATGGCCTCCGTCATCCCCTGAAAGATGAAAAGATGAAACGGCAGCATGGCAAGCCAGTAGGCCAGCCCCCAGGCCCCCTGGGGATGCCAGTGGGCGGTGACCCTGAACCGGGTCAGACCGGACTCTTCCGGCAGAATATTGAACGCCAGTCGCCCCACTCCGGGCGCCTTCATGTTGAACAGCAGATCCAGCCTGCGCCCTTCGTCTACCCCCAGGATCTGCCAGGAGTCCAGCATGTCCCCCTTCACGAAGCGATCCGGATTGGTGCGACCACGGGTACGGGCCGGGCCGCCGATCAGGTGATCCATCCACTCGCGCACCACCCACAGTTCGTTCATGTAGAAGTAGCGTTGCTCACCCCCCAACTGCTGCAACACCTGCCACACCACCTCTGGCGAGGCGAGACAGATGGCCTCCCCGCTGGCGGTGCGGTCATAGAAGCCGTACTCGGGATGGCGCCAGCGCAAGCCCAGCGGCGTCTCCTCCCCCTGCTGCTCGGCCCCGAGCTTCTGCTCCAACGCCAGACTCTCCGCCAGCGCCTCGTCAAAACTGAGCAGTGTCTGGGGCAGCAAGGCACGCAGCGGGCCATCATCGGCAGGGATATCGTGCTTGAGGCCACCCACCAGCGCCTTGGCCACCGGCTGCGGCACAGACGTGACGAATTGCAGCCACCAGGCGGAAAGCTTGGGGCTCAGGAAGGGGATGGGAATAATGGGGCAGCGCTTGCCGATATGGGCGGCAAACTTCTGCAACTGCTGCTGGTAGCTGAGCAGCTCGGGGCCAACGGCATTGAGCACCTGACCATCGACTCCCTCAACTTCCACCAGCCCCCCCAGATAGTGCAACAGATTGGAGAGGGCGATGGGAGGCGTGCGAGAGCGCACCCACTTGGGGGTCACCATCATGGGCAGGTTGAACACCAGATCCCGCATCACCTCGAAGGCAGCCGAGCCCGGCCCTATGATGATGCCGGAGCGCAGCTCCACCGTCGGCACACCCGAGTCACGAAACAGTTCACCACAATAGCGGCGGGAGTTGAGATGGCGACTGTTGCACTGCTCGGGCTGAATGGCACCCAGATAGATGATGCGGCGCACCCCGGCGGCGCGGGCGGCAGCGGCAAAGTTCTTCACTCCCTGCTGCTCCAGCCGGTGAAAATCGGCGCCAGCCCCCATGGCGTGGACCAGATAGAAGACGGTGTCTATGTTCGCCAGCGCAGGCAGCAGTGTGATGGGCTTGAGGCTGTCGGCAAAGCGAAACTCCACGCCCTGCGGCAGGCGGCAGGGGCGACGAGCGCCAGCGATCACCCGATAACCCAGCCCTTGCAGGTGAGGGACCAGATAGGAACCGATATAACCCGCGGCCCCCATCACCAGACAATTTCGCATTGGCACTCCTCCCGTATTGTTCATGCTCACCATGAAGGTGCTGTCATCGACAGACATGCATCTCCCTTGATTGAGCCAACACCATAGGGCAAACCGGTTCAATACAAAACGTCGACCAATGAAAAAGGCGCCCGATGGGCGCCTTTTTCAGAATTCTTCAGAAGTAAGATTACTTCTTGGCAGTCAAGCCACCGAAACGCTTGTTGAACTTGTCTACACGGCCGCCGCTAGAAACTTCTTTCTGCTTGCCGGTATAGAACGGGTGGCATGCGGAGCACACGTCCAGGTTCAGATCTTTACCCATGGTAGAGAAAGTGTTGATGACGTTACCGCAAGAGCACTTGGCGGTGATGGCTACGTACTCGGGATGGATACCAGCTTTCATGGACAACCTCAATTATCAGGCCGTGTCGCTATCCGATCTTCTGTCGGACACCACACGATTGTTGAACACAGTTTCAAAGGCTGCGAATAATATAGGAAATGCCTGAGATCAGGCAAGTGGCTTCGCAGAAAAAATAGGCAATCCCTGGTGAATTCTTCCCAAATGCTGGATCTGGTTCGTGTCGCTGTCCCGGTACCGTTACGCCGTCACTTCGACTATCTCTCTCCCTTGCCCCTGCCTGAGCCCGGCTGTCGGGTCGAGATCCCCTTTGGCCCCCAGACGCTGGTCGGGCTGGTGGTCGACCATCCGGCGGAGAGCCAGGTGCCTCGAGCCAAGTTGAAACCCTTGAAAAGGGTGCTCGACAGCACGCCAGTGCTGGGGCCGGACATACTGGCGCTGATGAACTGGAGCGCAAACTACTACCAGCATCCGCTGGGAGAGGTGTTGCCCCACGCTCTGCCGGTACTGGTACGCAAGGGGGAGCCAGCCGCCTATCGGGAGCTGGAGTTCTGGTTTGCCACGCAAGCCGGGATGGATATGGACCTCAATGAGCTAAAGCGGGCCGCCAAGCAGCAACAGGCCCTCGCGCTGCTGCGCAAGGGGCCGCAAACCCCGTCCGCCCTCAAGCAGGAGGAGATCCAGAGCGCGGCGCTCACGGCGCTGGAGAAGAAGGGCCTGCTGGAGAAACGCAGCCTGGAGCCGAGTCATGATGGTGACTGGGCGACGCACTTTGACGCGGGAGAAGGGCTGCGCCTCAACGGCGAGCAGGCGCTGGCGGTATCCGCCGTCACCAGCCAGAGCGACCAGTTCGGCGCCTTCCTGCTCGATGGCATCACAGGGTCAGGCAAGACAGAGGTTTACCTCAGCATTCTCGAACCCCTGCTCAAGGCGGGCAAGCAGGCGCTGGTGATGGTGCCGGAGATCGGCCTGACCCCCCAGACCATCAACCGCTTCCGCCGCCGCTTCAAGGTGCCTGTGGTGGCGATGAACTCCGCCATGAATGACAGGGAGCGGCTGGATGCCTGGCTCGCCTGCCGCGATGGCGGCGCCGCCATCCTGATCGGCACTCGCTCCGCCGTCTTCACCCCGTTCAAGAACCTCGGCATCATCATCATCGACGAGGAACACGACGGCTCCTTCAAGCAGCAGGACGGCTTTCGCTACCACGCTCGGGATCTCGCCGTGATGCGGGCCCATCGAGCCGGCATTCCCATCCTGCTCGGCTCGGCCACCCCGTCGCTGGAGACGCTGCACAACGCCAGAACCGGCAAGTATCACCACCTCAGCCTGACGCGGCGCGCCGGCAACGCCCAGACTGCCCGTCAGGTGATCCTGGACATCAAGAGCGTTCGGCTGCAGGCCGGGCTCTCCCCCCAGCTGGAGCAGCTGATGGCGGAGCACCTAGCGGCGGGCAATCAGGTGATGCTGTTTCTCAACCGGCGCGGTTATGCCCCGTCGCTGATCTGCCACCAGTGTGGCTGGAGCGCCGCCTGCGAGCGCTGTGACGCCTGGTACACCTGGCATCAGGCAGGGCGTCGCCTGCACTGCCATCACTGCGACAGCGTGCGCCCCCTGCCCCACAGCTGCCCCGAGTGCGGCAGCAACGAACTGATCGGCTCGGGAGTCGGCACCGAGCAGCTGGAACAGCTGCTCACCACGGTTTTCCCCCAATACCCGGTGGTGCGCATCGACAGAGACAACACCCGCCGTAAAGGGGAGCTGGAGACCCATCTCGGCGACATCAAGGCGGGCAAGTACAAGATCCTGATCGGCACCCAGATGCTGGCCAAGGGCCACCACTTCCCGGATGTGACGTTAGTGGGTCTGCTGGATGTGGATGGCGCCCTGTTTTCCGCCGATTTTCGCGCCGCCGAGAAACTGGCCCAGCTCTACACCCAGGTGGCGGGGCGCGCCGGTCGCGCCAGCAAGCCTGGGCTGGTGGTATTGCAGAGCCACCACCCGGAACATGCCCTGTTGCAGGATCTGACCCAGAACGGTTACGGCCACTTCGCCGACACGGCGCTGAAAGAGCGCCACCTGCTGGGGTTGCCACCGTTCAGCTATCAGGGGCTGTTTCGGGCCGAGGCCAACGGCCGCGATGAGGTACAGCTGTTTCTCGCTCGCCTCGCAGATACGCTGCGCAGCGCCCGTTACCCCCACGTGCAGGTGCTGGGGCCCATTAGCGGCTTCATGGAACGCAAGGCGGGCAAGTTCCGGATGCAGTTGCTGGTGCAGGGGCCGAACCGGGCCCCGCTGGCACAACTGATGGATTGGGCGGTCAAGGAGCTGGACGGCTGGCCCGAGACCAAGAAGGTACGCTGGAGTCTGGATATTGACCCCACCGAGCTGAACTGAACCAGTTCGTATATTGCTCAAGTGGTGACTCGCGATCCCGCGATTCGCCAGCCTGGGTCCGGGTTCAGACCCGCAGATCGATCTGCTGCACCCAGCCCCCCTTGCCCTGCTCGGTGAGGTAGAAACCGGATTGGCGCAGGACCCCCTGATTGCCGCTCTCCCCCAGGTGGTTGAAGAGCGTATCGAGGGGGCGCAGCAGTATGGCACCTATCCCCAGCTCCACCAGGGCGATGGGGGCATGGTCCGGGTGCCAGAACTGCAGGGCAGAGAAGTGGCTGTCTCGTTCATCCAGTACGCCGTTGCCATCTTCATCCAGCGCCGCCAGCTCACCAAAACCGTTGCCTGAACGGGCACCGAACAGCTCGCCACCATCGTCTATGGCACCGTTGCCGTTGCGATCCAGCGCCACGAAACCGCTGCCTTCGCTCAAACCCGGCAGGCTGTCATCCTTGCCATCCTGATCGATATCGAAGTTGACCCTTGCCTCGGTCAGATCGGCTATCTTGCCATCCAGACTGAGCACCAGCGGGTCTTTCAGGGCATTGAGGGTGGTACGGCGCTGACTCACTTCAAGCTGACGCCAGTCGAGGACAAAGCCGAGATCGAGCTGCAGGGTCTGGCCGTCACTGGTCTGCACGCTGGCCGATGCCACTACATTGAGCTGCTCCTGTTCCAGCAGAGTGTCGGTCACCTCCACCGCCTGATCCGGCTCCGCTGCCTGAGGGGCTGCCTCTCCCTGGGCCACGCCCTCTATCTCCCCTTCAGATGACTTGATGGGTTTGGGCAGCTCTATCTCGTGGCCGAGCATGGCCTCTATCATCAGCTTGATCAGTCGCAGCCGGTTATCCAGGCCGTCATTCGGATTGGTCTCCTCGGCTTCCGGCTTGACCAGAGAGGGCACCCCCTCAGTCACCATGGCACCTTGCTGAGCCGCCCCCCCTTGCGTCGAGATCGTTCTGGCTGAGCGCATCAGCTCCGCCACCACGCGTTCCACAACCGGAACCGCAGCAGGGGTGGCCTCACCGGCTGTCGTATTCCCGGGCACAACCGGGGCGACAGGCCCGAGGTTGCGTACCTTGCGAGTCTGTAGCTGTTGATACTGGTGTTGCACCTCCCCCTGGAGGTCGTAGTGATCGATGCGCATCTGATCGCCCTCGGCGCTATACATCTGGTCAGTTATCGACCAGCTGCAACCGGGGGCTTAACACCGATTGGCTATATCAGGTCACGGTTGCGTCATCGTCGGCACATAACAAGGCCAGGGCCAGCGACCTGGCCTGCACCAGTGCCAGCGGCTGCTGATAGCTGTGGGCCATCACAACGGCGCCCTCCAGCAAGAGACAAAGTCCGGTGGCTTGCGGGATGCTGCACCCGAGCTGCATCCTGACCCAGTTCAACAGCGCCTGTTTGTGCGCCACCACCAGCTTGCGCACCGGATGACGCGGATCGGCAAATTCGGCGCTGGCATTGATGAAGTTGCAACCGTAGAAATCACTGCGACCAAACCACTCCCCGAATCCGTCGAGCAGAGCCTGCAATCGACTCTCCTTCCCCTCCAGACCTGCCAGCTTCCCCTCGAGCAGGGCGAAGAACTCCTGCTCGCGGGAGAGCAGTACAGCCTCGATCAAGGCATCCTTGGTCGGAAAATGGCGGTAGAGGGTTCGCTTGGTACTACCCGCCTCCGCCCAGATGCGATCTATGCCGGTTGCGTGAAAACCATGGCGATTGAACAGGCGATAGGCGGTTGCCATCAGCTGCTGGCGCTTTTCACTCACGATTTATCCCTTGAAGTACACCGATCTGTCTACCTAATGTGCCTAATCACGTCAGACAAACCAAGAGAGAAACGTGATGAAAAAATGGTATGGCCCGTTCTGGGCAGGGCTGGGGGCCGCCTTGGCGATCGGGATACTGGGCTGGTTGAACGTCAGTTGGCACACGGCCCTGATCATGGCGCCTTTCGGGGCAAGCTGTGTGCTGCTGTTTTCACTGCCGGCAAGCCCGCTGGCTCGTCCGTCCAAGGTGCTCGGAGGCCATCTGCTGACCGCCAGCGTCGGACTGCTGGTGCAGTGGCTCCCCTTGCCGCTGGAGTTGCAGCTGGCATTGGGAGTGGGTCTGGCCATCGCCTTGATGCAGGGCCTGGATCTCATCCATCCCCCCGCTGGCGCCAACCCCTTGCTGGTGTTGATGACGGGACAGGAGTGGCCCTTCCTGTGGCAGACAGTGCTGCCGGGCGCCTTGCTGCTGATCCTGCTGGGCCAAGGTTTTCAACGGCTGAAGCTGTGGCCGCTCAGAACCACATAAAGCAAGGAGGGAGGCAGCGCCTCCCTCCTTGTTATCTCGCTATCCCGTCCATGCCGTTACTGGACTGGCTGGGAGACCCCTTCCAGGTGGATCTCGACCCGGCGATCCGGGGCCAGACAGGCGATGAGTGCGGGCCTGGAGCCAGTGGTGCAGTTGTTGCCGGTCACGGGGGAAGATTTGCCACGCCCCTCCACCCGCACCTTGTCGGCAAACAGTCCCTTGGCGATCAGATAGTCGGCCACTGTGCGGGCACGTTGTTCCGACAATGCCTGATTGTAAGCATCGGAGCCGATACGGTCGGTATGCCCCACCACAGTCGCGGCACCGTCCTTGGGATTGGCGGCCACTATCTGGCTGAACAGGGTATCGAGCGCCTGACTGGCAGCAGGCTTGAGGGTGGCCTTGTTGAACTCGAACAGCACATCCGAACTCAGGCTGAACGTCTTGGGGGCCACCACAACGGCAGGCGCGGGTTCCACGGCGGGGGCCGGAGCCGGGGCCACCACCTCGTTCCCGTGCTGGCCGAAGCGATAGAGCATGCCCACCGAGAGCAGGCCGTTATCCATCTCTATGCCGGAACGATCGAGGGAGGCATCTCCCAGCGGAGTTGTGTACTGATATTCGAGACGGGCGGCCCAGTCACGGTCGATAGCGTATTCGGCGCCCAGGGCCCCGACAAAAACTGCACCATGCTTGTCGCCGGTTTCCTTGATGAAATCGGTCGCCGTCCGGGCTGACAGCTCGCTGTCTGTCCAGGCGTAGCCACCACCAATCCGGCCATAGAGATCCAGCGCATCATTGACCGGAAACCCTATTTTCATGGTGGCCTGGATCATCTGGCTCTTGGCTTCTCCCTCCACCCTGACCCCGCTCAGCTCACCAGATGAGGTGTATTTGCCGAGCCAGTCATAGCCGAACTCGAAACCCAGGTTGGGGTTGAGCTGATAACCGGCAAACGCACCCAGTCCGAGAGCATCCTTGCTGGTGCCGGTATTTTGCAGCGCCCCCAGGGTATCCGAAACCACTTGCTTCTGGTCGACGTCGAAGTACTTGGACCAACCGGCCTTGCCCCCGGCATACCAGGTATTGTCCTGGGCGGCAGCCTGCACGGCCCCCGTCGCAAGCAGGCCGCTGACCAGAGCGGCAAGTATCGATTTATTCATGGTGAAAGCCTCTGCAATAAGTCGTGGTGGGCGCGCAATGCGCTCTCTTCCCTGATGGGGCCAAGCTGGCCCCGCCACTCAGGTTATCCCATCTCTTGTCAGCCTCAAATGACCAGGGACTCAAGAGTGTGAAGCTGGCGACATTCCAGACGGGAAAACGACCCTGTGAATGAGGATTGTCATAGTGCGTTGAAAGTGCTGCATAAACTCGGATCTTCCGGTAGCCAATATGTCGCTGTCGCCACCATAGACCCAAGAAACAGGCCCAAAAAGAAGAGGGAGGCATAACGCCTCCCTCCTGCTTTTCGCTCTGTATCAGCTGGCCAGAAACAGCCGGTAGGCGGGGTCGTCACTGACCTCCTTCCAGCCGTAGCCAATCTCGCGCAGGTAGTCGTGGAAGGCGGCCACGTCCTCATCCGGCAGCTCGAAGGCGCAGAGCACGCGACCGTAGTCGGCGCCGTGGTTGCGGTAGTGGAACAGGCTGATGTTCCAGCGACAGCCCAGGGTCTCCAGAAAGCGCATCAGAGCGCCCGGTTGCTCCGGAAACTTGAAGCTGTAGAGACGTTCACCGAGGGGCCGGGCCGGGCGGCCGCCAATCATGTAGCGCACGTGGTTCTTGGCCAGCTCGCTCTCTGTCATGTTGACCACCGGATAGCCGTTGCCGCCGAGTTGGTCGATGATCTGGCCGAGCTCCTCGTCGCCGCCGGTCAGGCGCACCGAGACAAACAGCGAGGCCTGGGCCGCATCCGAGTAGCGGTAGTTGAACTCGGTCACCATGCGCGGACCAAGCTGGCGACAAAAGTCGAGGAAAGCCCCCTTGCGCTCGGGGATGGTCACCGCCAGCATGCCCTCGCGCTTCTCGCCGATCTCGCAGCGCTCCGACACGTAGCGCAGGCTGTGGAAGTTGACGTTGGCACCCGACAGAATGGCCGCCATCCGTCCGCCCTTGACCTGTTCCCGCTCGCTGTAGGCCTTGAGCCCCGCCAGCGACAGGGCGCCGGAAGGTTCGGCAATGGCACGACAGTCATCGAAGATGTCTTTCAGCGCGGCGCAGATCTGGTCGTTGGAGACTGTCACCACCTCGTCCAGATATTGATTGCAGAGGCGAAACGTCTCTGTGCCGATGCGCTTGACCGCCACACCGTCGGCAAACAGGGAGACCCGCTCCAGATTGACAGGCTCGCCGGCCTCCATGGCTGCCTTGAGGCAGGCGGACCCCTCCGCTTCCACCCCGATCACCTTGACGTCCGGCAGCAGCTGCTTGATATAAACCGCCACCCCGGCGGCCAGGCCACCGCCACCCACAGGCACGAAGACGTGGGTGAGGTGGGTATCCTGCTCCAGCAACTCCTTGCCGATAGTGCCCTGGCCCGCGATCACCTCGACGTCGTCAAACGGCGGTATCAGGGTGTAGCCCTCCAGTTCTGAGAGGCGGCGGCTTTCGGCATAGGCCTCATCGAAGCTGTTGCCAAACAGCATGACATTGCCGCCCTGGCGGCGTACCGCATCGATCTTGATGTCCGGCGTGGTCTTGGGCATCACTATGATGGCCTTGATGCCGAGCTTGGCCGCCGACAGGGCGACCCCCTGGGCGTGGTTGCCGGCAGAGGCGGCGATGACGCCGTGATCCTTCTGCTCCTGGGTCAGGGTGGCGATCTTGTGGTAGGCACCGCGCAGCTTGAAGGAGTGCACGGGTTGCAAGTCTTCACGCTTGAGCGCCACATGGTTGCCAAGCCGTTCGGACAATTTTTTAAGGGTCTGCAAGGGAGTCACCCGCGCCGCCTCATAGACGGGGGAGAGCAACACCTTGCGTAGATAATCAGCCGCAGAGACCATGAGTTATTCCTCCGTCTCGCATTGATGGGCACATACTGCGCCCGGCTCATCACGGAGCAAACGATAAAGGCTCATCATCACTCCTCCAGCTTGCTGCGGTCACGCACAGCGCCCTTGTCGGCGCTGGTGGCGAGCATGGCATAGGCGCGCAGGGCAAAGGAGACCTGACGCTGACGGTCCAGCGGCTTCCAGCCACGGGCTTCCACGGCAACGCGGCGGGCGGCCAGCACGCTGTCGGCCACCTCCAGCACCATGCTGCGGGCCGGGATGTTGATGTTGATGATGTCCCCATCTTCCACCAAACCGATAGTGCCGCCAGAGGCCGCCTCGGGCGAGACGTGACCGATGGAGAGACCCGAAGTACCGCCGGAGAAGCGGCCATCGGTGATCAGGGCGCACTGCTTGCCCAATCCCATGGACTTGAGATAGGTGGTGGGATAGAGCATCTCCTGCATGCCGGGGCCCCCTTTTGGCCCTTCGTAGCGGATCACTACCACTTCACCGGCCTTGACTGTGCCATCCAGAATGCCGGCAACCGCCGTGTCCTGGCTCTCGAATACCCGGGCCGGGCCACGGAAGCAGAGGTTCTCGTCATCCACACCGGCCGTTTTTACAATGGCGCCATCAAGAGCCAGGTTGCCGGAGAGCACGGCCAAGCCCCCCTCCAGGCTGTAGGCATGCTCCAGCGAGCGGATGCACCCCTCTGCTCTGTCCACATCCAGCTCGGGCCAGCGGCAATCCTGGCTGAACGCCTTGGTGGTGCGGATACCGGCAGGGCCAGCGCGGTAGAAGTCCACCACCTCCTGGCTCGGCTGGCGGCTGACGTCGTATTCGTTGAGCAGCTCGGCCAGGGAGCCGCCCAGTACGGTACGGGTGTCACCGTGCACCAGACCCGCCTTCTCCAGCTGACCCAAAATGGCGACCACGCCACCGGCACGGTGCACATCTTCCATATGGTACTTCTGGGTAGAGGGGGCCACCTTGCACAGCTGGGGCACCTTGCGAGACATGCGGTCGATATCGGCCATGGTGAAGTCCACCCCGGCTTCCTGCGCCGCCGCCAGCAGGTGCAGCACTGTATTGGTGGAACCGCCCATGGCGATATCCAGCGCCATGGCATTCTCGAACGCCGCCTTGGTAGCGATGTTGCGTGGCAGGGCGCTCTCGTCATCCTGCTGGTAATAACGCTTGGCCAGGGTGACGATGCGCTGGCCTGCCAGCTTGAACAGCTGCTCGCGATCGGCATGGGTCGCCAGCATGGAGCCGTTGCCCGGTTGGGAAAGCCCCAGCGCCTCGGTCAGGCAGTTCATGGAGTTGGCAGTAAACATGCCGGAACAGGAGCCGCAGGTAGGGCAGGCGCTGCGCTCCACCTGTTCGCTCTGGGCATCGGAGACCTTGGGGTCGGCGCCCTGGATCATGGCATCCACCAGATCCAGTTTGATGATCTGATCGGACAGCTTGGTCTTGCCCGCTTCCATGGGGCCGCCGGAGACGAAGATCACGGGTATGTTGATGCGCAGGGCGGCCATCAGCATCCCCGGTGTGATCTTGTCACAGTTGGAGATGCAGACCATGGCATCGGCGCAGTGGGCGTTGACCATGTACTCCACCGAGTCGGCGATAAGCTCGCGAGACGGCAGCGAATAGAGCATGCCGCCGTGGCCCATGGCGATGCCGTCATCCACGGCTATGGTATTGAACTCTTTGGCCACGCCGCCGGCGGCTTCGATCTCGCGGGCCACCAGCTGGCCCAGATCCTTGAGGTGGACGTGACCCGGTACGAACTGGGTGAAGGAGTTGACCACGGCTATGATGGGCTTGCCGAAATCCTCGTCTGTCATGCCAGTGGCGCGCCAGAGGGCGCGGGCCCCGGCCATGTTACGTCCGTGGGTGGTGGTGGCGGATCTCAACTTCGGCATTGTCTCTACTCCCTGAATGCCCATGGGGCGCATTATTTCTTGAATGTGTGACTCGCGGATCGGGAATCGATCCTGGTCAGGGCACAACACGGATACCCTGACCGGAAGCGACTCGGGGAGGCATGGCACCTCCCCGTGCTCGTCAGCCGTTACTTGTCATCGACCGGGGTCAGCCAGTTCCATTTGTCCTTTGTCTGGCCGTTGAACAACCCGAAGAAGGCGTTCTGCAACTGCTCGGTCACTGGGCCACGGCAACCGGCACCCACCTTCATCCGATCCACCGAACGCACAGGTGTTACCTCGGCGGCAGTGCCCGTCATGAAGATCTCGTCCGCCACATAAAGCGCCTCGCGGGGCAGCGCCTGCTCGCGCACCTCATAACCCAAGTCTCGCGCTAGCGTCATGATGGTGTCGCGGGTAATGCCGGGCAGGATGGCGGCGGTGGCAGGCGGGGTGAAGAGCACGCCGTTTTTCACCAGGAACAGGTTCTCACCAGCGCCTTCGCTCAGGTAGCCGTTCACATCCAGCGCCAGTCCTTCTGCGTAGCCGTTGCGCTTGGCTTCCCGGCTGATGAGTTGGGATGAGAGGTAGTTGCCACCTGCTTTGGCGCCGGTCGGAATCGTGTTGGGGGCCAGCCGGTTCCAGGAGGTGACGCACACATCCACCCCGTTTTTCAGACCCTCTTCCCCCAGATAGGCACCCCACGGCAGGGCAGCCACCATGAGCTCGGCCTTGGCATCCAGCGGTGGATGCAGTCCCAGCCCCACATTGCCGATAAAGGCCAGCGGACGCAGATAACCGCTCTTGAGGCCGTTCTCGCGCACCACGGCGCGGCAGGCTTCATTCACCTCGGCCTCGCTGTAGGGCACCTCCATCCAGTAGATTTTGGCGGAGTCGAACAGGCGGCGGGTGTGCTCCTGCAGACGGAAGATACAGGTCCCCTTGGGGGTGTCATAGGCACGCACACCCTCGAACACAGAGGAGCCATAGTGCAGGGCGTGGCTCATGACGTGCACCTGGGCATCTTGCCAGGGAACCATGTGGCCGTTGAACCAGATATATTGCGGCTGGGGTTGGGAAGGCTGTGACATTGCTGTTGCTCCTTAAGCTCTGATCCGGGGTTGCTGTTCCAGTGCATCGACCCGGGAGACGTCCACCAGCTTGACCAGCTGGCTCCATAAATGCTGGATGGGACGCACCGACTCGACAGTAACCGTGATCCGCAGCTGTTGGCAATCCTGCTCCGCCCCCATCTCCATGCTGAGGGCACAGAGATTGAAGCCGCGGTGGCGCACCACCCTCAATACCCGTTCCATCACTTCGGGTCTGGGCTGGGCGTGAATGTGCAAGGTGTGTTGTGCAAATGCTGGCTGCGCAAAGGTGTGCGGGTTCATGGGCGTTGCTCCATCATCTTGTGGTTGGCGACTCCCGGCGGAACCAGGGGCCAGACGTTTTCTTCCTCTGAAATGGCCACATGCAGCAGATAGGCGCCTTCGCTCCCCAGCAGGCGGTCGAGAGCTGCTGCGATTTGATCCTTGCATGTGATGGTCTCACCCGGGATGCCAAAGGCGGCGGCCAGAGCGACGAAATCGGGGTTGTCGGAGAGGATGGTCTCGCTGTAACGACCATCGAAGAACAGCTCCTGCCACTGGCGCACCATGCCGAGACGCTGGTTGTCGATCAGCACCATTTTCACCTTGAGCTGAGCGCGGCGTATGGTGCCCAGCTCCTGCACGTTCATCATGAAGGAGCCATCACCGCTCACCAGCACCACCTCGTCATCGGGGCGCGACATCTTGGCGCCGATGGCGGCGGGCAAGCCAAACCCCATGGTACCGAGACCGGCACTGGAGAGATGATTGCGCGGACTGGTGAAACGCATGTGCTGGGCCACCCACATCTGGTGCTGGCCCACGTCGCAGGCCACCACGCTGGTGTCCGGCAGGCGGGCCGAGAGTTGCTTGAGCAGGGCCGGGGCATAGATGGGCTGGCCGGGGTGGTCGTAGCGAAACGCATACTCGCGGGCCATGTTAGCGCAGTGCTCACGCCAGGGATCGATGGCCAGTGCCATGGCCAGGGCGGGCAACACCCGCTTGAGATCCGTGGTGATGCCCACTTCGGCGGCGCGGCGCTTGCCGAACTCGGCGGCATCCACATCCAGATGGATCACCTTGGCCTCGGGGGCAAACTCTTCCAGCTTGCCGGTCACCCTGTCATCGAACCGGGCACCCACTACCACCAGCAGATCGCACTGCTGCACCGCATAGTTGGCCGACTTGGTACCGTGCATGCCGAGCATGCCCAGATAGACAGGGCTGTCAGGATCCAGCGCGCCAATCCCCTTGAGGGTGGTGACCGCCGGCATGCCGGTGACGGTGGCAAACTCGCGCAGCTGGGTTTCGGCATTGGCCATGCCCACTCCGCCACCAACGTAGAGCACCGGGCGCTCGGCAGCCGCCAGCAGGGTGCGGGCCAGCGTCAGCTCGGCCGGATTGAGGGCCTCAGGCTCCTCCACCGCAAACAGCAGATTCTGCGCTGGCACGGCGGCCAACTGCACATCCTTGGGAAAATCGATGAGCACAGGACCGGGACGACCTTCGGTGGCGATGGCGAAGGCCTCTTCCAGCACACGCCCCAGATCCGCCACATCGGTCACCATGAAGGAGTGCTTGGTGCAGGAGAGGGACATGCCGAGCACGTCGACCTCCTGAAACGCATCTGTACCTATTGCGGAACAGGGCACCTGACCGCTGATGGCCACAAGGGGCACCGAGTCGAGCAGTGCCTCCGCCAGCCCGGTCACCAGATTGGTGGCGCCCGGGCCCGAGGTGGCGATGCAGACCCCCACCTGGCCGGAGGCGCGGGCATAGCCCACCGCAGCCATGGCGGCCCCCTGCTCGTGGCGACAGAGCTGATGGGCAAGGCCCCCGTCATACAGGGCGTCGTAGACCGGCATGATGGCTCCGCCCGGGTAACCAAACACCTGGGTCACACCCTGTTTCTTGAGAGCCTGTACCAAAAACTGCGCGCCGTTCATGTGGAAAATCCTGTCCTGTAGTCGAAAAAAAACCCCCGAGCTGTGAGGCTCGGGGGTCGCTTGTTTCGTTCTGTCCGGTGGTGGGTTTATCCCTTGTTCCGTGCAGCTAAACGAGCCCCGAGCGGTGAGATAATAATCACCACTAGGACCACAATAATGCTGACGAAACGGGAGGCCATGTTCATAGTTACAACCGGAAATCCTGTGAAATTGGGGCGGTTTGCACCGCGAATGGCTATTAGAACTAGCACGGTGATTTTTATTGGGCAAGCCTTTTTTACCTGACAAGACTCTGATTTTGACTAAGCAGCAGCCTTATGGCTGGAACAAAAAACTAATAAAAAACGGTTAACCAGCACATACATCAAACCAAGGACGGGATTTATGTCATTAGCTGTGGTTTATAGCCGTGCCAGCCTGGGGATAGCGGCGCCGCAAGTCACGGTGGAAGTTCACCTCTCCAACGGTCTGCCCGCCTTCAACATGGTGGGATTGCCGGAAACCTCGGTGAAGGAATCCCGGGATCGGGTGCGCAGTGCCCTGCTAAACGGTAATTTCGAGTTCCCGAGCAAACATATCACGGTCAACCTGGCACCCGCCGACCTGCCCAAGGAGGGGGGCCGTTTCGATCTGGCCATCGCCATCGGCATTCTCGCCGCTTCCAAGCAGATACCAGCAAAATACCTGCTCGATCACGAATTTTTAGGGGAGTTGGCCCTGACCGGCGAGATCCGTCCCGTGCTCGGGGTGCTGCCCGCCGTGCTCGCCTGCCGCGATGCGGGGCGCACCCTGCTGGTACCGAGAGAAAATGGCCCCGAAGCCTCCCTCATTCAGGATGCCGAGGTACGTACCGCCCACCAGCTGCTGGCCGTCACCGCCTGGCTGGCAGGCCAATATGAGCTGCCTCTGCCGGAGCTCCAGACCACGGACTCCCTGCCCGATGTGCCGGATCTGCAGGATGTGATCGGCCAGTCACAGGCCAAGCGGGCATTGGAGATCGCTGCCGCCGGCAGCCACAATCTGCTGTTCATAGGCCCGCCCGGTACCGGTAAGAGCATGCTGGCCAGCCGTTTGCCCGGCATCTTGCCACCCCTGAGCGAGCAGGAGGCTCAGCAGACCGCAGCCATCCACTCCATCGGCGGCCTGACCCCGCGCGCCGGTCACTGGCACCACAGGCCCTATCGCACGCCCCATCACAGTGCCTCCGCCGTGGCCCTGGTGGGCGGTGGCAGCCATCCCAGACCCGGCGAAATATCCTTGGCCCACAACGGGGTACTCTTTCTCGACGAGCTGCCGGAGTTCGAGCGCAAGGTGCTCGACTCTCTGCGCGAACCGCTGGAGACGGGCCACATCACCATCAGCCGCGCCGCCCGTCAGGTGGATTTCCCCGCCCGCTTCCAGCTGGTGGGCGCCATGAACCCCAGCCCCTGCGGCCACTATGGTGACGGCCAGACCCGCTCCAGCCCGGATCAGATACTTCGCTATCTTGGCAAGCTCTCCGGCCCCTTCCTCGATCGCTTTGACCTGACGGTGGAGGTGCCGCTGCTGCCCAAGGGGAGTCTCACCGGCAAGGCGGAGCGGGGGGAATCGAGTCAGCAGATCCGCGATCGAGTACTGGCGGCGCGGGAGCGAATGCTGAGCCGCAATGGCAAGCTCAACAACCTGCTTGATAGTCGTGAAATCGAAGATATTTGCCGATTATCGCCGCAAGATGCCGAGTTTTTGGAGAATGCCATCCAGAAGCTGGGACTCAGCATCCGGGCCTGGCACCGCATACTGCGGGTGTCACGCACCATAGCAGATCTGGCGGGGCGACCTGCGATCGAGAAGGATCATCTGATCGAGGCTCTCGGCTACAGGGCCATGGACAGGCTGCTGTCGCGGCTGCGCAGCGGCTGAATGGCTGGGATAAAGAGATAGTGAGTCCCACATGCGTGAGGGTCCCGTGCATGGTCTAGCGGCTCATCGGCTGATATTATGGTCACAGATCTGACCACTTGGTTGCCACCCACAGACAACGAGACGGACCCGACTCATGCACAACAAGCTGATAGAGCGGCTGCGCGGCAGCCTCTCGACCCTGCTCTATTTTTTCAACACCCTCTTCTGGTTTATCCCCATCTTCTTGCTGGGCATTTTCAAGCTGCTGTTGCCACTCAAAGGCTGGCGTACCCTCTGCAACGCTCTGCTGGATGGCTGCGCAAGCTGCTGGATCGGTGTCAACAACCTGATCCAGAAAACCATCATAGGGACCTCTTTCGAGGTGGTCGGCGCGGACAAAGGAAGCCGTGATGAGTGGTACATGGTGATTGCCAACCATCAATCCTGGGTCGACATACTGGTATTGCAGCGGGTTTTTAATCAAAAAATCCCCTTCCTGAAGTTTTTCCTCAAGAAAGAGCTGATTTGGGTACCTTTTCTCGGTCTGGCCTGGTGGGCGCTGGACTTCCCCTTCATGCGGCGCTATTCCCGTAAATTTCTGGAAAAAAGGCCACATCTGAAGGGAAAAGACATAGAAACAACCCGAAAGGCCTGTGCCAGGTTTTGCCACATTCCGGTGAGTGTGATGAACTTCGTGGAGGGCACCCGCTTCACCGCCCACAAGCACGACAAACAGGCAGCGCCTTATCGCCATCTGTTGCACCCGAGGGCTGGTGGCATCGCCTTCACCCTGGCGGCCATGGGCGACCAGCTGCATCAACTGGTGGATGTGACCATCGCCTATCCGGGTGGTATCCCCAGTTACTGGGACTTCATGTGCGGTCGGGTGAAGGAGATCAAGGTTCAGGTTCGCTTTCTGCCAATTGAACGCAAACTGGTAGGGGATTACTTCAATGACCCCGAGTTCCAACAGGCGTTTCAACAGTGGTTGAACGGGATCTGGCACGAAAAGGACCAGACCCTTAGCCAACTGCTGGCAGACAAGGCGCGGTAAAAGACCCCTCACCAATCCAGCTCTACCCGGCAGCAGGGCTGGCCTTCAGGTTGGTGACCATGGCAACAGTTTGAGAGTGGTTTTCAGGAATGGCTGAATGCGCGTTGGCAGGAAACTGACGTCGTGCGGGCACAAGTGATACCGGCCGATGCTATGGGTCAGTTTGGCGTTGAGTCCGACTCCTTGGCGATTGCCGAAGCAAGCGCCAAGGCCAGTTCTGGCAACTGCTCCTCGCTGAACACTGCGATGCCGTTGTGACGCAGCAGGGCCGTGGTCTTGCCCTCACCCGCCACTGATACACCTTCGAAGCGGCCATTGTAGATGCGGCGACTACCGCAAGAAGGACTCCCCTCCTTGAGCAGGGCAAAGCGAATGCCTTGTGCCTGACAGATCGCCAGCGCCAACTCGGCGCCGCGATCGAACTCGGCCGTCACATCCAGTCCGTTCGCGGTCAGCACCAGATCACCCTGCCGCTCGGCAGGGGGGCGCGGAGTCGGCAGTCCGCCTGCCACTTCGGGGCAGAAAGACTGCGTTCGCCCCTCGGCGCCAAGCTCATTCAGCCAGTCGCTGACAATCCCCTTGCTCTGGCCATCGTAACGTACTGGCTGACCCAGCAAGCAGGCACTCACCAGCACCCGGGGCGGCGCTTTGCTCATGCTTCTGCCCCGTGCATCACCTGATCGAACATGACGCAGCAAGGGCTCTCCAACCGGTAGATAATGGCGGGGCGCTGCTTGCCGGTGCGCTTGCGGCCGGTGTCCACCAGAATATCGGCACGATGGATCCGCTTGCGAAACGCCGCTGTATTCATGGGAGTTTGCAGGATGATTTCAAAGGCACGCTGCACCTCGGAGAGAGTGAACTCGGACCCCAGCAGTTGCAGCGGCAAGGTGCTGTAGCGACTCTTGATCCGCAGTCGCTCCAGTCCTCTGGCAATAAGCTGGGTATGATCGAAGGCGAGACTGAGGCCGGGCAGGGCCGAGAGTGGATGCCAGCAACCGTGCACGGCTTCGACTTCCGGATCGACCAGACAGAGGTAGACCAGCGCGGTGGACCAGCCACGGGGATCCCGCTCCAGATTGCCGAGAGTGCAAACCTGTTCGCTGTAGCAGTGGCCGAGCCCCCACTCCGCCAGCAGGCGATGGCGAGCCGTGTCCAGGTCCCGATCCCGAGTCTCGTCGATGCGCAGTGCCGGCAGTTGCCAGCAGTTGGCAAAGGGAGGGTGATCACGGGTTTCGAGCAACAGCTCGAGCCGCTCCTCGTACAACCGCAGCACCACCATATCCAGACTCATTCTCAGCATGTCGATCGCCCTGCTCGCCTTCCATTAATGTTTGGTAGATAATATCACACGAATAGTATGTGAAGGAGCCAATCATGGGAACCGTCGCCAGCCTGGATATTGATGCGCAGAAGGGATTTACTCCCCTCTGCCCGAACGAACTGCCCGTCGTGGGCGGGGATGATATTGTGGCTGCGCTCAACGCTCAGGCCACCCTCGCCACCCTGCGTATTGGCAGCAAAGACTCCCATCCCGCCAACGCAGCCTGGGCCGTCAGTGACCCCGCTGGCATGCTGTTGCCGCTGGACTTGCCCAATGCCGACCTCACCTGGCCGGTACACTGCGTGCCCGGCACCCAAGGCTTCGAGCTGCTGGATGGCCTGCCCGCCCCCATCGATTACGACTTCTTCGTCTGGAAGGGGGTCGAGCCGGATCTGCATCCCTACGGCACCTGCTTTCACGACCTGGCCGAACGGCGCAGCACAGGGCTCATCGAATTCCTGCATGCCCGTGGCGTCACTACCGTGCTGGTCGGCGGCCTCGCCACCGACTACTGCGTCAAGACCAGCGTGTTGCAACTGCGCCACGCCGGTTTTCGGGTGATCGTCCATCTCGATGCCTGCCGTGGTATAGCCCCGGATACGGTTGCCAGCGCTCACTCCCAGATGGTCGAAGCCGGGGCCGAGCTGGCCCAGACCTTGATCGATGTACAACGCCTGCTGGATGCCTGATATGCCGCCGATCCTCACCCGCCAAGCCGATACCGGCGCCTGCACATTACCTATGCAGCAGGAGCGCGTCATCGCGCTCACCAACCTGCGGGGAGCCTGATATGCCACCGATTCTCACCAGCCTGCTCGACACCGACGCCTACAAGCTGCATATGCAGCAGGCGGTATTCCATCGCTATCCGGATGCCGAGGTGGTGGCCGAATTCCACAGCCGCAACGAAGAAGATCTGCTGCCCATGATGGGCCAGATCGAGGAGCAACTGCGTCTCGCCGGCTCCCTGCGGCTCACCAGGCCGGAACTGAATTTTCTGGCCGAGCGCCCCTTCTTCACCGCCGACTACCTGGATCACCTGCGCCGCAAGCCCCTCGATGCCTCTCTGCTGCAGGTATTCGAGCAGGATGGCCGCATCAATGTGCGGGTAGAAGGACCCTGGCAGGATGTGATCCTGTGGGAAATCCCGGTGCTCGCCATCATCAGCGAGATGCGCAACCGCTTCCGCTACCCCCAGTTTGGCGTCAGCCAGGCGCTGGATCGGCTCGATCAAAAGATCGACAAGCTGGAACAGGACCTCAGCCCGGAAGAGATGAGCGAGTTCAACCTCATCGACTTCGGTACCCGTCGCCGCTTCTCCCATGCGGTGCAGGATGCGGTCGTGGGCCGTCTCAAGGAGCGGCTGCCGGCATTTCGCGGCACCAGCAACTACCTGCTGGCCCAAAAGTACCAACTACCTGCCGTGGGCACCCAGGCCCACGAGTGGTTTCAGGCTCACCAGCAGCTCGGCTTCCCGCTCGAGCACAGCCAGCGCGCCGCCCTCACCAGCTGGCTGGACGAATTCACCAACCACCTCGGCATTGCCCTGACCGACTGCATCACCATGGACGCCTTCCTGCGTGATTTTGACTTTGAGCTGGCCAGCCGTTATCAGGGTCTGCGCCACGACTCCGGCGACCCTGTTGTATGGGGCGAGAAGGCCATCAGCCACTACCAGCGCCTCGGCATAGACCCCACTGACAAGACCCTGGTCTTCTCCGATGGGCTCAACCTCGACAAGGCGGTGCAGCTGTTCCGCCACTTCCGTGGCCGCATCAACACCAGCTTCGGCATCGGCACCAAGCTCACCTGCGATCTGCCCGGTGTCAGCCCCATGAACATCGTCTTCAAGCTGATGGAGTGCAACGGCGGCCCGGTCGCCAAGATCTCCGACAGCCCGGGCAAGACCCTGTGCCGGGATGCGGACTTCATCCGCAACCTCAAGCAGGCCTTCCACGTCGGGGTGTAACACGCCTTTTTGAGGAACCCATATTGCGCAGAGCGCCGATGGCCCCCTACCATGACCCTCTTGAAAGGTCCGACTGGTGTCGGGCCTTTCTCTTGCCCGAACGACAGACCACAAGGAACCGCCCATGACCTCTAAATGGATATTTGCCCTCACCACCCTGCTGGCCAGCCTGGGCGCCACTGCCGCCGAGCCGCTGCGGGTATCCGCCATCCCGGATGAAGCCCCCACCGAGTTGCAGCGCAAGTTCGCCCCGCTGGGAGAATATCTGGCCGAGAAGACGGGGCGCGAGGTGGTGTTCGTACCGGTCAACGATTACGCCGCCGTGGTCGAGGCGCTGGCCGCCGGCAAACTCGACATGGCCTGGCTCGGGGGTTTCACTTATGTGCAGGCCCATCGTCGGGCCGACAAGGTAGTGCCGCTGGTACAGCGCCAGGAGGATGCCCAGTTCACCTCCAAGTTCATCGCCAATGCCGACAGCGGCATCAAGACCCTGGCCGACACCAGGGGCAAGGACTTCGCCTTCGGCTCCCCCTCCTCCACCTCGGGTCACCTGATGCCGCGCCACTTCCTGGCCGAGCAGGGCATCAATCCGGAACGTGACTTCGCCCATGTCGCCTTCTCCGGTGCTCACGACGCCACCGTTGCCTGGGTCGCCTCCGGCAAGGTGCCGGCCGGTGCACTCAACGCCTCCGTGTGGGACAAGCTGGTGGAAGAGGGCAAGGTCGATACCGCCAAGGTGAAGGTGATCTGGACCACGCCGACCTACTTTGATTACAACTGGACTGTGCGTGGCGACCTGGATCCGGCGCTGCAGGAGAAAATCAAACAGGCCTTCCTCAGCCTGGATCCTGCCGTCCCGGCCCAGGCAGAGATCCTCAAGCTGCAGCGGGCCAGCCGTTTCATCGAAACCAGGCCCGAGAACTATCAGGGCATAGAAGCGGCCGCGACCCAGGCCGGTCTGCTGAAGTGATCGCCGTTGCGCTGGACGGAGCAGGGCTACGGCTCGGCGAGAGTCGCATCCTGCATCCGCTTCGCCTGCAGATCGAGGCAGGGGAGTGTGTCGCCATCATAGGACCGAGCGGCGCGGGCAAGACCAGCCTGCTGCGGCTGATCGGCACAGAGCTGCGCGGTGAGCTGGCACTCTCCCTGTGGGGGGAAAATCCCTGGGCCCTCTCCACCCGGGCCCGCCAGCGGCTGCGCAGCCGGATCGGCATGGTCTGGCAGCAGCCTCCGCTGCCCGCCTCCCAGCCGGTGGTGACTGCCGTGCTGGCTGGCAGACTCGGCCATTGGTCCCTCGTTCGCGCCCTGCTCTCGCTGCTGCGCCCCTGCAATCCGGACGGTGCACGGGCCGAACTGGCCCGCCTCGGCCTCGCCGACAAGTGGCAGCAGCGCTGCTGCGAGCTCTCCGGTGGCCAGTTGCAGCGGGTCGGCATAGCCCGGGTGCTCTATCAGCAGCCGGATCTGATGCTGGCCGATGAACCTGTCTCCGCCCTCGATCCCGTACTCGCCCAAAGCAGCCTGGATGCCCTGCTGGCGCAAGCCCGCACGCGCGGCAGCACCCTGATCGCCAGCCTGCACGCGGTCGAACTGGCCCTCGAGCGCTTCCCCCGCATCATAGGCCTGCGCGAGGGGCGGGTGCAGTTCGACTGCCCCGCCGCCGCCGTCACCCCGGCCATGCTGGCCGCCCTCTACGCCGGTGACCAGGAGGCATTGCCGTGTATCGGCTGATGAGCCGCTGGCGCCATCCCCTGCCCTGGCTGCTGGCCCTGGTCGGCTACAGCCTGTGGCAGCAGGCCGACGGCTGGCTGGGCTTGCTCGATGGCCAGAGCTGGCGGCAGATGGGCAACTTTCTCGCCACCAGCTGGCCACCCCGCCTGGATCAGGACTTTCTGGCCCTGACCCTGACCGCTACCCTGGAGAGTCTGGCCGTGGCGACTCTGGGGCTGGCCGGTGCCCTGCTGCTCGGCATTCCGTTCGCCTTGCTCGGCTCCCGCGCCCTGTCGCTGGCCGAGCTGGGGCCTATCCCCAGCCCGCTGCGCGGCGCCTTGCGCGCCTTCAGCCGGCTCATCGCCATTCTGCTGCGCAGCCTGCCCGAGCTCATCTGGGCGCTGCTGTTCGTGCGTCTGTCGGGGCTCGGGCCCCTGGCCGCCATCCTGGCCATCGCCGTCAGCTACGGCGGCATGCTGGCCAAGGTCTACAACGAGATCATGGAGAGCGGCGCCCTGCAACCGGCCCGCGCCCTGCTACTCGGCGGCAGCGGCCGCCTGCAGGCGCTCTGGTACGGCGTGCTGCCCGCGGTGCGCCAGGAGCTGCTCTCCTACACCGTCTATCGCTGGGAGTGTGCTCTGCGCGCCTCCGTTATCATGGGTTTCGTCGGTGCTGGCGGGCTCGGCCAGCAGCTCGAACTCTCGTTGCGCATGTTTGCCGGTGGTGAGGTAGTGACCCTGCTGCTGGCCTTCATCCTGCTGGTGACCCTGGCCGACGGCCTCAGCGCCTGGCTGCGCCACACCCGCTCCCCCGGCCTGCAACTGCTTGCCTGCCTGGGGCTGGCCAGCGCCATGGCACTCCACCAGCTCGACTGGCGCATGCTGAGTTTTTCCTTCGGCGGGCTGGGCCGGTTCATCGGCGAGTTTCTGCAACCGGACTGGTCGGGGCCTTTTCTGCGAACAGTCGGCCTTGGCCTGCTCGATACGGTGCAGATGGCATTGCTGAGTACCCTGTTGAGCGCCCTGCTGGCCCTGCCGCTGGCCTGTCTCGCCCGCCACTGCTGGCCACTGAGGCTGCTGTTCAACCTGCTGCGATCCGTGCCGGAGCTCATCTTCGCCAGCCTGCTGGTGATCGCGGTCGGGCTGGGGCCGGTGGCGGGCATACTGGCGCTCACCCTGCACACCACTGGCGTGCTGGCCCGGCTGTTCGTGGAGACGCTGGAGAACGCGGATCAGGCCCCTCGCCTCGCCCTGCAATTGAGCGGCGCCAGCCCCACGGCCAGCTTCTGGTACGGGCTGTTTCCACTGGTGTCACGCCAGTGGCTGGCCTACAGCCTCTATCGCGGCGAGATGAACCTGAGGGCCGCCACCATACTCGGGGTGGTGGGCGCAGGGGGGCTGGGGCAGCAGCTCTATGTGTCGCTCAGCCTGTTCCGTTACGATCAGGCAGCCACCCTGATCCTGGCCATCTTGCTGCTGGTCTGGCTGGCGGAAAGCGCCGGTCGTCATTATCGAGGAGCACAACGAATGGCATGCCGAAGCGAAGAATAAGCATGAGTGGGGCACGAAGCCCTTGGTGAAAGGTGACGAAGCGGTGGTGTCATCATGGCCTGTGCTAATGTGACAAGCCATGATGACCGTGTCGTTGTTTCGTGGCAGCTATCAGCGATTGACGTCCACGATAACCCGCCCTCTCACTGATCCCTCTATTAACTGGGCTGCGGTAGGGATGACGTCATTCAACCCTATTTCCCGCACAATCAGATCCAGCTTGGTCATATCCAGATCTTGCCCCAGACGCGACCAGGCTTCCAACCGTTCGGCACGTGGGCACATGACACTATCGATCCCTACCAAGGTGACGCCGCGCAAGATAAAGGGAGCAACGCTTGCCGGAAAGTCCATGCCACCCGCCAGTCCACACGCGGCAACGATGCCACGATAACGGGTTGTCGCGCAGATATTGGCAAGCGTGTGACTGCCCACGACATCAATGGCACCCGCCCAACGCTCTTTGCCAAGCGGCCGACCCGGATTGGCAAACTCGGCGCGATCCAGCACTTCGCTGGCGCCTAGCTGCATGAAGTAGTCCTGCTCGGCGGTACGACCACTCACAGCGACAACACGATAACCCAGCTTGGCAAGCACCGCGATGGCAACGCTACCGACGCCACCTGCCGCCCCCGTAACCAGAATGTCTCCATCCGCAGGCTTGAGGCCATGTCGCTCAAGCGCCATGATACACAACATAGCGGTATAACCTGCGGTGCCGATAGCCATGGCCTGCTGCGGGCTAATCTGTGCGGGCATGGGGACCAGCCACTCTCCTTTCACACTCACCTGCTGAGCCAGGCCCCCCCAATGCACTTCACCCACCCCCCAACCATTGAGCAAAACCCGATCACCCGCTTGATAATCAGTATGTGATGAGGTGACCACAGTCCCGACCAGATCGATGCCGGGCACCATGGGAAACTTGCGGACGACCGGCCCTTTACCGGTAATGGCGAGCCCGTCTTTATAGTTGAGGGTGGAATAATCAACCTTCACCCGCACATCACCGTCCGGTAACTGTGTTTCCTCGATGCTTTCAACTGCTGCGCGATAGCCAGCCTCATCTTTTCTGATCACAATGCCTTTAAACATGCTTTTCTCCCAACAATTAGACCGATCGCCTATTAAATTATAAAAAAAATCACCTGATACTGCGGAAGAAGCAGGCGGCAAATAGTTGCAACGGCTCATTGCTGTGCTCCAACTTGGCTCTCAGCACCGCACCTTCCCAACCAATCCAGAAAAATGCGGCCATTTGAGAGCAGTCAACCTGAGGGCATATTTCACCGGCAGCTTGTGCCGCCTCAAGGACACGGGTAAAACGTTGCTGCCAGTCGCGGAACACCCCGCCAAGTTGTTCACGAAAACTTTCTGGCAAGCTTCCCATTTCCTGGCCGAGGTTACCGATAAGACAACCTCGTTTGAATTCATATCGCTGCATGCCTTCCTGCGCATCGGCAATAAAGGCAGCGATGCGATCAAGGTGAGACAACGCCGGGTTTTGCAGATGACGCTCCAGCTTGCGCACAAAATAACTGGCATAGCAGTCAATAAGTGCTTTGCCAAACGCTTCCTTACTGTCGAAATAGTGATAAAAAGATCCCTTGGGTACGCAGGCCTGCTTGAGGATCTCATCGAGACCACTGCTTGAAAAACCCTTTTCAGTCAGCACAATCAGTCCCGCCCGCAACAGTAAATCGCGAGTATCAAGTTGATGGTCCCGCTGGCGTGGAGGTCGACCACGGCGACGAGGTGAAGGGCGAATTGTATCCATGGCAACAACATTAGACCGATCGTTTTTAAAATACAAGTTTCTGAATCATCATTACCGTTGCCAACACAGCTGGTTGTCACCGCATGATCCCGGGTTCAAACAGACAAAAAGCCCGCCGGTTTGCACCGGCGGGCTTTTTCATGGAGTACAGCGGGATCAGTCTTTCTTGGCCAGCAGGAAATTCACCAACTGGCTGAACTGTTCCTGAGAAGTAATGGATTCGATCTTAACCATGTACTTGCCGTTGACCAGGAAGGCTGGCACACCGCGAATGTTGTAGCTCTCGGTGTTGCGATCAAACTGGGACACCATGCCGGATACGGCGAAGCTGTCGACGGCACCGTCGAACTCTTCAGCCGGCACGCCGTTATCCAGGAAGATCTGCTTCACATCCGCGCGGCTCTGCGGATACTGGCGTTGGGTATGGATCTTGTTGAAGATAGCCGGGGTCAGCTTGGCTTCAACATTCAGCAGGCTGGCCAGGGCATAGGCGCGCTGCATTTCCGGACCCATTTCGCGGCCCAGGAAGGCCACCGGGTTCTTCTTGAGGGGAACGCCTTCTGGCATCCCCGCTTTCAACTGTTCAACGATCGGCTCGAAGGTCGCGCAGTGCGGGCAGTAGTAGGAGAAAAACTCCACCACTTCCGGCTGGGCACTGCCTGTCTGTTTGACCACGTCATAGTTAACGCCTTCCTTGAATTCGGGGGCGGCGTGAACCATGGGGATCATCAGCATGGCAGCGAGGAAAAATAGTACTTTTTTCATGACGTTTCCTGTTAAGGGATCACTGTGAGGCACGCCCGGCGAACCGAAGCAGTGCCAAGCCTATTGCGTCACCACTCAGACGTCAATGGCAAAGGGCCACACCGGCAGGCGCTACGGCAGAGAGCGTCATCGACAGACAATCGCTGTGGGCTGATGCCGACGCGCCCTCGCTCACCACCCTGGCGTCAGGGTCAACGGCGGCGCCTTGAGCGCGACCAGTTGATCGTGCGGCAGGTATCGCGATCTGCGGGCACCCATCAGCACTCCTGATATGTCACCACCCCGGCGTCAGGGTCAACGGTGGCGCCTTGAGCGCAGCCAGTTGATCGTGCGGCAGGTATCGCGGTCTGCGGGCACCCATCAGCACTCCTGATATGTCACCACCCTGGCGTCAGGGTCAACGGCTGTGCCTTGAGCGCGGCCAGTTGATCATGCAGGGTCGCAATCTGCTGACGCCAGTAGTGGTCGGTATTGAACCAGGGGAAGTGACGGGGAAACGCAGGGTCGTCCCAGCGCCGTGCCAGCCAGGCCATATAGTGAACGATGCGCATGGCCCGCAGCGGCTCAATCAAGGCCAGCTCGCGCGGGTCGAACTCCATGAACTCCTCATAGCCGGCCAGCAGGGTGTCGAGCTGGATTAACTGCTCGTGGCGCTCGCCGCTCAGCATCATCCAGAGATCCTGGATGGCGGGGCCGGTGCGGCAGTCGTCGAGATCGACAAACATGGGGCCATCACGCCATAGAATATTGCCCGGATGACAGTCACCGTGCAGGGAGATCTGTGCCACATCCAGAGTCATGGCATCACAGACGTGCTTGATCAGCTCGTCGAGTACACCGAAGAATTGCTTGGCCAGCCCGCTCGGCAGCCATTCACCGGATGCCAGCAGCTCACGCGGTTCGTGCAGCATGCTCTCCACATCCAGCCGAACGCGGTGATGGAAGGATCGGCTGGCACCGATCTGGTGAATCCGGCCAAGATAGCGCCCCACCCACTCCAGCTGATCCAGGTTGTCCACCTCGAACTGGCGGCCTCCCACGCTCTGCCAGATGGCAAAGGGATAGCCCTGATGCTCCAGCAAGGTTTCACCCGCGAAGGAGAGCGGCGCAGCGACCGGGATCTCCGCCTCATTGAGTCGGGCGGCAAAGTCGTGCTCTTCCAGGATCTGGGCACGACTCCAGCGACCGGGACGGTAGAACTTCACCACATAGCGGCGGCGCTCCTCGTCCTGAAACTGATAGACCCGGTTTTCGTAACTGTTGAGCTCGATGAGGCCGGAGTCGAGTCGCAGACCGCTGAGATCCAGCGCATCCATGATGAGGTCGGGAGTAAGATCGGAATAGTTGAAACGCATGTCATCCACCATTAAAAAGGGGCGCCGTTGCGCCCCATTCTATCACCACTAAGCTCAATGGCGTTCCACACCAATCAGTTGCACCAACTATTCCCATTACAGCCGGCTGATAAACTTGCTGGCCTGACGCAGTGTGCCCTTGCTGTCATCGGCTGCCGCCCCATCCCGTTTCAGCACGAACTGTATATCCAAAGTCGGCTTCTTCAGGTTGAAGGGATCGACCGCCACGCTCACCGGCAGAGTGTAGATCTCGCCCGCCTTCAGGGTCACTTCGCGGGGGCCGAACCACTCGTGCTCCGGCAGCCCTTCCACATCCAGCTGATAGGTCTGGGCATGCAACGTCTTGTTGAGGATCTTGAGGGTATAGGTGTTCTCGATGAGCCCCTCGCTGTTCTCGCGGAACAGCTGGTTGCGATCCCGCAGTATGTCGAGCCCCATGGGCATGATGGACATGGCGTTGTAGACGAACACCCCCAGCATGATGACCATCACCAGGCCATAACCGAGCAGCTTGGGCCGCGCCACATGGGTGCTGTTATGGGCCAGCTTGTGCTCTGTGGTGTAGCTGATCAGCCCTTTCGGATAGCCCATCCGATCCATGGTCTGGTCGCAGGCATCGACGCAGGCACCGCAGTTGATGCACTCGTACTGCAGGCCATCGCGGATGTCGATGCCGGTCGGGCAGACCTGAACGCAGAGGTCGCAATCGATGCAATCCCCCAGCCCCAGCGCCTTGGGATCCGCTTTGCGGCTACGGGCACCCCGGGTCTCACCACGCTTGGTGTCGTAGCCGACGATGAAGGTGTCCTTGTCGAACATGGCTGACTGGAAGCGGGCATAGGGGCACATGTGGATACACATGATGGCACGCATCCAGCCGGCATTGCCGTAGGTACAGGCCGTGAAAAACAGTACCCAGAAGATGACCCAGCCACTCGCCTGCAGGGTAAAGAAGTCGGGCACCAGCTCGGTCACATCCTGGAAATAGGCGACGAAAGTGAGACCGGTACCGAGGGATAACAGGATCCAGGCCAGATGCTTGGCCCCCTTGCGGGCCAGCTTCTCGCCACTCCAGGGGGCGGCATCCAGCTTGCGCCGCTTGTTGGCAGCCCCTTCCAGCTTCTCTTCAAACCAGATGAACATGAAGGTCCAGACCGTCTGCGGGCAGAGATAACCGCACCAGACCCGGCCGAGGAAGGTGGTCACGAAGAAGAGGGCAAAGGCGGCGATCATGAAGATCCAGGCCAGCAGGGTCAGATCCTGCGGCCAGATGGTGGCACCAAAGATGTGGAACTGCTGATGGCCAACATCGAACAGCACGGCCTGACGACCGTCATAGCGCAACCAGGGCAAGGCAACGAAGAGCACCACGAAGAACCAGCCCATGACCTTGCGCATCCGCTGCCAATAGCCGGTCTGTGCCCTCACGTAAATGCGGTTGCCGGGATTGAACCTGTCATCGCTGGCTTTAAACGTGTTCGGGTTGAAAGTCCCGGTGACGCCCTTGTCAGTCACATCCTTGATATCGATTTTTTCATGATCGGCCATTGCAAGACACAGCTCCCTTATTTGTTATGGAGCGGATTATATCTTAAACAGCCTGCTAATTGTGTGGGTAAGATGTATCTAATGTTCGAGTCATGTCGCAATTTTCAGCAACAAAAAAGGCGTATCGCCGGTTGACGATACACCTCTCGTTGAGATTCTCTTGAAACTACTCAGCCCGGTTTGTATCAAGCCGGGATCACTTGATGCCGCGAGCCTTGAGCAGGGCTTCCTTGAAATCGGGCACATGATCCTTGGCCAGACCCGGGATCATCGCCTGCTTGTCGGACTCCCGCATCTTGAGGTGGTAGATCAGCATGTCGTCGGTCAGGTCGGACAAGGCGCCGTCATAGCCAGCTTCCGCCGCCAGTTTGGCAACAAACTGCACCAGGCTGAGATCCTGTTCCTTGATCCAGGCAGGCTGCAACAACTCCAGCAGCTCTTCGATACGATGACATTGCATAGACAACCTCTTTAATCTGTCATGTGAAACTCAGGCAACCTTACCCATCAAGGCTACTTCGATACGATCCCGCCCATTATGCTTGGCCTGATAGAGGGCCGCATCCGCTTTTTGGATAAGCTCCGCGATGGAGCCGCTCTGATCCGGCACCAGAGTGGCGACCCCGAAGCTGCAACTGACCCGGCCAGAGACCAGGGATTTCTGGTGGGGGATACCCAGATCCTTGAGGGCCATTCGCACGTTTTCGGCAATCTGCAAGGCCCCCTGCATGCTGGTACAGGGCAGCAACAGAGCGAACTCCTCCCCGCCGTAACGAGCGGCGAGATCATCCTCGCGACGCTGCACCTCGGCCAGCAGCGCCGCCACCCGTTGCAGACACTCGTCACCCTGCTGATGACCGTACAGATCATTGAATTGCTTGAAATAATCCACATCTACCAACACCAGCGACAGAGGTGCCCGGGCACGATGGCAGCGACGCCAGGCCCGTTCCAGAGAGTCGTCAAGGTGGGCGCGGTTGGCGATGCCGGTCAGGCCGTCGAGGCGGGAGGTGAGACGCAAATGCTCGGAGACCGCCTTCAGCTCGGCCACCAGATCGGCGTTGGAGAAGCGGTGGTAGAGAGAGGCGACCTGATCCCGCCGCAGACGGCGCAGCAGAGTCGGCAAGAAGACAAACAGATAGCCTGCCAGCATGCAGGAGACAATCCGTTCCTGCTCGTTGCCGGCCCCCAGCTCGAACAGCATGGCAAGCCCGAGTGGCAAGACGGCGCCATAGAGGGAGCGGCGGCTGCCAAACAGCATGATGGCACTGCCGGTGAGGATCAGGCTGGAGAGCATCATCATGGCGGCACGATAGGTGTCGGGCAGCTTGTCCATGTAGAGCAGCACACCGAGCGCCCAGATGATGGAAGTAATGGTGACCCCGATGAACAGCTCGCGTTCCAGCACTGGCAAGGGGGTCTGCGTCAGACTGGACTGACGCCAGCGCAGGTGCCAGCCTCGACACAGCAGCAGCAGGCAGACCAGAGCCAACCAGCCGAGTGCCTCGCCAGCGGGCAGGTAATCGTGGAACAGCAGGCTCCAGCCGAGTGCCAGCAGGCCCAGGCAAGGCAGGCTGAATGAGGAGTGAGTATAAAGCTGGGCCATGATGGCCTGCTTCACCTGACGTGTCACACTCTGAGTCAACTGCATGCTCCCTGTACAAGAGCCGCACAGTCTACCACTCCCCCTTCCGGGCCAACAATAAAACGTCTGTTATTAAGCGGTTAGTCAACCGCGTTCCAGCTCGTCCAGGATAGGACACTCAGGATTTTCGTCCCCGTGGCAGCAACAGACAAGCCCTTCGAGGGAGGTCAGCATGGCTTGCAAGCCTGCGATGCGGCTGCGCAGATCGACTATTTTCTCCTGCGCCAGCTTCTTCACCTGAGCGCTGGTTCTGTGCTCGTTCCGATAGAGCGCCAACAGCTCCTGGCACTCCTCCAGATTGAAGCCTGTCTCCCGCGCACGCTTGACGAAGCGCAGCTCCCGCAACGCGCCCTCCGTGTAGCTGCGATAACCGTTGTCGCTGCGTACAGGGGCTGAAATGAGGCCGATACTCTCGTAGTAGCGAATCGTCTTGGCGGTCAGCCCCGTGGCCTTGGCAACCTTGCTGATATTCATTTATGTCTCCTTACCAATCTGGATGAGGGCTGGTGTGTGCGCCGCCTTGGGCTGCCAGCGTTTCAGTAACAGGGAATTGCTCAAAACGGTAATGCTGCTCAGGGCCATGGCCGCCCCCGCCAGCTCGGGGCTGAGATAGCCCAGTGCCGCCAGCGGAATGCCGATGATATTGAACACGAAGGCCCAGAACAGGTTCTGCTGTATGGTGCGCCAGGTGGCTGCAGAGATGTCGATGGCATCGGCCACCAAGCGAGGGTCAGATCGCATGAGCGTGATGGAGGCAGTCTCCATTGCCACATCGGAGCCGGATCCCATGGCGATGCCCACGTCCGCCGCCGCCAGCGCAGGGGCGTCGTTCACTCCGTCCCCCACCATGGCCACCAGCCCCTGGGTGCGGGCGCGCAGCGCCTCCACTTTTTCCACCTTGCCCGCAGGCAGCACGGAGTCAAAGGCTCCGTCCAGCCCCAGCTTGGCGGCGATATGGGCCACGGGTGCCGGCGCATCGCCGCTCACCAGCCAGCTGGCGATGCCACGCTGGCGCAGGGTGGAAATGGCTTCCGGGCTCTCTGGCCTCAAGGTATCGGCCAGGGCCGCGATGCCGACGGCCACGCCGTCGATGGCAACCCAGACCCGGGTCGCACCGTCAGCAGGCTCTTCATCCTGCTGCGGCTGCTCAATCCCGAGCTGGGCCAGCAGGGAGGCATTGCCGATGGCCACTTCATGGCCCGCCACCTGGCCTTTGATCCCGGCACCGACCCGCACCTCGACCTCCTCCGGCTGGGGCAGCACCACGTCTGTGCCGACCGCCTCACGCATGGCCAGTGCCAGCGGATGCTCGCTCGCCTGCTGCAGGGCGGCTGCCAGGCGCAACTGCTCGGCATTGCCGCTCCAGCTTGCCAACACGGGCCGCCCCTGAGTGAGGGTACCTGTCTTGTCGAAGATGAGCGCCTTGATGGCGTGGGCCTTCTGCAGGGTATCTACATCTTTGATCAGAATGCCGTGACGGGCCGCCACCCCGGTGCCTGTCACTATGGCTGCCGGCGTCGCCAGCCCCAGCGCACAGGGACAGGCGATCACCAGCACGGCTACGGCAGCCAGCAGTGCCTGACCAAAGTCGTTGCCGATGGCGTACCACACCAGCAGGGTGAACAGGGCTATGGCCATCACCACAGGCACGAACACGGCGGACACCTTGTCCACCAGCTGTTGCAGCGGTGCCTTGCCCATCTGGGCGCTCTCCACCAAGGCGATGATCTTGCTGAGGCTGGAATCCTCCCCCACTGTGGTGGCTTCGATCTCCAGTACGCCGGAGCGGTTGATGGCTCCACCCAGCACGCTCTCCCCGACACTGCGCGGTACCGGCAGGCTCTCACCGGTGAGGATAGACTCATCGAGATCGCTTGCGCCGCTCACTATCTTGCCATCCACAGGCACCCGCTCGCCCACCAGCACCCGCAACCGATCGCCGCGCAGCACTTCATCTATGGCCAGGCTCTGCCAGCGTTCGCCACGCCAGACGGTGGCGGTTTCCGGCCGCAGCGCCATCAGCTCGCGAATGGCGGACTGGGTGCTGCGGCGGGCGCGCGCCTCCAGCAGTTTCCCCAACGAAATGAGCGTGATGATGATGGCGCTCGCTTCGAAATAGAGCTTGCCGCTGGCGGCCATCCCCAACGTCAGCAGCAGGTAGAGGCTGTAGAAGTAGGCAGCACTGGTGCCGGTCGCCACCAGCACATCCATGTTGGCGGAGCGGTTCTTGATGGCGAGCCAGGCGCCGCGATAGAAGCGGGCCCCAATCCAGAACTGCACCGGGGTAGCGAGCACCAGCTCCAGCCAGGCGGGCATATGCCAGGGCAGCAGCCCCGCCATGGCGATCATGCCCACCAGCAGCGGCAGAGTCAGCAGAGCTGAAATAACAACCTGGATCAGCGCCTTGTGTGCGGCGGCAGCCTCCTGCACCTCCCGCGCCTGCAACTGCTGGCGGCGACCGCTGGCAGAGCCCTGCGCCAACTGGGCTCCAAAGCCGAGCGCCTCTATACGTTCGCGCAACAAGGCCGGCGTCTGCATACCCGGCACTAGGGTAATGCGGGCCTGCTCGATGGAGAAATTGACCTCAGCCGAAATAACCCCAGGCAATGCCGCCAGCATCTTGTTGAGACGTGCGGAGCAACCGGCACAGGTCATGCCGCTGATCTGGAAGGAGAGGGTCTCGTGGCCGTAGCCATAACCCTGCCCGGTAATGCTGTCGAGTACTTCGGGCAAGCGGGCCGGGTCACCTAACTCGATGGCCGCCTGCTCCAGCGCGAAGTTGACGGTGGCCGTTACTCCCTCAAGCTGGTTAAGGGCAGTGCTGATGCGGCTGGCGCAATTGGCGCAGCTCATGCCGCTGAGCGGCAGTTGCAGATGAATGGGGTCTTGAATCTGGGTGGTCATGATGTTCCTCCTCGGAACCAATCGGCCAAACTGGCTGCCGACCGACAAACCCTAACCTTTACTGTAAGGGTAAGCTCAAGCCACGACACACACTTTTTAAACATAAAAAAAAACGGCGCCCGCCCCCTGCCGGATTACCCGGGCAAGAGGCGAGCGCCGATGCATGTCTTGTTAGCGCTAGAACAGCGGGCGATTAAATTCCGTACTGGGCGCGGTACGCCTTCATGGCGGCCAGTTGCTCCGCCAGCGCCGGCTGCTCGGCCTGCTTCTCTTCCAGATACTGGATCAGGTCGCTCATCTGGATGATGGCGATGATGTGGGCGCCGTAGTCACGCTCCACCTCCTGGATGGCGGAGAGCTCGCCCTTGCCCTTCTCCTGACGGTCCAGCGCGATCAGTACGCCCGCCAGGGAGGCACCGTTGGCCTGGATCAGATCCATGGATTCGCGGATGGCGGTACCGGCGGTGATGACGTCATCCACCAGCATGATGCGCCCCTTGAGCGGGCTGCCCACCAGATTGCCGCCCTCGCCGTGATCCTTGGCCTCCTTGCGGTTGAAGCACCAGGGCACATCCATATCGTGCTGCTCCACCAGCTGTACGGCGGTGGCGGAGGCGATGGGGATCCCCTTGTAGGCCGGGCCAAACAGCACATCGAACTCGATGCCGGCATCCATCAGGGCGGCGGCATAGAAGCGGCCGAGGCGGGCCAGATCGCGGCCGCTGTTGAACAGACCTGCGTTGAAGAAGTAGGGGCTTTTACGACCGGATTTCAGGGTGAATTCACCGAATTTGAGGACCTGCTTCTCCAGGGCGAACTCGATAAATTGACGCTGGTAGGCTTTCATTCTGGCTCCTTGCTTGGCTTGTCGTTTACTTGTGTGGGGGTATAAAAAAACGCGGTCAATGCCGCGTTTTTAAAATCAGGAGAGTGACTGCTTCTGCAGCGCAATGATCTCTTCAATGCCGCCCTTGGCGAGCCCCAGCATCGCCAGCAGCTCCTCATGGGTGAAGGGCTCGGCCTCCGCGGTGCCCTGCACCTCTATGATGCGACCATCTTCGGTCATCACCACGTTCATGTCGGTCTCGGCGGCGGAGTCTTCGATGTACTCCAGATCGCAGATGGCTTCACCCTGATACATGCCGACGGAGACGGCTGCGATCATCTGCTTGAGCGGGCTCTGCTTGATCATGCCCTTCTCGACCATCCAGTTCAACGCATCCACCAGCGCCACGCAGGCACCGGTAATAGCTGCAGTGCGAGTGCCACCATCTGCCTGCAGCACGTCGCAGTCAACGGTGATGGAGTGCTCGCCCAGCGCAGTCAGGTCTACCGCCGCACGCAGGGAGCGGGCGATCAGACGGGAGATCTCCAGAGTACGGCCACTCTGCTTGCCGGCGGCCGCTTCGCGGTTCATCCGGGAGTGAGTGGAGCGCGGCAGCATGCCGTATTCGGCAGTGACCCAACCCTGACCCTTCCCTTTCAGGAAGCGCGGTACGCTGGTGTCGACGCTGGCGGTGCAGAGCACGCGAGTGTTACCGAACTCCACCAGCACTGAGCCTTCTGCATGTTTGGTGAAATTGCGGGTAATGGTAACCGGGCGAAGTTGCGCGGCACTGCGATCGCTGGGACGTGACATGGAACGGACCTCTGGGCTGGCTCAAATTGGCGAAGGAGTATAAGTGATCCAGCCCCAAATATCAGCCGCTAAGAAGCCGTTCATGATCGGTCAAGAACAGTCATCTCAAAGGTGAGGAACCACGCAGAAACCGGCGCCTATCACCCTCGTTCATGAGCCAAGGCAGCACCGGGCCCGGCTCAATACTGGCCCACAAAAGCCGGAACGGGTTCTAAAGCCACGGCTATGGCTGACGGGACAAGTCTGGCTGAGTATACTGGCCGCACACTTCATCAAGCCCGGAACAATCAATGATTCACAGCATGACCGCCTACGCCCGCAAGGAATTCAAGGGCGACTGGGGCACAGCCGTTTGGGAAATTCGTTCGGTCAACCAGCGCTATCTGGAAACCTACATTCGCCTGCCGGAGCAACTGCGCAGCCTGGAGCCGGTGCTGCGTGAACGTTTCCGCGCCAAGCTGCAGCGCGGCAAGGTGGAGTGCAACCTGCGTTTCGAAGCCGCTCAGGCCGCCGCCAGCCAGCTGCACATCAATGAAGAGCTGGCCAAGCTGATCATCGACAGCGCCAACTGGGTAATGAAAGAAGCGGGCCAGGGCCAGCTCAACCCGGTTGACGTGCTGCGCTGGCCTGGTGTCATGGCCGCCGCCGAGCAGGATATGGATGCGGTCGCCACCGAGCTGCTCGGCGGGTTTGACCAAACCATGGAGGATTTCATCGCCTCCCGTGCCAGCGAGGGTGCCAACCTCAAGAACTTGATCCAGCAGCGTCTGGATGGCATTCAGGTGGAAGTGAAGAAAGTACGCGTGCACCTGCCGCAGATCATCGAGTGGCAGCGCCAGAAGCTCACCGACCGTCTGGCCGAAGCCAAGGTAGAGCTGGATCCGGCTCGCATCGAGCAGGAAATCGTGATGCTGGCCCAGAAGATCGATGTAGCCGAAGAGCTGGATCGTCTGGAGATGCACATCAGTGAGACCATCAAAATCATGAAGAAGGGTGGCGCCTGTGGCCGTCGTCTCGACTTCATGATGCAGGAGTTCAACCGCGAGTCGAACACGCTCGGTTCGAAATCCATCAACGCCGACGTGACCCAGTCCGCCGTCGAGCTGAAAGTGCTCATCGAACAGATGAGAGAGCAGATCCAGAACATAGAGTGATGGATGCAAGAAGCCCGTCATCGACGGGCTTCTACTTTGTGTTCGCACTACGCCACCATTGGCTTGAGCCAGATCAGATTTTCACTCAGAGCCGACAGCATCTGACTCGCTTGTGCGGTATGCTGGCACGCTGATGATCAACAACGACCTCTATTGAGGCCTGCCTTATGAAATACCTTGTAGTACAAACCAAGCAGATAGGGGATGTGCTGATCTCCACCGCGCTGTGCAACAACCTCAAGCAGAACGAGCCAACCGGGGAAGTTCACTATCTGGTCATGGACTATTGCGCGGGTATGGCGCAGGGCAATCCCAATATCGATCGACTCATCGTCATCGAGAAAGCCAAGCGCAACGACTGGCGTTACATGAAGGACCTGCTGCTGGATATCCGCCGCGAAAACTATGACGTGGTGGTCAACAGCCAGGGCCAGATGATCGGTCTGCTGACTTGCCTCTTCTCCGGCGCCAGGTTGCGGATAGGATTTGACTCCTTCCCCTGGCGGCTCGGACACAACCGCATAGTGCGCTTTCGCAAAGACACAGAATTCCAGGGCAACAGCACCCTGGTTGACGACAGGTTCTCGCTGCTAAAACCGCTCAAACTGGCCAGGGAAGATCGCAATTACCATCTCTGGCTGAGTGAGGAAGAAAAACAGCAGGGACGTGAAACCTTGCAGGCGGCCGGCGTCGATCCCGCGCGACCCTTGATCGCCATGGGGGTCAACTCGCTGGGGCACTACAAGCGTTGGCCCATCGACTGCTTCGCCCAGGTTGCCCAATGGCTCATCGAACAGCACAACGCCCAGATCCTGATCTACTGCGGGCCGGGAGAAGAAGAGTACAACCGCAGCCTCAAACCGCTGCTGTCAACCGAGCTGCAGGCCAGCGTGTTTGACCACATCAAGACCCGCTCGGTGCGGGAGCTGGTGGGACTGTTCGCCCATTGCCAGCTGTTTGTCGGCAACGATACCGGCCCCCGCCACATGGCCCAGGCCATCGACCTGCCCCTGCTGACCATAGTCGCCCCGGGCGGCGACAAAATCATCGCCAACCCGGTCAACCACCCCCGTTATCAAGCCATTGATGTGTTCGATGCCAAGGGGCCAGAAACTGACCAGCTATCAGCACTGAATAAAAATGGCACGAATGAACAACTCTATCGCCTCATTACTCCCGAGATGGTGACGGAAAGACTGAGTACACTTATTGCTCAACTGAAAGCAACATAGAAAGCGCGTCAGATATTGCATGACTTTCTACATTGTTCATATCCGCATTGATGCCGGGAGAGTGGCTAAATATCACCTTGGTTAAGGGTGAGGGACTTGGTAGCCATTGATTGAACTCATTCCCATGTAGTGGGTAAATAGCGATCAGTGGTTTTTTTAGTCCGGCTGCGATATGAACGATGGCAGTATCGACCGAAATAACCACGTTGGCTGCCCGAATGCAATAAATTGCATCCTCAATTGTATTCACCCCCTCCAGTAGCGCTACATTGTTTGCACCACAACCATTTATCATTTTCTGTGCATCCTCACGAGTGGCCGGTGAGGAAAGTAGAGCAAAATGACGAGTGGGGAAACACCGACCCAAAACAGTCAGCATTTCCGTTACCTTTTCTTGTGACATGGACTTGTAACGCGTGCTACCAAAAGGATTGATGACAATACTATTGTCGCAGCCAGATATAACCTTCTCTCTAGCAACATCTGGGATGATATATGTAGTATCTACATCCATTAACCCTAACATGTTCAATAGGTATGTATATTTCTCTTGAAATAGCATGCCCTTGGTAGTATCAGAGAGTTTTATATTTACCCGTGCGATATTATCATCCAGCGATGCGATATTGGTTGGCGATAACTTATACAAAAAGTATAAGTCTTTCATCTTCATCCCTTCAGTGAGATGTATTGCCAGATCCACATGCGGAATTGACAAGGCTATATCGCAAAGAGTTTTGTAACTTGGCCTTTTAGTTACTTCTATCACATGGTCAACACCAAACTCCTCTCGATACAAAGGTGCCAAGGCAGGGGAGGTAATAACAGTAATGAATTTATCAGGCAGCTTTTTCAGCTCTCGGAAGAAAAATGATGAGGCAAATGAATCGCCTATTTTGGCATCCCAACGAATAACTAAAATATGACTTATGTCTCCTTGCAAGCCAAGAGGAGTCTTCTTGTCAAAAAAAAGAATTCCCAAAGCCCGACGAATCCGGTCGCGTAATAGCTGCAGATATCCAATCACGATTCGACCTCTCGGTTAGCCAGGTGAGGACCATAGTTGCGATCATCGATCGTTGTCTCAAACAATCCTACATCCATGCAGCTCGGCTCAACTCCGGATGCAATCAGTCCATTCAATTGCAACCGCCCGGTCAGATAATCAGATGGCATTCTGATTGGATATGCCTTGCTTAATAATTTTTTAGCACCAGACAATGTCAATATATAACCAGCAGTAGAGATTATTCCACGTTTAGAGCTACGACTTGGGGTGCGATATCTTGCAAGACGATATCCCTCGGGCAAAGGCTTCATCCATGGCCAACATTTGGCTTTGCCATGATACAAGAAAATAATCTCAGAATGACAACTAGCAATGGTGCTCTCCACAATCGCGTTGAAGTGCATATGGAGATATATATCATCCTCCAGCACCACACAACGCTCTATGTTTTTTTCCACCATCATCTCATACAACCTGATATGACTCATGGCACAGCCTACTTCGCCCATGCTGAGATCGTGACCGCACGTCTCACGGGCAAGGGGAAAGTCAACATGCTGCAACTCAGCATCACTCAATGATTTACCATCGACTGCATCGAAAAATGTAAATTCAAGGCCAAGATGCTTCATCTGTTTAATAAGCATTGCTCGCCGATCTTGACTTCGAGAAAGACTAATGACAAATATCGGAATCATAATGCGCTCTCATTTACTTTTACTTCAAATGAATACCAAACAAATATCATACTCAAGACATATAGATATAGTATGTCTTGATGTTCAAATGGCACGTCGCTGAATGCACTGATAGCAAAGGAAAGTGGAATTAGAACACATGCTGCATCTCCACCCATTTTTTTCATGGATAACCATAGAGGAAGGAAAAGGAATATTACTAGCATGACAAAGCCTATCCCACCTCGAATAACCAGGTTCTGCATATATTGACTGTGAGCGTGTGCCAAGGCAGCATTCAGAGCCAATGGAGGAACCAATCCTCGCGCGACCTGCTCTTGTTTCAATGCATCAAAACCATTAGTACCCACTCCGGTAACTGGTGCATCCAGAAACCCAAGCCAAGCACTCTGCCATGCAACGACCCTCAAACCCCACGAAGAGTTATACGATCCTTTTTCAGCCAAATTAAGATCAGAAACCGCATCTGCAACCCTGAGTTGTACCAATTGACTGGAATGGTAAGTAATGCCCATGGATGCGATGCACAGTATTGCTATGGCAATATATTTCCATGGCTTGAATAACGCCTTGTAGAAAATGACATAACCAACGATACCAGCGAGAGCTAGCCAGACACCACGACTCTGGGACAGGTAGAGAGCAAACAGGGCCGCCACCAACGCGACCAAGGCGCAATACCTTATCCAGCGCAACAGTTGCCTCTGCTGGAACACAAACCAGTTCAATATCGCCAGTGTCAATGCAGCCTGCGAAAAGAGAATGGCATTGGTAAATCCTTCGACTCTGACAATACCACTCTGATATTGCCAGAGGCTCATAATACCCAAGCCAATACCCCCAGTGACAATCGCAGCATAGCCCAATGTCAACAGAACTGGCTTGCGTGGTATCATCAACGCAAACACGACAACGTAGAATAAACCACGCATCACACCATATTGATCACCATGGATCAGCCGGTTTACAAAAATCATGACTGCATAGGCTGCCAATACCCAGAGAATACGCCGGTCCTCAAGCCCGACGTTTCGCTTTTTACCAACAAAGTAATTTAGCAGACCAAATACGGATGCCACGACGAGTAGATTGGAAAGAATTGTCTGGCCGGCTGGTACCAAAAAAAGGCCGCAAAAGGAAAACATAATCACCAGTGCAAACAAGGCTGTCGTAGCTTTGTCGAGCAGTTCGAGGCTTCTAATGGACATCAATTATTATTTCCTGAATACGTAGTTGCCCCGAATCTTCCGCCACAGGCCAAAAACATCGGTACGAGGGAAAATGGCGATACGACGGATCCGATAGGGATCCTGATGCATGGCTCGGGGACCACTGTTGGTGGCTACGGCAAAGCGGTAACCAGCGGCCTGTGCCTGCTCCTTGGCGCTATCATCCATGTCCCCATAAGGGTAAGCAAACGACAGCAGCGAATAGCCAAGCAATGCCTCCAACTGTCGTTTATTCTCTCTTATTTCATGGGCTTGTTGCTCGGGGGGGAGCTTGCTCAGCCGTGGATGGGTCAGGGTATGGCCCCCAATCTCCACATGGCCGGAGGCCACCAGTGCTTTTATCTGCTCCCCATTCATCAGGGAAATCTGGGTATCCGGGTTGGTGGGGTGTTCCACGTCCCAGCGATTATGCTCCTCTCCCGTCACCACATATACCACGGCTTTGTAACCGTATTTTTCAAGCAATGGCAGCATGCGCGTCAGGTTGTCCTGGTAGCCGTCATCGGCGGTGATCATCAGGAACTTCTTGCCATATTCAAGGCGATGAATGAAGCCCCTGTCAGCCAGATCGCGGAAGGTCAGCGTCTCGTAGCCCAACCATTTCAGCAAGCGCAGATGCTTCTCAAACATGGCAATCGGCATCCAGGTACCATGAATCCCCTTCTCGCTGTCATGCTCGATAAAGCGGTGATACATGACGACAGGCATCTCCCGGCGCAGGGTCTCGACTACAGCATCCTGATAGACAGACTCCAGCCCGGATACTACCCCTTGCAAGCCATACTCAGCCTGAATACGCTGGCAAATAACGTCCGGCACAGTCCGGCTGGCCAACGCGAGCGCTATCTCTGCCCTCAAGGTGGTGAAGTCGATCGCCAGATCCTTGGGGCCTATATCACCAAAGTTGCTGGCCAGCGCCTCTGCCAGATTCTGTTCAGTCACCAGACCAATCGCCTTGGCCTCGCCGATGGCAAAAGCAGGACGGCAGCACAGCAGTGCCTCCATTGCGACCCTACCGGCCCCGATCACCAGATCGCAGCCCGCCAGCAAGGCAGGGACATCATCCACATAACCGACAAAATCGACCTGGTTCTGAAAGCGACAGAAACGCTCGGGCACCTGACTGCCGCTCACCACACGAACCTGACAAGTGTCCAGATCAAGCACCTCATCCAGCAGGCGATAACAGAGCTCGCCCTTGGGACCGCTCAAGCGACCTATGATGGCGATCACCGGCTTGGGGTTATCCGGCGCCGACACGGGCTGAAACTTGTCGGTCTCGATACCGTTGCGCAGTACCTGCACTATGGCCGGATCCACCCCCAGATTGTCGACAATCTGATGGGCAATATCCTCACAAACGGCAACGGCCCGATAGCCGAGAGCATGGAAGGCCTTGCGAGAGGCATGCACTGGCTGGCGTCCATGTACCGTGGTGATCATCGGCGTGCCAGTCAGCTTGCAGGCCACATAGCTGCTCCAGCCGGAGGCTCGGGAGTGGGCATGTACCAACTGGATATGGTGCTTCTTGATGAGGTAGATGAGGTAAAACACATGCCAGAAACGGCGCAGTATGCTGCGCTTATTGAACCTGAGTTTGAACACTGGGCCAAGGGTCGGTTTGGTCAGTGTATCTGAAACGTAAAAAACGTTGTGGCCACGCCGAGTCAGTTCGTTACCGACCGTGGTGGCATAGACCTCAGCTCCCGTCACTTCGAGCTGGGAGAGTGCCATCAATATGTTCATATTTTTCCCACCCACAACGTATTCTATACATCTCTCTACCCTCTCATGAGAGAGCGGTAGACGAATTTCATCATGCCGATGAGGCGATGACTAGGTATTTAATAGTGTTTCAATATCTCGCATGCTGCGTTCGAAGCTGAAAAATTCAGATCGCTGCTTCGATAACTCAGCATAGCGTTCACGAATGGCATCATTCTCCAATAGCATTTTCAAACCATCAGCTAACGCCGGTGCATTCGCAATGGGTACCAAATGACCAAACTCCCCATTACTTAATGCCTCTTTGGGCCCGGTACACTCGGTCGACACAATGGGTTTGCCGAGCGTCATCGCCTCAACCAGTACAACTGGATACCCTTCATAATGAGAAGAAATGACAAATATGTCACAACCTGCGATGTAGGGATAAGGGTTATCTTTGAAACCAAGCAGGCTAGTATTATTACCCAGTTGATGCTCTATGATATAGGCTTCCAGAGTCGATCTGTCAGTTCCCTCACCAAGAATCGTCAAGTGATAATTCAATCCCGCAGATATGTTTATTCTATGAGCATCCAATAGAACATCAAAAGCCTTTTGATCATTGAGCAAGCGACCAACAGCCAATACATTGAGACCCGAACCTACTCTGATTTTTTGTTTGCCACCGTCAATGATTTTTTTTATATCTATCGGGTTGTAAATGACTGAGGTAATATCACTCAGAGCAGGGTAAAGGCTCAAAACTGAATGCTTGGAACCCTCCGAAACACAGATTATTTTATCCATGCTTTGATACACATCTTTTTCTACCTCTCTTGGTAGAGTCTGATGCCTCTCCAGGTCTATGTGTACCCATGCTATTTTTTTCTTGGGTCCATCCAGGTGAGATAATAGCAAACTGCTGTCACCCTCCAGGAACGAAACCCCGACATCATACTCCTCTGGAAAAAGCATGTTAGCCAACCATGACTTTGACAGAACAGCATTGAGCCATCTTTTTTTCAGCGAATATACCATACCTCGACGAACTAGCCCGGTAGGCTCAGCATCTAGCAGGTATTTTATTTTTACATGAGGTGGGATTTTTGATAAATACATACCCTCACGTTTCAATAACAACAACGTGATGTCATACTTGATATCATCAAGACTATTGACAATATTAACCAATACCTTCTCAGCCCCTCCACCGCCCAATGTCTCCATCAGGAATAGCACTTTCTTTTTCATACTTAAAGTCACTTCAATTGGAGGTTTTAATACTAAAAATACGGGCCATCTCTTTAGGAGACAGCCCGGACTCCATAAAGCTGATTTATGCCCGGTTCAACCAAGCCATATAGTCTGCAACCCCTTCGGCCACAGTCTTGAACTCGGCGTCATAACCGACACCGCGCAGCCTGGTCAGATCAGCCTGGGTGAAGCTCTGATAGCGACCCTTGAGATGATCCGGGAAAGGGATGTACTCAATGGCGCCCTGCTGGTGATGCTTGATCACGGCCTCGGCCACGTTCTGGAAAGGCTCGGCACGGCCGGTGCCGCAGTTGAAGATGCCGGAGTGCTGCGGGTTCTGCCAGAACCAGAGGTTAACCTTGCAGACATCGTCCACATAGATGAAATCACGCATCTGGCCACCATCAGGGAAACCGTCACAGCCCTCGAACAGCTTGGGATTGTCACCCTGCTTCACCTGGGTATTGAGGTGGAAAGCCACAGAGGCCATGGAACCCTTGTGCTGCTCGCGCGGACCGTAGACGTTGAAGTACTTCAGACCCACGACCTGGGAGTTGATCTCCGGCATCCAGCGGCGCACGTACTGGTCGAACAGCTGCTTGGAGTAGCCATAGACGTTGAGCGGCTGCTCGAACTTGGGATCTTCGATGAAGTTGTCGTTGCGGCCACCGTAGGTCGCGGCGGAGGAGGCATAAATGAACGGAATTTCCCGCTCGATGCAGTAGTGGAACAGATCCTTGGAGTACTCGTAGTTGACCTCCATGATGAACTTGCCGTTCCACTCAGTGGTCGCAGAGCAGGCACCTTCATGGAAGATCACCTCGATGCCGTCATCCCACTCTTCAAACTCGTCACCGGAGACGATCCGCGCCTGGAACTCGTCCTTATCCATGTAATCGGCAATGGTCAGGTCGACCAGATTGACGAACTTGGTGCCGTCGGTCAGGTCATCGATGACCACGATATCGGTCCGTCCTTGAGCGTTCAGCTGCTTGACCAGATTGCTGCCGATAAAGCCAGCACCGCCAGTTACTACGATCATGGAGTTTGCCTCGCGTACGTTGATGGTCACATGTGACTGCTTGTTAAAGCTGTGTATAGTGAGCCAATTTGAAATTGCCGAAAAGTTTATCACGGGCCGCAAGGGGATTCGACCTTGATGCAAGGGGCCCGCCAGAGGGAACAGTGATGAAAACCAGAGACAGGATCATTCACAGCGCCACCGAGCTGTTCAACGATCAGGGTGAACGCAACATCACCACCAACCACATTGCCGCCCATCTGGGCATCAGCCCAGGCAACCTTTATTACCATTTCAGGAATAAAGAAGACATCATCCACTCGATTTTTGATCAATATGCCCGTCACCTGAGCGAGAGCTTTACCCCGGCGCGCAGCAACGAAATCAAGCTGGAAAACCTGATGGGATACCTGGATGCCATCTTCTATCTGATGTGGCAGTTCCGCTTTTTCTACGCAAATTTACCGGACATCCTCAGTCGCGATGCGCCATTGCAGCAGAAGTATCTCAAGGCCCAGGAGCAGTTGCGCTCCTCCGTGGTCGCCCTGCTCAGGAGCCTGCGCGAAGGGGGTATCATAGATGTCAACGACGAGGACCTGCCCGACCTTGGCCAGACCATCAAGATGGTAGTGACCTGCTGGATCCCGTTCCAGATTGCCCAGGCCCCCCATACCCGCATCACCAAGCCACTGCTCTACCAGGGGGTATTACGGGTGCTGTTCCTGCTGCGTCCCTATATCCAGCCCCAAGTGGCTGGGCAGATCCGTCAACTGGAGCAGCATTACAGTCAACTGGCCCAACCAGCAGGGTGAGATCTGTTTCACAATTGTTGAATGTCAGCACAATCATTTGAATTCACCGCAACAGATTGCAGTAAAATACTGCCCATTGTTGATAAACAGCTGCAATAGCCAATAAGGATCGAGGATGTCTAACGGATTCTATCGTCACCTGACCGAGCAACTTGGCCAAGTACAGGCTGAAGGATTGTACAAGCAGGAGCGCATCATCACCTCGGCCCAGCAGGCCCAGATTGCGGTGGGCGGTGAGCAGGTACTGAACTTCTGTGCCAACAACTATCTGGGACTGGCCAACCACAAGGACCTTATCGAAGCAGCCCATCAGGGGCTCGATAGCCACGGCTTCGGCATGGCCTCGGTACGCTTCATCTGCGGTACCCAAGACAACCACAAGGTGCTGGAACAGAAGCTCTCTGCCTTCCTCGGCACCGAGGATACCATCCTCTACTCCTCCTGCTTCGATGCCAACGGCGGCCTGTTCGAAACCCTGTTCGGTGCCGAAGACGCCATCATTTCCGATGCCCTCAACCACGCCTCCATCATAGACGGCGTGCGGTTGTGCAAGGCCAAACGCTATCGCTACGCCAACAACGACATGGCCGAGCTGGAAGCCCAGCTCAAACAGGCCAACGCCGATGGTGCCCGTTTCAAGTTGATCGCCACCGACGGCGTCTTCTCCATGGATGGGGTCATCGCCGATCTGAAATCCATCTGCGATCTGGCTGACAAGTACGATGCCCTGGTGATGGTGGATGATTCCCACGCAGTCGGATTCATTGGCGACAACGGTCGCGGCACCCACGAATACTGCGGTGTGCTGGACAGAGTCGACATCATTACCGGCACCCTGGGCAAGGCTCTGGGAGGCGCCTCCGGTGGCTACACCTCAGGCAAGAAAGAGGTTATCGACTGGCTGCGTCAACGCTCCCGTCCCTACCTTTTCTCCAACTCGCTGGCACCCTCCATCGTCTCGGCCACCATCAAGGTGATCGACATGCTGGCCGAAGGTCACGATCTGCGCACCCGCCTGAAAGAGAACAGCCGTTACTTCCGCGAGCGGATGAGCGCAGCCGGCTTCACCCTGGCAGGTGCCGATCACGCCATCATCCCTGTGATGCTGGGGGATGCCAAGTTGGCCTCCGAGATGGCGAGCCGCATGCTGGCCGCCGGCATCTACGTGGTGGGCTTCTCCTTTCCTGTCGTCCCCAAGGGCCAGGCCCGCATTCGCACCCAGATGTCTGCCGCTCATACCCGTGAACAGCTGGACAAGGCGATCGATGCCTTCATCGGCATCGGCCGCGAACTCGGTGTCATCTGATTTGAACCAAGGGGCTGCAGCCCCTTTTTTCTGCATTCATCGTGATTGACTGGCATGAAGGAACAACCATGAAAGCACTCTCCAAACTCAAAGCCGAAGTCGGCATCTGGATGACGGATGTCCCGGCACCCGAGCTCGGCCACAACGATCTGCTGATCAAGATCCGCAAGACCGCCATCTGTGGCACCGACATGCACATCTACAACTGGGACGAATGGGCCCAAAAGACCATCCCCGTGCCCATGGTGGTCGGTCATGAATACGTGGGCGAAGTGGTCGCCGTCGGCCAGGAAGTTCGTGGCTTCGCCGTGGGGGATCGGGTCTCCGGCGAGGGCCATATTACCTGCGGTCACTGCCGTAACTGCCGGGCCGGCCGCACCCACCTGTGCCGCAACACCATAGGGGTCGGCGTCAACCGCCCGGGTTCCTTCGCCGAATATCTGGTGATCCCGGCCTTCAACACTTTCAAGCTGCCCGACAACATCCCCGATGAACTGGCCGCCATTTTCGACCCGTTCGGCAACGCAGTGCACACTGCGCTCTCCTTCGACCTGGTGGGCGAAGACGTGCTCATCACAGGTGCAGGCCCCATCGGCATCATGGCTGCAGCCGTCTGTCGCCACGTGGGAGCCCGTCATGTGGTGATCACGGATGTCAACGAATATCGGCTGGAGCTGGCTCGCAAGATGGGCGCCACCCGCGCCGTCAACGTCAGCAAAGATAAACTTGCTGACGTGATGAGCGAACTCGGCATGACTGAAGGCTTCGACGTGGGGCTGGAGATGTCCGGTGTACCCTCGGCCTTCCAGGACATGATCGACAAGATGAACCACGGCGGCAAAATTGCCATGCTCGGCATCCCCCCCTCCACCATGGCCATAGACTGGAACAAGGTGATCTTCAAGGGACTGTTTATCAAAGGGATCTACGGCCGCGAGATGTTCGAGACCTGGTACAAGATGGCCAGCCTGATCCAGTCAGGTCTGGATCTCACTCCCATCATCACCCATCATTTCCATATCGATGACTTCCAGCAAGGCTTCGAAGCCATGGGGTCCGGCAAGTCCGGCAAGGTGATCCTCAGCTGGGACAAATAAGCCCTTGGGTCGCCCTCTTTCATGAAACCCGGTGAATACCGGGTTTTTTTATCATGCATCCTCACCAGTTTGTGATCTGACGAAGAAACTTTGCACGCAGAGTGCTTAACACTTCACACACAAGCGTTTAAATGACTGTAACTATTCGGTTATAATCCAGCCGTTTTCTAGGGATAATAAAAGCCTGCTGGGAGTACATGAGCGTGTTGAAAAAACTGAGCTATTTGCTGGCTGTCGGAATGACGGCTGCCAGTTTGTCCGGCGTTGTACTTGCTGCCGATGAGATGTCACCGGACGCGATTGCCGAACGGATCAAGCCCGTCGGTCAGGTCTATACCGCCAAGGAGCTGGAAGGGATTGCGACTGCAGGCGCAGCTCCTGTGGCGGTAGCACCATCCGGCCCACGTGATGGCGAGGCCGTGTACAAAGGGGCGTGCTTTGCCTGTCATGACATGGGTATTGCCGGTGCCCCCAAACGCGGCGACAAGGCTCTGTGGGAGCCACGCATAGCACAAGGCATTGATATATTAAAGAAACATGCAATTGAAGGCTTCACCGGCAAGAGCGGTGTGATGCCAGCACGAGGGACTTGCGTCACCTGTAGCGATGAAGAGATCGAAAACGCCATTCACTACATGACCGACAACCTCTAAGTGATTGAAAGGGCCGCAATTGCGGCCCTTTCAATCTGTTTACTTCCGACTACTCTTTGTAAGGTAGGCAAACCGGGAGTTTCTATGTCAGCCCAACCCACAGCACCGCATTACTCGACTCCCTTGTTGGCGTTGGTCTCCTCTATTATGGACTTCCCAGCACCCTCCGAGGCCACCCCTAAAGAGTATGACACCCTGATCCAGCAGCTGAACCAGCTCTGTCCTCTGCAACATTTTGGCATATTGGGCTTATCGGAAGCGGGGCTGCACTGGGTCTGCGAGCATCAGATTTCTGACCGTTTCAAACTGCAGCTGGGGCTGGAGGAGTCGCGGATCTCCGATCAGCTTGACCAGCTCGATGAGGCGAAAGGCTGGTGCATACTGCCGGTCGAGCACGGTCAGATACAGTGGTTACTGGCCTGCTGTCAGCCCAAGGATCTGCCCACACTGCGCCTGTTGCTGGAATGTCTTGCCAAGCGGCTGAATGAAACCCAGGCAGGCTCCCAGCTATCGGAACTGGCCTCCCCCCTTATCCGCAAGGATCCGGACTGGCAAAAAAAGATTGAGAGCATCAATCGCATTATCCGCCTGGCCAATACCCTGCCCAGCCAGGCACTGTTCTCCCAGCTGGAAGCTGTGCTACGCCAGATACTGGCCATTCAGGACATGTTGCTGATCCGAATAGACAGCCATCGGCTGGAAAAAATATATCCCGAGCAGCCACCGCACAGCGATGAGTTCATCACCAGCCTGTGCCACAGCACCAACAACATGGAACAGCATAAAGAGCAGTTGCACTGGTACAGCCAGCCCTTGCGCCTGCAGCAGCAATACTTCGCCCACTTCCTTATCAGTACTCAGCAGCCGCTGGAGACAGATAACCGGTTGTTCCTCGACTTCCTGCGCAGCCAGCTGACCCTGTTGCTGGAGCTGAGGCGGATCCGGCAGCAGCTGCACGACATCAACTCGGAAGACTCCATCAACCAGCGCCTGCAACAACTGCGGCAAACCAATCTCAGATTGCAGAAACAACTCAAGCAACACCAGGAGCTCGAACGCAGGCTGCAATTCGATGCCCTGCACGATCCGCTGACCCAGTTGCCGAATCGGGCGCTGCTGATGAATCACCTCAATCATGCCATGACCCACTTCCACCGCTACAAGACGCCGGGGTTTGCACTCATCTTCGTCGATGTGGATCACTTCAAGCAGGTCAATGACACCCTGGGCCATAGCGCTGGCGATCAGTTGCTCAAAGAGATGAGTCGCCGTCTGCAAACCTGCATCAGACAAAACGACATGGTAGCCAGACTGGGAGGGGACGAATTTGTCATCTACTTGGACAACAGCAAGGACGAGGAGGATATCAGCCCTGTTCTCAACCGCGTCATCAGCCGCCTCTCCTATCCGTTCCGGCTGCAAGGCAATGAGCTGAGCATCACGGTCAGCCTGGGGGTGGCCAGTGTGTCGGAGCAGACTTCAGATATCAGTCAACTGCTGCATCAGGCCGACCTGGCCATGTATCAGGCCAAACGCAACGGTCGCAGCCGCATCGTCAGCTATTCGGAAGAGTGCTCGGCCCAGACCTGGACCTCACCGGAGGAGATGCTGGCCAGAGCCCTACGAGAGGGGCGCATAGTGCCTTATTTCCAGCCGGTGATCCGGCTCAAGGACAGCCGTCTGACAGGGCTGGAGGTGATGGCTCGCTGGATCACGGAGGAGGGTGTACTCAAGGATGCCTTCGACTTCATCCCGTTGGCGGAGCAGTGCGGCCTTATTCAGGAACTGGATTACCAGATACTGCGCCACACCTGCCAACAGTTGAAAAACTGGCTGCCCATGTCGGGCCAGAGCAAGTTCAAGGTTGCGATCAACCTCTCCGGCAAGCATCTGGTCAACCATGACCAGATCATGCGACTGGTAGACATTATTGAGAGCGAGGGGATAGCACCGGGTTACCTGATTTTCGAATTCAACGAGCGGGAGCTGTCGCGGCAGGATTCCGATGCCCTCACCTCTTTGCACGAGCTGAGGGCCAAAGGCATTCAGATCAGTCTGGATGATTTTGGCACCGGCTTCTCCTCCCTCAACGCCCTGTTCCACTTCCCGGTGGACTACATCAAGGTGGATGACAGTTTCACCCATCGCATGCTGCAATCCCCCAAGGATCTGGCGCTGATCCGCGCCATGCGGGACATCTGCCAGGATCTGGATTTCACTCTGGTAGTCGAAGGGATCGAGAACCAGCAGCAATTGCAGAAGCTGATCGACATGGGCTGCCTGATGGGACAAGGACGCTACATTTCGCCGCCCATGCCGGGGGCAGATATCACACCCCTGCTCACCCAGACCAAGAGTGAGCGCGGCTAGCCGCCGACTCAATCCTTCTTGAACAATGCCCTCAGGTTGGCAACCCCAACTTGCCCCTTCTGCTGGCGCTCCTCGGCCGTCACCTTCTTCTGGTTCTCCCACTCCAGATCGTCCTGAGGCAGCTCCAGCAGGAAGCGGCTCGGCTCGGGCCGCACCGACTCGCCATACTGGCGGCGCTCCTTGCAGAGGGTAAAGGTGAGCTCGGTCTGGGCACGGGTGATACCCACATAGGCGAGGCGTCGCTCCTCCTCCACGTTGTCTTCATCTATGCTGGTCTGGTGGGGCAGCAGGCCTTCTTCCATCCCCACCATGAAGACGTAGGGGAACTCCAGTCCCTTGGAGGCGTGCAGTGTCATCAGCTGCACCTGATCGGCATCATCCTCCCCCTCGTTGCGCTCCATCATGTCGCGCAGGGTAAGGCGAGTGACCACCTGGGCCAGAGTCATGGCCTCCTCCAGCTCATCCCCCTCCAACATTTCGGTAATCCAGCGATAGAGGGTGGAGACGTTCTGCATCCGCATCTCGGCCGCCTTGGGGCTGGGGGACGTCTCATAGAGCCACTCCTCGTAGTGGATCTCCTTGATCATGTCCCGCACTGCCTCCACCGGATTGCCGCGCAGGGCCTGATCGCCGAGTCGCACCAGCCAGTTGGTGAAGGCCTGCAGGGCCACCAGACCACGACCGGAGAGCGATTGTTCCAGCCCCAGCTCGAAGCTGGCGGCAAACAGACTCTTGCCGCGCTGGTTGGCATACTGACCAAGTTTCTCGAGCGTGGTGGGGCCTATCTCCCGCCGTGGCAGGTTGACCACCCGCAGGAAGGCGGTGTCCTCGTCCGGATTCACCAGCAGCTTGAGGTAAGCCATGATGTCCTTGATCTCGGTACGGGAGAAGAAGGAGGTGCCGCCCGAGATGCGATAGGGAATACGGTTGGTCATCAGCGCCTTCTCGAAGATGCGCGACTGATGGTTGCCCCGGTAGAGGATGGCGTAATCCTTGAACCGGGTGCGGTTCATGAACTTGTGGCCCATCAGCTCAGCAGCGATCCGCTCCGCCTCGTGCTCCTCGTTCTTGGCAAACAGCACCTTGACCGGCACCCCGTAATCGAGCTCGGAGAAGAGCGCCTTGTCGAACACGTGAGGGTTGTTGGCGATCAATATATTGGCGCATTTCAGAATGCGCCCCTTGGAGCGGTAGTTCTGCTCCAGCTTGATGAGCTTGAGGCTCGGAAAGTCTTCGTTGAGCAGCACCAGATTTTGCGGCTTGGCGCCACGCCAGGAGTAGATGGACTGGTCATCGTCACCAACCACGGTAAAGCGGGCCCGCTCGCCGACTATCTGCTTCACCAGCTCGTACTGGCTGGTATTGGTGTCCTGATACTCATCGACCAGCAGGTAGCGGATCTTGTTCTGCCAGCGGGTGCGCACCTCTTCGTTGCTTTTCAGCAGCAGGGTCGGCATCACGATAAGGTCATCGAAGTCTAGCGCGTTGTAGGCCACCATCTGGCGGTGATAGCGCTCGTAAAGCTGGGCCATCAGCACCTCTTCCGGCCCTTGGGCGATACGCATGGCACGCGCCGGCAGTATGAGGTCGTTCTTCCAGTTGGAGATCTGGCTGATGAGGGCCGACAGCTTGTCCTTGTCGTTATCCAGCTCAGCCTCGGTCAGCTCCTTGAGCAGCGCCAGCTGGTCAGTGTCGTCGAACAGGGAGAAGTTAGCCTTGAGATTCAGACTCTTGTGCTCGCGGCGTATGATGTCGAGGCCCAGGGTATGGAAGGTGGAAACCATGAGGCCCCGCGCCTCCTTGCGACCCAGAGTCTGACCGACCCGCTCCTTCATCTCCCGCGCCGCCTTGTTGGTGAAGGTGACGGCCGCTATGTTGCGGGCGTTATAGCCACACTGCTGCACCAGATAGGCGATCTTGTTGGTGATGACGCGCGTCTTGCCCGATCCGGCTCCCGCCAGCACCAGGCAAGGGCCGGAGACAAACTTGACCGCTTCGTTCTGATTGGGGTTGAGCTTCATGGGCCGGATCTCTTGGCTTATGATGAGGGGCGGCATTGTAACAGAAATCAGCGGGCGAGCCGCATCGCTGCGCCACACACCATCAGTCGGCAAGCATCATGCGCCTTGTGTTCGAACGCCATTTTCAGGATCATGGCCGACTTTTCCAGACGATGACGAGGGGAGCATGAATCAGCAAGAGCACACCCAATTGCGCGGCCAGTTTCCGGCCTTGGCGCAGCAGGTCAACGGCCATCCTCTGGTCTATCTGGATAACGCCGCCACCACCCAGAAGCCGCAAGCGGTACTGGATGCGATCGCGCACTACTATCGGGCCGACAACGCCAACGTGCACCGCGCCACCCATGCTCTGAGCGGCCGGGCCACTCGAGCCTTCGAGGCTGCCCGCGAGACGGTCACCCGGTTCATCCATGCGCCTCACTGTCGCGAGGTGATCTGGACCCGCGGCACAACCGAGGCAATCAACCTGGTGGCCCAAAGCTGGGGAATGAGCGAGCTCCAGGCGGGGGACGAAATCGTGCTCAGCACCCTGGAGCACCATGCCAACATAGTGCCCTGGCAACTGATTGCCCAGCGCACCGGTGCCCTTATCCGGGTCATCCCCCTGGATGAGCGGGGCGATCTCGATATAGCTGCCTATCTAGCCATGCTGGGGCCCCGCACCCGGCTGGTAAGCGTGGTCCATGTCTCCAATGCCCTTGGTACCGTCAATCCGGTCACCCAGATGGTGGCAGCCGCCAAAGCGGTTGGCGCCGTGACACTTATCGACGGTGCCCAGGCTGTGGCTCACCTCGAGGTGGATGTGCAAGCCATCGGCTGTGACTTCTACGCCTTCTCCGGCCACAAGCTCTATGGCCCGACCGGCATCGGGGTGTTGTGGGGCAGAACCGAACTGCTGGAGCGCATGCCTCCCTGGCAAGCGGGGGGCGAGATGATCGACAGGGTCAGTTTCAGCGGCACCACCTTCAACGCCCTACCTTTCAAGTTCGAGGCAGGTACCCCGCACATCGCCGGTGCCATAGGCCTGGCTGCCGCCATCGACTTTTTTATGCAACAAGACAGGGTTGCCCTGGTTCACCACGAGCAAGTACTCACCGACCATCTGGTGGCAGGTCTGCGGCAGGTACCGGGACTGCGCCTCATCGGTGAACCCGGCCAGCGCGCCGGCGCCGTTTCCTTCTTGCTGGATGACATCCATCCCCAGGATGCCGCCACCCTGCTCGACATGCAGGGCATAGCGCTGCGGGTCGGCCATCACTGCGCCATGCCGCTGATGGAGAGCCTTGGCATCGGCGGTACCATGCGCGCCTCCCTGGCTTGCTACAACAACCAGGACGATGTGGATGCCCTGCTGGCGGCTCTGCGCAAACTCAGTGACTTCTTCTAAGGCAGACAACCTCATGAACAGCCTCGCAACCTATACCCAGATCGGCCTGGAAACCAATGCCGAGGGCATCCGCCAACAATTTTCGGCCGCCCACGGCTGGGAAAACCAGTACCGGCTCATCATCCAGCTCGGCAAGCTGCTACCCGTCCTGCCTGCCGAGTGGCAGCAGGAGGAGTTTCGTCTCAAGGGGTGTGAAAGCCAGGCCTGGCTGAAAGGGGAGCAGGGAGAGGATGGCCGTTGGCATTTTGCCTGCGACTCGGACGCCCGCATCGTACGCGGCCTCATCGTCATCGTGCTCGCGGCGCTCAACCACCAATCCGCAGAGGCCATTCAAGGCTTTGATATGGAAGCCTATTTCACCGAACTGGGGCTTGAGAAATACTTGAGCCCGTCACGGGGTAACGGGCTCAGAGCGATCGTGCTGGCGATCCGGGAGCAGGCAGTCTAATCCGCCTTGTTCAGTGGTCGATTACGCTTCGCTAATCGACCCTACTTCTTCATTCCCGGCCTCTTTTTCGGCGCGAGCACCCCGCTCGGCAATCTTCTTCAATACCCTGGACGCGGCAACCAACCCAAAGGTTGCCGTCACCGGCGTCACAGCACCAAAGCCGGAGGCACAATCCATCTTCATGTTGCCATCGCTGGCGGCCTTGGCCTGACAGGTGCCACCATTGCCATCCGGGTAGCTCAACTGCTCGGTTGAAAAGACACACTCCACTCCGAACTTGCGAGCAGGATTCTTGCTGAAATTGTGCAGCCGGCGCAGGTCGGAGCGCACCTTGGCGGCCAGCGGATCCTGAATGGTCTTGGCCAGATCGGCCACAGTAATCTGGGTGGGATCCATCTGTCCTCCAGCACCACCCGCCACAATCACAGGGATCTTGTTGCGCTTGCAGAAGGCAATCAGCGCCACCTTGGCCTTGACCGAGTCGATGGCGTCCACCACATAGTCAAACTCCCGCTTGATATGCTCGGCCAGGTTGTCAGGAGTGACGAAATCATCCACCTCGATCACCTCGCAATCCGGATTGATGGCACGAATACGCTCTGCCATCACCTCGGTTTTGAGGCGACCAACCGTACCCTGCATGGCGTGGATCTGGCGATTGGTGTTGGTGATGCAGATATCATCCATGTCGATCAGGGTGATCTGGTTGATGCCGGCACGGGCCAGCGCCTCCGCCGCCCAGGAGCCTACCCCGCCGATCCCCACCACGCAGACCCTGGCCTGACTGAAGGAGCCAAGTGCGCTCTGACCATAAAGACGGGCAATGCCCCCGAATCGCTGTAGATATTCTGCTGTCATACCATCACCTTGCTTGAGGCCGGCCATTATAGCGGCAACCGCAGCCAGCGGCGATCATCAAGAGGGCTCGGCATGGAGAAAGGAAGAGGGGGTGGATAATAGTGATAGCGAGTGCGGGGTAGTCGGAAACGAAAAAAAGCCCAGTCTTTCGACTGGGCTTCTCAATTTACTGGCGGAGCGGACGGGACTCGAACCCGCGACCCCCGGCGTGACAGGCCGGTATTCTAACCAACTGAACTACCGCTCCGCTATTTGGCTAGCTTTTCGCTAAATCTTTTGCCGATTATCAGAGATGTCATCCTCTCGGCCAACGTCGTGATGTGCACGTCGCTGTTTAATTGGGTGCCTGGCAGTGTCCTACTCTCGCATGGCGAATGCCACACTACCATCGGCGCTACCGCGTTTCACTTCTGAGTTCGGCATGGGATCAGGTGGTTCCACGGCGCTATGGCCGCCAGGCAAATTCTTCATCGATTTGTCCGGAACAAATCGAAACCGCCGCAGGCGGGCTCGAAGAGTGAGGTTCAGGACGAACCGAATAATCTGAGAAAGCTGACGTGAATAACGATGTTGCTCGTGGCTTGTCGTTATCACTGAATTAGGTAGTAGTTCTTCATTCGCTACAAGGCCCAGAACACTTCTTGGGTGTTGTATGGTTAAGCCTCACGGGTAATTAGTACGGGTTAGCTCAATGCATCGCTGCACTTACACACCCCGCCTATCAACGTTGTGGTCTCCAACGGCCCTTTAGGACCCTCAAGGGGTCAGGGATGACTCATCTCAGGGCTCGCTTCCCGCTTAGATGCTTTCAGCGGTTATCGATTCCGAACTTAGCTACCGGGCA